>NC_020054.1:6275814-6575814 GCF_000331105.1 Fibrella aestuarina BUZ 2 | reverse complement strand
ACGGCCACGTGAATGCCCTGCTCCTGCGCCGCTGCGATCAGATCGGTGTAATCAAAGACGCTCCCGTCGGTGGCAGGATATTGCAATAGCAGCCCGAACACATCGCCCGATACAAGATCGACCAGGCGGTGATCGCCTACCACGACCCGGATATTGAGCGGGGTGGCGCGGGTCCGTACCACGTCGATCGTTTGCGGGTGGCAACGATCCGATACGAAGAACGTTTCGGCGTTTTTGCGTTGTGCGGGCCGAACACCGTGTAGCATCGTCATGGCTTCGGCGGCGGCAGTAGCTTCGTCGAGCAGCGAGGCGTTGGCAATGGGCATGCCCGTGAGGTCACTCACGACCGTCTGGAAATTGAGCAGGGCTTCGAGGCGGCCCTGGGCAATCTCGGCCTGATAAGGCGTGTAGGCCGTATACCAAGCTGGGTTTTCCAGAATATTGCGCAGGATGACGTTCGGTGTTATGGTGTCGTAATACCCCTGCCCGATGTACGACGTAAAGAGTTTGTTCTGTTGGGCCAGTTTCCGAAAATCGCTCAGGAACGCCTGCTCGCCTTTGGGCGCGGGTAGGTCGAGTGGGCGGGGTAACCGGATGTTGGCCGGTACGGTCTGGTCAATGAGTTCATCGATGCTGCTGACACCCACGGCGTGGAGCATCTGGTCAAAATCCTGGTCAAACTGACCGTTGTGGCGGTCTTCAAAACGGTCGGTTTGCTGAAGCGTTACTTTCATCTGAAAGAGATCTTGGATACTGGATGCTGGGTGGTAGGCTATGAGTAGTAGACAAATCCAATATCTACCGGTCGACGGCCACCAGCCAATGAATCAGAAAAACAAAGGTACGTCAAAACAGGCGAAGGGCTATGATTCACCCGAAGGGGTAGGGCCACAATTGGGTATTAATTGATACGCATTTTTTGGTTAGGCGGCAATCCGAACATATGACCTTTTACGTAGATGGGTAAATAACCCGTAAACGGGTGGTTCATCCCAACAACAAATGACATAAAGAAGGTGCCCAGACCAGCCACTACGCAGGTAACTACTGCGGTGGGTCGATGCACCGAGAAAAAATAAGCTTACATCCACTATTAAGGCAACAGGAGCAACCTCTAGGGGGTTGCTCCCTGTGTTTCTGGCCAATCTGACCCAGATTTTGGTGGCAGCGAAACAATAGGCTGCGTGTTTTTGTAGAAGCCTAAACGACAGACTCACCTTCATGAACCGGACCCTCGTTGGTTTTCTGCTGATCGGCGCTTTCCTGCTGATCGATCTTTATGTATATCAGGCTATTCGCTTTTTATTACGGGCTTCGTCGGAGAGCACGCAACGGGCGGTAGGCTGGGCATTCTGGGGCTTATCGGCGCTTACCGTTGCTACGTACCTGTTACTGCAACTGGCCCCGGTCGATTCGCTCGGGCGCGTCACCCGCACCATGCTGATGTCGTTTGTGGCCATTACCTATTTCTCCAAGTTCATCTCGGTCATTTTCCTCTTCATCGGCGACATTGTTCGCTTTGTGTGCTGGATCTGGACGCAGGTGGTTGGTGGTACGTTGAGCCCATCCAAATCAACAACGGTCGATATGGCCGCTCCGCCCCGCGACAACACCATCACGCGCTCCGATTTCCTGATCAAAACGGCCGTAGCGGCGGGCACGATCCCGCTGGTGGCTTTTTCGTACGGCATTATTTCGGGGGCGCATGATTACCGCATCCGCCGGATCACGCTGCCGCTGAAAAACCTGCCCCGCAGCTTCGACGGCCTCACCATCGCTCAACTGTCGGATATTCACTCGGGGAGCTTCTTTAACAAAACGGCTGTAAAGGGCGGCGTCGATATGCTGCTGGGCGAAAAGCCGGACCTCGTCTTTTTTACGGGCGATCTGGTCAACAGCCGGGCCGACGAGGTGAATGAGTACATCGATATTTTCAACAAGGTGAAAGCGCCGCTGGGCGTTTTCTCGACTCTCGGCAACCACGATTACGGCGCTTATGTGAAGTGGCCCAGCCCCGAGGCGCAGCGCCAGAACGTGCTCAACGTAGTAAAGGCCCACAAGCTGATGGGCTGGAATCCGTTGATGGACGAAAACCACATCCTGACCCAGGGCGGCGATAAGCTCGCTATTATTGGTGTGCAGAACCTGGGCTTCGGCCCCGCGGCACTACGGGCGGGTAACCTGGCCAAAGCCTATCAGGGGGCGGCCGATTATCCCGTCAAACTGTTGCTTTCGCACGACCCGACGCACTGGGATGCCGAAATCCGGCCAAAATTCACCGATATCGACGTGACCTTCAGCGGCCACACGCATGGCGCGCAATTCGGGGTGGAAGTGGGCGATTACAAGTGGAGCCCGGTGAAGTATTTTTACCGGCAGTGGGCCGGGCTGTATACCGAGCCCACGACGGCGGGCGGGCAGCAAACCTTATATGTGAATCGGGGTTATGGCTATATTGGTTATCCGGGCCGCGTAGGCATCTTGCCCGAGATTACAATCTTCACGTTAAAAACCGCATGAAAACAATTCTCGCTACCATTCTATCGCTGCTGACCCTTTGGACAGCACCCAAAAAAAACACGCCAGATACCAACGTACCTGCGCCTAATATTCCCCTCTGCGGTGTAGCCCACATGCAGTTGCTGGCGGGCGATCCGGCCTTCCAGGCGTTGCACGAAAACCCGGTGCCGTTTCACTACACGTCGAAAGCGGGTGAAATGATGACGTTCCAGACTCCCGATGGCAAAACGGCCAACGGTTTTCTGCTGAAATCTAAAAAACCGTCCGACAAATGGCTGCTGGTGTACCAGGAGTGGTGGGGCCTGAACGACAACATCAAGCAACAGGCGGAGTCGTTCTACAATGACCTTAAGAACGTAAACGTGCTGGCTGTGGACATGTACGATGGCAAAGTGGCCACCGAACGCACCGAAGCCGCCAAACTGATGCAGGGCGCCGACAAGGCCCGGCTGGGGGCGATCATGAAAGGGGCCATTGCGTATGCTGGTCCGAAAGCCGAAATCGCCAGCGTGGGCTGGTGCTTTGGCGGAAGCCTGTCGTTGCAGTCGGCCATGCTGGAAGGCAAACAGGCCAAAGGCTGCGTGATGTATTACGGCTTCCCCGAGCAGGATGTCGAGAAGCTGAAAGCGCTCGACACCGACGTGCTGGGTATTTTCGGTAACAAAGACAAGGCTATCGGCCCGCAAGTCGTTGATACGTTTGAGGCCAACATGAAAAAGGCGGGTGAGAAAATCGAGGTGGTTCGTTACGAAGCCGATCACGGTTTTGCCAATCCGAGCAATCCCGTTTACGACAAAACCGCCGCTACTGATGCCTACAAACGGTCGCTGAGCTACCTCAAAGACCGGCTGAAAGCCTAAAACTGGGTTTAAGGTTCAACGGCCAAGCGGTCCGCCGCTGCGGGTCCAGTGCTCCATGATGACCGGTGCAAAAAGTGTGTGCGCCAGTCATCATGGAGCACTGGACCCACAGCGACGGACCGCTTGGCCGTTAGAGACCAGCCCCCATCCTATGCAATTAACGATTTCGCCCGACAATCCGCTGGAGTGGATTGCCTTACGGGCCAACATGGTGCCGGTGCCGCTGTTGCACGCGCAGATTATGCCTGTTATCAGTAAGGCTGTGCTAGAAGCCGCCGACAAAGGGGTGTTCGACGCCGTTGCGGAAGGGCATATCACCACCGACGCCATCGCGCAACACTGCAAGCTCAACCCAAAAGCGACGGGCGAATTGCTCGGCCTGCTGACGGCCCTTGACTACTTTGAATACCACGACGGGCGCTTCACCCTCACCCGGATGGCCCGCAAGTGGACCCTCAAGCACGAGCCGGAGTCGGTCTACGGCATGATGCTGTTCAACAACCGGGTGATGTGGCCCTGGCTCGATAAGCTTGGGACGTACCTGGAAACGGGCGAAGGCATTCACTACCACGACCACCTCAACCCCGAGCAGTGGAACTACTACCAGCAGGCGATGGTAGCCGCGAGTGGCAGCGAAGCGAAGGAGTTTGGCCGTCGTGCGCCGGTGCCCAAAGCATTGCGTCGTGAACAACGTACCCAGATGCTCGACATTGGGGGCTCGCACGGGCAGCACTCGGTAGCGCTCTGCAAACGATACGCTGGCTTGGCATCGACAATTATCGACCTACCCGCCGCCATCGAGCAGGCCGCGCCACTGCTCGCTCGTCTGGGCATGGGCGACCGGGTCAGGCACGTACCTGGCAATGCCCTGACCGATGACTTCGGCGAAGCCCAATACGATCTGGTGCTGATGTCGAGTCTGGCGCACCATTTCACGCCCGACCAGAATCGGGACGTAGCCCGGCGTGTGGCGCAGGCGCTCAAACCCGGCGGAATCTACATCGTGAATGAATTTATCCGGCCTGAAACCGGTGCATCGCCCGAACTCGTCGGTAGTTCCACCGACCTGTTTTACGGCCTGACAAGTACGGCCGGCAACTACTCGATCGCCGAAATCCAATCGT
Organism: Fibrella aestuarina BUZ 2; assembly: GCF_000331105.1. Lineage (NCBI taxonomy): Bacteria > Pseudomonadati > Bacteroidota > Cytophagia > Cytophagales > Spirosomataceae > Fibrella > Fibrella aestuarina. Next base: position 6,571,310 of record NC_020054.1, on the reverse strand, counting down.
GGCAGCGCGACGCCGACCTACGAACGGGCAAGGTTGTCACCTACCGGACGATGCCGGGCCGGGCGATGGTCATTGGGGCCAAGCCGTAACCCCGGTCGCCTAAGTGGTGCTTCGTTTGGCTAAGGAATGTATAATGAAGGATGTATGATGAAGGATGTATGATGTATAATGGCTTCGCGTCAGCAGTAATCCGCCGATAGGCCATTGTACCTTATACATCCTTCATTGTACATTCATCACCCTCGCCCGAATGCGGCTCAGGCTGACGGGCGTGATGCCGAGGTAGTTGGCGATGTAGTGTTGCGGAATGCGCTCGATGATCTTCTTCTTGTTGCTTTCGAGCAGCGCCACGTATCGCTCTTCGGGGCTTTGGGTGAGCAGGCCCACCATCCGGTCTTCCAGTCCCTTCAGTGCATACTCGCTGATGCGTCGGCCAAACCGTTGCCAGGCCATGCTGCGTTCAAACAACGCCGCCATGACCGAATACGGAAACGCGATGTAGCGTCCATTGCTGAGCGCCTCGATCGTCAGCTGCGAAGGCTGGCCCGTGAAGCAACTGATGTAGGCGCTCATCAGGTGGTTTTCGAAAAAGAAATACGTCGTTCGTTCGTCGCCGTCTTTAGTGTAAAACTGCCGGAATGACCCTTCCAGCACCAGCGCAATAGTATCGGCCCGCTTGCCTTCTTCGGCAAACAGGGCGTGTTTCTGAATCGACTCGATGCGCAGGTGCGGTTCCAGCAGGGCCCAGTCGGCGGCGGTCAGAGTGGTAAACTGCTCCACTGCTCGCCGCAACGGCGTAAAATCAGCGGCTGGCGTCATGGTTACAGAATGTTCTTTGTCTGACCCGCATCCACGCCTTTGATAAACTTGATCAAACCGGGGAAATAATGTGGCTGATCATCCCACATGCTGCAATGGCTGCCGTCGGGGCAGGTCAGGCTCGTGCCATTTTTAACCTGCGTGGCCATCCATTGCATGTGTTTCGGATCCATGGTGTCGTGTGCGCCGCCGATGGTGAGCGTAGGTACATTGATCTTGGGTAAGTCGGCGCGACGATCCCACTTGGCCAACCGCCCCGAAATGCCAAACTCCGACGGCCCCTGCATGAGCGTGTACACGGTGCTGTTCATCTGCGGAAACGCCCGGTCGAAGGCGTTCGGCCAGGGTTTTAGCCGACAAACGTGTTGCTGATAAAAATTGGGCGTCAACAACTCCATATAGCGTGGATTCGCGAAGTCGTTTCGGGCTTCGATGGCCCTGATTTCGGCCAACACCTTTGGGGCCATCTGTTTGGCCAAGACCTCTTCGGCATACTTGCCGTATTCGGGGCAACTGCTCATCATGTTGCTGATGATGAGGCCTTTCAGGTGTTGCTGGTATTTCAAGGCGTATTCCGTCGCCAGAATGCCGCCCCAGCTGTGGCCCAGGAGGTAAAAATTGTCGTTGGTCAGCCCCAGCGCCTGACGTACTTGCTCCACTTCCTCCACAAAGCGGGGCGTTTGCCAGAGCGTGCTGTCGGCAGGGTGATCGCTATTGAGCGAGCCAAGCTGATCGTAGTAATAAAATTCGATATCCTCGGCGGGGAAATAGCTCTCGAACGACTCAAACAAAACGTGATTGCCGCCGGGGCCGCCATGCAGGAGCAGCACTTTCATTCGCGGGTTGTTGCCCACCCGCTTCGTCCAGACGTTGAACGTACCTGAGGGTGTTTTGATGGGAATGACCCGAACCCCGCCCGTGCGGACGCCCGTTTCCGGCGATTGCGTATAAGTCGACGCTTCGTTGGTGGACGATGTGGTTTGCTGGCAGCCGAGCAGGGCCAGCAGGCTCAGTAGCGGTAAGGCCAGGCGTATCGTAGCGGAAAGCATAGGAAAGGCTTGTTTCCGACAAGATACGCCAAAACAGGCTACCTGAACAGACCCGGTAACTGGTAGGTAATCAGGGTGAGTACGACGCCCCAGAACGAGCCACTGGCAAGCATAGCCAGCAAAATACGGACGGGCGGCACGCGAAACGAAACGGCCAGTACCGTTCCACCGATGGGCGTCAGTAGGAGGGGCGTCAGCAGGGCGATGCCCGCCAGACCGGCGCGTTTCCAGATCCGTACGGCCAGCCGGGTACGTCGAGTAAACCGGCGGGGCGTGACTCTCCGGTAGCGTTGCATGATCTGGTTAAGGGCTGTACCGGCGAATACGACCAGAAACACGCTGATCATCATACCGGCCAGCGTGCAGAGCGCCGTCTCAAACCAGGGCAGCTTCAGCGCCAGCCCCGCCAACGGGCCGCCGATAAACTTTAGCATGCTGGCCAACGCGACTGATATATATTTGGCAATGGTGAGTTTCATGATAAGGTGGAAGCGATCGTAGATGGTGGTTTCCTTATAACTAACAAAGCCCCGACTCGTTTGCACAGATAAACAGCTACGGTGTCGGCCGCGTTGTGCTGACAATCAATAACGACTAATGCCTTCTTTGCTTTCTACGTATCCGGGTCCGCCGCGTTTTCAATACAATGGGCACATGCAAACCATCGTACCCAGCCTGACGCGCCGCATTCCGGGCATCGTCTACAACCGGGAACGCCTCACCCTGAGCGACGGCGATTTCATCGACCTCGACTGGCTCCGCAAACCGCAGCATTTAAAACTGGTGGTGCTTACGCACGGCCTTGAAGGCGACAGCCACCGGCATTACATAAAAGGCACCGCCAAGTTATTCCACGATACTGGATTTGATGTGCTGGCCTGGAATTGCCGGTCGTGTAGCGGTGAAATGAACCGGGCGTTCAGGCTGTATAACCACGGCGAAATTGGCGACATCGGCGACGTAATTGCTCACGCGCTGGCACAGAAGGCCTACGAACAGGTGGTGCTGGTGGGCTACAGCATGGGTGGCAATATTTCGCTGAAATATGCCAGTGTGATGGGCGCGCAATTGCCCGCGGCGGTCAAACAGGTCGTTGCCGTTTCGGCCCCCGTGAATCTGATCACCAGTGCGCCGTTGCTCGATTTGCCCCGGAATAGATTTTACCGCAATCGGTTTATGAAAAAGCTCTGGGCGAAGATCAGCTACAAAGCCCAGCAGTTTCCCGGCCGGCTCGATCTGTCCCGGAAGGGTCAGGTACGTTGGTGGAAAGACTTCGACGATGCCTTTTCGGCGCCCGTCAATGGGTATCGCGACGCCGATGATTTTTACACGCAGGCATCGGCCATCCGCTTTGTTGACACCCTCGCCATTCCGGCCCTGATTCTGAACGCCCAAAACGACCCGCTGCTGTCGCCGGAGTGTTTTCCGCACGAATTGGCCCGGCGGATGGATAACCTGTATGTTGAAACGCCGCCCCTCGGTGGCCACGTCGGTTTCATGCTCAACGGCGACTTGCACACCTACGCCGAACGGCGGGCGCTGGCATTTGCTAATGGCGTTTGAGGTTTAAGGTTGGCTGACACGATCTACTCCTGTGTCAGCTACCTTAAACCTCAAACTTTAGACTTCAAACTCCTCAATTCGGTACCCAGACCGAATAACTACGGCCATTGACGGGGAAGCTACCAAAACCGCTGGCGTTGGTGGTTACCGTGCCGGTACGGTTGCCGGTTTTGTCGGTCAGTGTTGCGTTTTTGAAGGGGGTTGTTACGCCTTTTGTGCTGGCGCCGCTGCCGTCGTTCAGCATGACGAGCATGCCCTTGTGGGTCGTATCGCCCGCCCGCGAGTACACATAGACGTCGGCGTCGTTTACGCTGGTGTACTCGTAACCCGATCCGTAGCCATTGGCCTTCCGAATGTCGATCAGCTTTTTGATCTGTGCGCCCAGCCCATACTCGTAATAATCGCGGTAGAACACGCAGGGATACCCTTTGTCGCGGGTCAAGATGTAGGCGTAGGCCAGCATTTTCAGGTTAACCACCGGCGAGCGCAGCCCACCGGAAGGCGCATCGGTATCGTGGTTGTCAACAAACGAGACCGATAGCGAGCCATTGGCTTCGGTGAACCCCGCGAAGGCCAGCCCCCGCATATCCCAGGCCCCATTGCCGTTGCTCATGTTCACAAACGTGTAGTGGAGCGGTACGTCGAACAGGCTGGTGCGCCCACCCGTAGCGGCGGCGTAATCCTGTAGCCACTGCACATTATTGAACCAGGCTTCCGAGACGGCGAAGCGGGATGTGGTTTTCACCTGATCGAGCCAGTTGTTCAGGAAAGGCGTGTAGATGTGTTTTGTGGCATCGAGCCGGTATCCGTCGAGGCCCAGCTTGGTGGTGATCCAGTTGCCCCAGGTAATGGTCTCGTTAGCTGCCGAATTACTGCCGACCCCGTTGTTGTACTTGATTTCGCAGCCCAGCAAATTGTCGTAGGCATCGCCGTTGTTATACGAGGCAAAATCCCAGGGCTGCCACTGATTCCAGGAGCCGTCGCCGCGCTGGTACCCGCTGAAGAGCGTAGCATTCCACTTATAAGCGCTGTATGTATTGTTGCGGCCTGGATAAGAGAAGCCCGTATAGATATTCTCATTGTTGCGGTTTTCCGTATAATCAGCCCAGGTCAGGTGGTTCATCACCATGTCTTCATAGACCTGAATGTTCTTGCTGTGCAGCACCGTAATGGCCGATTGAAGCTGAGCCAATGTTCCATAGCGGGTAGCTACCGTACCTTTCTGGTTGAATTCGCCCAGGTCGTAGCGATCATACACGCCATAGCCAACATCGTCGACGCTCCCGCCCTTGTAAGCAGGCGGAATCCAGAGGGCCGTGATACCGGCTGTTTGAAGCTCGGTGGCTTTGGCTGCCAGGTTTTGCCACCACGTACCGGCCGTGGTCGTTTTGGGTACGTTCCAATAGAAGCCCTGCATCATCACGCCATTGACGACTGGCGCAGCAGCGCGTGCGTTACTTACCTTGGGTTGAAACTCGGGCGCGACCTGTGGTTCGCAAGACGTTAGAAACAGGCCTATTGTTCCTAATAGGGTTACTCCTGAAAGTGCGACTCTCATGCGTTCGTTTGTTAAATGGTTAAGGGTATAAGCGATTTGCTGCCGGTAAAACCAGTGCAACAAAATCGTCCAATACTACCATTTGGCTGAAACGACCGCGTCCCACTTTATATATGAACACTAAAGTGGTCATTCATGTGTCAATAGGCACTCTCGTGAAAAGCTGATTACGAGTTAGTTGGGTACGGCAGCTAACAGATTTGCTCGAAAGGTGGTACCTGGTAGCTACCGTGCCTGGCTGACCACAATCAAAAAGTGGTATGCATGAGCCGATAGTCATGTGTACGTGGTGCGGCTTGCGCTAGCAAAGACTAAAAGCTTTTAGCGCAAACAGCCAACCTAACAAGTTGAGTCCACTGCGCCCGTAGTTAGCCCGCATCCAGAGCCGACTCAACCGCGATGCGGTCGATGCATCCATCGAGTTAGCTTTTTCCAGTCGGATCGCCGTCGGGATAAAAAAGGCAAAGGTGCCGATGCGCTCGATGAGCATCAGCAGGGACGCCATCAACCACCAGGTTTGTTGTGGCGGATGAGACTGATACGCGTAATACAGATTGACCAGCGTAAGTACCGATAAAGGCATGGTAGTAACAAAGCCCCAAAAGCGTCGGCCTACGTCCATTCGTTGCATGGCTGCTGTATCCACCCGGTAGCCCACGCCTGATTGAGGCTGAAACCACAGGGGCAAAACGATGCGGGTTTCGTAGAGCCCGGCTCCAAAGGCGATGCCGAGGTTCACGATGAAAAGTAGTAGGAAGAACGTAGGAAGTTGACTCATGTGATTGGCCTGTTAACGATTGATCGACTCGTCAAACCTACGCTTTCGGCAGGCCTGATACCGCCAAATGAGCGTGAACCTAGGCTTACAGCCAATAAAGCTGGCTACCCGCCCGACGAACCTTAGTCACGATGAGTATTGGTCTGAGCCAAAGCCGCTGGGTACGTGGGAAGTAGCATCCAACAGATTCTGGAAAATTTTTCTCATTCTCAATGTTTTTCGATAATAAATAACTACTTTTGCAGTCCCAAATGCGATAGCAAAAGGAAACGACATAGAAGCGGGTGAAGGTCCTGAACGGAAACCACATCTGATTTTTTCAGGGCGGTGCGCACATTGTTGCCATAGGCCCTAGGAGGTCAGGTACGTTCATAGCTGACCTCTTTTTTTGTGCCTGAAAAACAGACCGTTGGATAAGCGACTCCTTTTTTCTACTTTTGCGCTCCCGTTTTGGGCGGTACGGCGCTCCGTACGAGTTTAATCAATCGTTCACCTGCTTTTAACTAACAGATAATGTCTGGTTTAATTGGTAAAAAGATCGGGATGACCAGTGTGTACAATGCGGACGGGCAGGCTCTGGCATGTACGGTAATTGAAACTGGTCCCTGTGTCGTTACCCAAGTCCGCACCAAGGACAAGGATGGCTACGAAGCTATCCAATTGGGTTTCGGCGAAAAGAAAGAAAAGAACACCAACAAGCCGATGTTGGGCCACTTCAAAGCGGCCAACACGACGCCCAAGCGCAAGCTGGTTGAATTCAAAGAATTCGAGCAGTCATTTGATCTGGGCACTACGTTGCAAGTGGGCGACGTATTCGGTGAGGGGGATTTCGTCGACGTAGTCGGTACGGCTAAGGGACGGGGTTTCCAAGGTGTAGTAAAGCGCCATGGTTTTGGCGGGGTTGGTGGCCAGACACACGGTCAGCACAACCGGCAGCGGCACCCGGGTTCAATCGGGGCCTGCTCGTTCCCCTCGCGTGTGTTTAAAGGGTTGCGCATGGCTGGCCGGATGGGCGGTCACCGCGTAACGGTGCAAAACCTGCGCGTGCTGCGTGTGATGCCCGATCAGAACCTGCTCGTTGTGAGTGGTTCAGTACCGGGTGCTAAAAACTCATTCGTCATTATCGAGAAATAGGCCGTCATGGAAGTCATCGTATATAACAGCAAAGGCGAAGACACCGGCAAGAAAGTCGAGTTGTCGGATGCCATTTTCGGAATCGAGCCGAACACGCACGCGATTTACCTGGACGTTAAGCAGCACCTGGCCAATAAGCGGCAGGGTACGCACAAAACGAAAGAGCGTGCCGAGAGTGCCCACTCGACCCGGAAACTCAAGAAGCAGAAAGGTACGGGCGGCGCCCGCGCCGGTAGCGCCAAGTCGCCTGTCTTCATCGGTGGTGGTACCGTATTTGGTCCTCGCCCCCGTGATTACTCGTTCAAACTGAACAAGAAAGTAAAGGCGCTTGCCCGCCGCTCGGCACTGGCTGCAAAAGCACAGGCCAACAACGTATCGGTACTGGAAAGCTTCACCTTCGACGCGCCCCGTACCAAAGATTACGTAGCCTTCCTGAGCGCTCTGTCGCTGGCCGACAAGAAGACGCTGCTCATTCTGCCCGACGTTGATACCAACGTAGTAAAGTCGAGCCGTAACGTTCAGAAAGCCCGTGTCATGACGGCTTCGCAGGTGAACACCTACGATCTGATGAACGCCGACCAACTGCTGATCAGCACCGAGGCGCTGGATAAACTGCAAACCCTCTTAGCGAACTAAATCATGGACGTATTGAAAAGACCGATCGTCACCGAGAAGATGTCCGCTCAGAACAAGCTGGGCAAATACGCCTTCGCGGTTGATCCGAAAGCCAATAAAATTCAGATTGCTCAGGCCGTTGAGCAACTGTATGGCGTAAACGTGACAAGCGTTAACACCATGCGGACCCTCGGCAAGAAGCGGTCAAAAAACATTAACGGGCGCGTTGTTTCGGGCCGTGCCCCGCTCGTTAAGAAAGCCATCGTGACCGTCGCTGAAGGCGAAGTGATCGACATTTACGGAGACCTATAGCCTCATCCCATAGGCTGACAAACCGAACACTATCATGGGTGTAAGAAAATTAAGACCAGTAACGCCAAGCATGCGCTTCCGGGTTGCTCCCGATTTCAAGGAGCTGACGACCGATAAGCCTGAAAAGAGCCTGCTGGAACCTCTCAAAAAATCAGGTGGCCGGAATGATTCAGGCCGCCGGACCATGCGCTACATCGGCGGTGGTCACAAACGCATGTACCGGATTATCGACTTCAAACGCGATAAATTCGATATGCCTGCTACCGTACTCTCGGTTGAGTATGATCCGAACCGTTCGGCCCGTATCTCACTGGTGCAGTATGAAGACGGCGAAAAGCGGTACATCATCGCGCCGCAAGGCATCACCGTTGGTCAGATCGTACGGTCGGGCCTGGACGGTGTAACCCCCGACGTTGGCAACACGCTGCCGCTGGGCAAGATGCCAATCGGTACGATCGTTCACGCGATCGAATTGCAGCCGGGCCGTGGTGCCTCAATGGCTCGTTCGGCCGGTACGTATGCGCAGCTGGTAGCTCGTGAAGAGCGTTACGCTGTTCTGCGTCTGCCGTCAAGCGAAACGCGCCGGGTACTGAATACCTGCCTGGCAACGGTAGGTACGGTATCAAACTCCGACCACATGAACGTGACGATGGGCAAAGCCGGTCGGGTACGTTGGCTGGGTCGTCGGCCGCGCACACGTCCTGTAGCCATGAACCCGGTCGATCACCCGATGGGTGGTGGCGAAGGTCGGGCCTCAGGTGGTCACCCGCGCTCACGCAACGGTCAGTTTGCCAAAGGTCAGAAGACTCGCAGCAGGAAGAACCCGTCTAACAAATTGATCATCAGCCGTCGTAAAAAGTAAGCAGTAAATGGCACGTTCCTTAAAGAAAGGCCCATACATTGACTTCCGCCTCGACAAGAAAGTGGAGGTGCTGAACGAATCGGGCAAAAAATCGGTGATCAAGACCTGGTCACGCCGGTCAATGATCTCTCCGGATTTCGTGGGCCACACCTTTGCTGTGCACAATGGCAATAAGTTTGTTCCGGTCTACGTGACCGAGAACATGGTTGGTCACAAACTGGGTGAGTTCTCACCAACTCGCAACTTCCGTGGTCACACGGCTAAGAAAGACAAAGGCAAACGGTAAAAAGCACGGGGCTTAGGGCCTAAGGCTACGGGTTATGAAGACCCCTCGCCCCAAGCCCCACGCTCCACGCCAAAGAAACATGGAAGCAATAGCTAAGCTTAAAAATGTACCCTCATCACCGCGCAAAATGCGGTTGATCGCCGATTTGATTCGGGGTCAGCGCGTAAGCCGGGCGTTGGGTGTTCTGCGGTTCCAACCGCAAGCCGGTGCTGCCGTACTGCAAAAAGTCCTTCTTTCAGCAGTGGCCAACTGGCAACAGAAATACGAAAACGAGCGCATCGAAGACGCCGACCTGTACATCAAAACGATTTTCGTTGATGGTGGCACGATGCTGAAGCGTCTGCGCCCTGCTCCGCAAGGTCGCGGCCACCGGATTCGGAAGCGGTCGAACCACATCACTATCGTCATCGATAGCAAGGTGCAGGGCCTGGAAGCAGTTGAAACCGCAACCGAGTCATCTGAAAACGCATAAATCGAATGGGACAGAAAATTAATCCAGTAGGTCTCCGGCTCGGCATCGTTAAAGGATGGGATTCGAGCTGGTATGGCGGCAAGGAGTTCTCGGACAAACTTGTTGAAGACCAGAAAATCCGCAAATACATCTCGGCGCGTATTCCGAAAGGAGCTATCGCCCGCGTTGTGATTGAGCGTACCCTGAAGCGTATCACCCTGACGATTCATACGGCCCGCCCGGGTATCGTGATCGGTAAAGGGGGCGGTGAAGTCGATAAGATCAAAGAAGAACTGAAAAAGATCACGGGCAAAGACGTCCAGATCAACATCTTCGAGATCAAACGTCCTGAAATCGACGCGAAGCTGGTTGGTGAAGCCATCGCTCAGCAGCTGGAAGCGCGGATCTCGTTCCGTCGTGCCATGAAGCAGGCGATCAACTCGGCGCTGCGCGTTGGTGCCCAAGGCATCAAAGTGAAAGTATCGGGCCGGCTGGGTGGTGCTGAAATTGCCCGCTCAGAGCAATACAAAGAAGGCCGTGTGCCCCTGCACACCCTTCGCGCCGACATCGATTACGCCCTGTCTGAAGCGCAAACCGTATACGGTAAGATCGGCATCAAAGTATGGGTCTTCAAAGGTGAGTTGTATGGCAAGCGCGACCTGTCGCCGGCTGCTCTGATGTCGCAAGCTTCGGCTGGTGACCGGGCGGGTGGAAGCTCAGATCGTGGCGACCGTCGGGGTCGCGACCGTGGCGATGAGCGCGGTGGCGATCGGGGTGGCCGTGGCCGTGACCGCAACAGCAATGATCGCGGTGGCAACAACAACAATAACCGCGGCGGTGGCAATACCAACAACCGTGGCGGTGGCAATAACCGTGGCGGCGGTGGTCGTCGATAGACATCAGCGAATCGTAGGGCGGCCTTAGGCCAACGTACCTGAACCAACCTACGATTTCTTAACTCACTATAACAGCAATGTTACAGCCAAGAAGAACCAAATTCCGGAAGATGCAGAAAGGCCGCATCAAGGGGCTCGCTACACGCGGCCACCAGATCGCCTACGGTACTTTCGGTATCAAATCCCTCGAACCGGGCCGTATCACCGCCCGTCAGATCGAGGCCGCCCGTATCTCGGTTACCCGCGCGATGAAACGTGAAGGCCAGGTATGGATTCGTATTTTCCCCGATAAGCCGATTACCAAGAAGCCCGCTGAGGTGCGGATGGGTAAAGGTAAAGGTGCCCCCGAGTATTGGGTAGCCGTTGTGAAGCCTGGCACGATTATGTTCGAAGCCACTGGTGTTCCCCTCGAAACCGCTCAGGAGGCGCTGCGGTTAGCCGCCCAGAAACTACCCGTTCGTACGAAATTCATCGTTCGCCGGGATTATCAAGAAGAAGAGGCATAAGCAGGACGCACGATAAGCCATGAAAAAAGCAGAAATCAAAGCCCTGTCGGTCGAGCAGCTCCAGGAGCAGATCAGTGCCGAAAAATCGCAATTGCAAAAGCTCACGTTTGCCCACGCGGTATCTCCCATCGAGAACCCTATGCGGATTCGTGAAAGTCGCAAACTGATTGCCCGGTTGTATACGGAGTTAACCCAGAAGCAAACCCAGGCCTAATCAATAGCCACGCATCGCTATGGAATCACAACAAGAGCAAACCCAGCCGCAGGCAGAAAAGGCGGCAGCAGTTGAGCAGACTACCGCTCAGCGGGGTGCCCGGAAAGAGCGGATCGGAAAGGTAACGAGCAATAAAATGCAGAAGACCATCACCGTTGCCGTTGACCGGAAAGAGAAGCACACCAAGTATGGTAAATTTATGACCAGCACCACGAAGTTCACGGCACATGACGAGAACAACGAGTGCGGTATCGGCGACACGGTTCGGATCATGGAGACCCGCCCGTTGAGCAAGAATAAGCGTTGGCGGTTAGTTGAAATCATCGAAAAAGCGAAGTAACGAGCCATGGTACAGCAGGAATCAAGATTAGGTGTTGCGGACAACAGCGGTGCGAAAGAAGTGCTGGTGATCCGGGTGCTGGGCGGTACAGGCAAACGTTATGCATCGCTGGGCGACAAGATTGTCGTGACGGTGAAAGCAGCCATCCCCTCAAGCAACATGAAGAAAGGCACGGTATCGAAAGCCGTTGTCGTTCGGACAAAGAAGGAAGTACGTCGGAAAGACGGTTCATATATCCGCTTTGAAGACAACGCAGCCGTGTTGCTCAACAACAACGATGAACCGCGCGGTACGCGCATCTTCGGCCCTGTAGCTCGCGAACTTCGCGAGAAGCAGTTCATGAAGATCGTTTCGCTGGCCCCGGAGGTTATCTAAACCAGACGATACAAGATGGAAAAGAAAAAAGTAGTTGTTCCTCACAAATTCCACATCAAGTCGGGTGACACCGTTGTTGTGATTTCTGGGAACCACAAAGGCCAGCGGGGCGTAGTGAAAGAAGTGCTCCGCGACAAAGACCGGGCTAAGGTGGAAGGCGTGAACATGATCACGAAACACATCAAGCCGACGGCACAGACACCCCAGGGTGAACTGCGGAAAGAAGAGGGCACGATTCACATCAGCAACCTGATGCTGGTTGATCCGGCTACTGGCGAGCCTACCCGCACGGGTCGTCGCCTGAACGATAAAGGTAAGTTGCAGCGCTTCTCTAAGAAGACCAACAACCTCATCTAACGCCCAGTTGTGTTCGACCAAACACATTAAACGGACAAAGACATGGCAAGCACGCCACGATTGAAAGAGAAATACGCAAACGAGGTTGTCGATAAGCTGAAGGAGAAGTTCGCCTACAAATCGGCGATGCAGGTTCCCCGGCTTACCAAAATCGTTGTAAACAAAGGCATCGGTGCCGCCGTCGCTGACAAGAAACTGGTTGACGTTGGCGTTGACGAACTGACGACCATCACGGGTCAGCGGGCCGTTGCCACGATTGCTAAGAAAGCCGTATCAAACTTTAAGCTCCGTGAAGGTATGCCGATCGGTGCGAAAGTAACGTTGCGCGGTGACCGGATGTATGAGTTCCTGGATCGTCTGACCTCGGTGGCGCTGCCCCGCGTTCGCGATTTCAAAGGCATCAGCGACAAAGGCTTTGACGGCCGGGGTAACTATACCTTCGGTGTGAAAGAGCAAATTATCTTCCCCGAGATCAGCATCGATAAAGTGGCTCGTATCTCAGGTATGGATATCACGTTTGTGACAACGGCTAATACTGATGCTGAAAGCATCGAATTGCTGCGCGGTCTGGGTCTTCCGTTTGCCGACAGCAGCAAAAAATAAAAACGAACCATGGCAAAAGAATCACTCAAAGCCAGAGAGCGTAAGCGCCAGGCTCTGGTTGCTAAATACGCAGCAAAGCGGACTGCTCTGAAGGCCGCAGGCGATTATGTTGGCTTAGACAAATTGCCGCGTAATGCCTCGCCGGTACGGTTGCACAACCGTTGCAAACTGACTGGCCGTCCTCGTGGCTACATGCGTAAGTTCGGTATCTCGCGCGTAACCTTCCGCGAGATGGCCAGCGCAGGTAAGATTCCGGGTGTAACGAAGGCAAGCTGGTAAGGTTTTATTTCTCAAACAGTTTCCGTACTTTTGCAAGCCTTTTTCGAAAACAGGCAAGCAAGTAACTCCTTGCAGAAATGAATACAGATCCGATTGCAGACTTTTTGACCCGCGTCAGAAACGCCATCCGTGCCAAGCACCGGGTGGTTGAGATCCCTGCATCCAATATCAAAAAAGAAATCACGAAGGTGCTTTTCGACAAAGGTTTCATTCAGAACTACAAGTTCGATGAGACGGGTCCTCAAGGTACCATCAAGATTGCGTTGAAATACAACCCGACCACGAAGCAGCCAGCTATTGTTGATCTGCAACGGGTAAGCCGCCCAGGTCTGCGTCAGTACACCGGTGCCACCTCGATGCCCCGCATCCTGAATGGCCTTGGTGTTGCGATCGTCTCTACGTCGAAAGGCGTAATGACCGACAAAGAAGCGCGGACGCTCAACGTAGGCGGTGAGGTGTTGTGTTACGTTTATTAAGATCGAAAGAGCACTATGTCACGCGTAGGTAATAAAGTAATTGAACTGCCTTCAGCCGTAACGCTGTCAGTAGATGCTGATAACGTGGTCACGGTGAAAGGCCCTAAAGGTAGCCTCTCGCAGCCTATCGACCGGGATATCACCGTATCGCTGGACGGTACGCAGGTGAAGGTAACCCGCCCCACTGATCAGAAGCGCCACAAAGCCATGCATGGCTTGTACCGCGCGCTGGTCAACAACATGGTGACGGGCGTTAGCACTGGCTTTAAACTTGACCTCGAAATTATCGGGGTTGGTTACAAAGCATCCGTGAATAACAACATTCTGGAACTGAACCTCGGTTATTCACACAACATCTTCCTGGCTATTCCCTCGGAGATTAAAGTGACGACCCTGACCGAAAAAGGGCAGAACCCTAAAGTGTCCCTGGAAGGTAGCGACAAGCAACTGCTGGGCGATGTGGCGGCCAAAATCCGTTCACTGCGCAAAGTTGAGCCTTACAAAGGGAAAGGTATCCGGTTTGTGGGTGAAGTTGTTCGCCGGAAAGCGGGTAAATCAGCAAGTAAGAAGTAATCGGTGCCCATTTGGTCGGTATCAAATAACATGGCAACTAAACAAGAAAGACGTCAGCGGATTAAGTTTGGCATCCGGGCAAAAGTATCCGGCACGCCAACCCGCCCCCGTCTCACTGTATTTCGCTCAAACAAGGCGATCTACGCTCAAATCATCGATGATGAAGCTGGCCGGACGCTAGTATCGGCTTCATCCGCAGAGTTGAAGACAGAGGTGAGTGGTTTCACCGTTGACACGGCGAAGAAAGTGGGTCAGCGGCTCGCCGAAAAAGCTGCTGCTCAAAATGTACAGTCGGTGGTTTTCGACCGGAACGGCTATTTGTATCACGGCAAAGTGAAAGCTTTAGCCGACGGTGCCCGGGAGGGTGGCCTCAATTTCTAACAGAATGGTATCGAACGTAAGACCTTCAAAAGTAAACGAGGCTGACCTGAAAGAACGCGTAGTAGCGATCAACCGGGTAGCCAAGGTAGTAAAAGGTGGTCGTCGCTTCAGCTTCGCGGCGATTGTCGTAGTAGGTGATGGCAACGGCGTGGTTGGTTACGGTCTGGGCAAAGCCAACGAAGTAACGGACGCAATCACGAAGGGTGTTGAAGACGCGAAGAAGAACCTGTTTCAGGTGCCTCTGCTGAAGCGTACAGTACCCCACGAGATGGAAGGCCGCTTTGGCGGTGGGTTCGTACTGGTTAAGCCGGCAGCCCCCGGTACGGGTGTAATTGCAGGTGGTGCTATGCGCGCCGTTCTGGAGAGCGCCGGTATCCACGACGTATTGGCGAAGTCGAAAGGCTCGTCGAACCCGCACAACGTGGTGAAAGCAACGATCGACGCACTGATCAAGATGCGTCTGCCTCACCAGGTTGCCTTCCAGCGTCAGGTTTCATTGAAGAAAGTGTTCAACGGTTAATCAAGACGAAACATGGCACGGGTACGCATCACTCAGGTACGTAGTACCATCAAACGCCCTAAGACGCAGAAACTGGCGATCCAGTCACTGGGTCTGGGCAAGATCAACCGGAGCATCGAGCTGGAATACAATCCGTCGATTGCTGGTGTCATCCGCAAAGTGGAACACCTGGTTGTTGTTGAAGAAATTTAAATTTCATAACTGACAATGAATCTCAGTAATCTAACGCCGGCAAAAGGGTCAGTTAAAGAGCGCAAGCGAGTCGGTCGCGGTCAAGGTTCCGGAAAAGGCGGAACCTCAACTCGTGGCCACAAAGGTGCTCAATCACGCTCTGGCTACAGCCGCAAATTGAACTTTGAAGGTGGTCAGATGCCCCTTCAGCGTCGTGTGCCTAAGTTTGGCTTCAAAAACCCGACGCGTGTTGAATACAAGCCTATCAACCTTGATGTGCTTCAGGCATTGGCTACGGATGCTAATGCAACCGTTATTGACTTCGCATTCCTGCGCGAACATGGTTTCGCTGGCAAGAATGACCTCATCAAAGTATTGAGCCGTGGTGAGGTAACGACTGCTCTTAACGTAACGGCCCACGCCTTCTCGGTAGCTGCGAAAGAAGCTATTGAAAAAGCAGGCGGGACCGTAACGGTCATTGAGCAAGTAGCCAAAAAAGAAGAAGCCTCGAACTAACCTATCGGTAGCCGCGTACAAGTTGTATGAACCGTTTCATCGAGACTATTAAGAATATCTTTTCAATTGAGGAGTTGAGGACACGTATCCTCAACACTCTTTTGTTTATAACGGTCTTCCGGCTGGGTACGCATATTGTGCTCCCTGGTGCCGATCCGTCGCGACTGAATGTACAGACGAACGGACTATTAGGCCTGCTAGACGCTTTTGTTGGCGGTGCCTTCAGCAAGGCATCGATTTTTGCGTTGGGTATCATGCCGTATATCTCGGCATCGATCGCCATTCAGCTTCTGACGCTGGCGCTTCCGTATTTCCAGAAAATGCAGAAGGAAGGCGAATCAGGTCGTAAAAAGCTGAACCAGATCACTCGGGTGCTCACGATTGCCGTAACGGCTGTTCAGGCCATAACATACATTCGGACGACCATCCCTGCTGAAGCCTTGTTAATCGACCGTACGCTCTTCACCATTTCTTCGGTGTTTGTGCTCACGGCCGGTACCATCTTCTGCATGTGGTTGGGCGAGCGTATCACGGATAAAGGCATCGGTAACGGTATTTCCATGATCATCATGATCGGGATCGTATCGCGTCTCCCGGGTGCAATCATTGGTGAAGCGCAATCACGGGGTACGTCGTCAATCTTCATTTTCTTCCTAGAAATGGTGGCGCTGTTTTTCGTGATCATGGGTGCCGTCTTGTTAACACAGGCTGTACGCCGGATTCCGATTCAATACGCCAAGCAGGTTGTCGGTAATAAAGTTGTCGGTGGTCAACGGCAATACTTACCACTCAAGCTGAACGCTGCCGGTGTAATGCCGATCATCTTCGCGCAGGCGTTGATGTTCATTCCTGGCTTTGTCTTCCAGATGGGGGCTGAGAAGAGCGAAACGATGGCCACATTGAATAGCTTGTTTCAGGATTACACGTCGTGGCCCTACAACCTGCTGTTCGCCTTCTTAATTATCGTCTTTACGTTCTTCTACACGGCTATCTCGGTAAACCCGACGCAGATCTCCGATGATATGAAACGGAGTGGTGGGTTTATTCCGGGCGTTAAACCGGGTCTTGCTACGTCTGAATACATCGGTACGGTGCTCGATCATATCACGTTACCCGGTGCGGTTATGCTGGCGGTTGTGGCTATTCTGCCCTCGTTTGCTAGCCAGCTTGGTATGACGTCAGCATTTGCTTCCTTCTTCGGGGGTACGTCGCTGCTGATTATGGTGGGTGTGGTGTTGGATACGTTGCAACAGATTGAAAGCTATCTGCTGATGCGTCGTTACGAAGGTCTGATGCAGTCGGGTCGGGTTAAAGGCCGCACAGAAGGCGTGACTGTTTAAAACAATGACGATTACCTTACGCAGCGACGAAGAAATCGAGATCATCCGGCAGAACGGTCAGTTGTTAGGAAAGACACACGCCGAGGTTGCCAAGCTGATCCGTCCTGGTATTACTACGAAGGAACTGGATACGGTTGCCCAGACGTTCATCAAGGATAATGGCGGCATTCCCTCGTTCCTGAATTTTAATAACGGTACGCCTACTCGCTTTCCTGGTGCGTTGTGTATCTCCGTAAATGACGTTGTCGTGCATGGCTTTCCAAGTCAGTATGAGTTGAAAGATGGTGACATCATTTCGGTCGACTGTGGGGTTTTCCAGCACGGGTTCCATGCCGACAGTGCTTATACGTACCCGGTAGGTGAGGTGAGTCTGGGTGTTCGCAAGTTGCTGCTTCGGACGAAAGAGTCGCTCTACAAGGGTATTGAAAAAGCGATCGACGGCAACCGGATTGGTGATGTCGGTTACGCCGTACAGAGTTATGCCGAGCATCACGGGTACACCGTCGTTCGCGAATTGGTGGGTCACGGGGTGGGCGAAACCCTTCACGAGGAACCACAAGTGCCGAACTATGGAAAGCGTGGTCAGGGTGTCAAGCTCAAGTCAGGTATGGTCATTGCCATCGAGCCAATGATCAACTTTGGTAAGAAAAGCGTGGTCCAGGAGAAAGATGGCTGGACGATCCGGACAATGGATCGGAAGCCATCGGCTCATTTTGAGCATACGGTGGCCGTGCGCCGGGGGAAGGCCGACATACTAACCACGTTCGAATACATCGAAGCGGTTACGGCGGGAACCAACATGGAAATCGAGTTGAGTGCCGCAGTAGCGGCTTAACAGCTATATGGCAAAACAGAATTCGATTGAGCAGGATGGCGTAATTCTCGAAGCTTTGTCAAACGCAATGTTTCGGGTTGAACTGGCCAACAAGCATGAAGTGATTGCACACATTTCGGGCAAGATGCGGATGAACTACATCAAGATTTTGCCTGGTGACCGTGTAAAGTTGGAGATGTCGCCTTACGATTTGAGTAAGGCGCGGATTGTGTACCGGTACAAATAGACGTTTACGGTTTAAAGTTCATCGGTCAACGTCGCCGGGCTTATTGGCGCAAGCTTAGAGCGTGTCGACGTTTAACAGTGAATTTTGGAAAGTAGACTCAAATTCAAACCATGAAGGTTAAAGCATCCATCAAGAAGCGCAGTGAAGACTGCATCGTGATCCGTCGGAAAGGGAAGCTGTACGTGATCAACAAAAAGAATCCCCGTTACAAACAAAGACAAGGTTAAGCACACATGGCACGTATCGCAGGTGTTGATATTCCCGACAAAAAGCGTGGCGCGATCTCATTGACTTACATCTTCGGCATTGGCCGGAGTGCAGCCGTGACGATCCTGACTAAAGCTGGTGTTGACGCGAATAAGAAAGTAGCTGAATGGAATGACGAAGAGTCGAACGCCGTCCGTAACATTATCAGCGAAGAGTTTAAAGTTGAAGGTGCATTGAAGTCTGAGGTGCAGCTCAACATCAAACGGTTGATGGACATCGGTTGCTACCGGGGTCTGCGTCACCGGAAAGGTCTGCCGGTTCGTGGTCAGAAAACCAAGAACAACTCACGGACCCGGAAAGGGAAGCGTAAGACGGTTGCCAACAAGAAGAAAGCAACGAAATAAGTCAACGGTCATTAGTTGAAACGTCATTTATGGTCAGTAAGTAGTCATTTATCGTATAGTATCGTGCTTTCGACAAATGACTATCAATGACAACAGATGACTGCTTGATTGTAATGACGATTATCTAAGCAAATGGCACAAGCAAAACGTAAAGACAAAGCTAAGAAGCGGGTCGTCGTTGTGGAGTCGGTTGGTCAGGTTCACATCCGGGCCACGTTCAACAACATCATTATTTCGATCACCAACATGAACGGTCAGGTGATCTCATGGGCATCGGCTGGTAAGATGGGTTTCCGGGGTTCTAAAAAGAACACGCCGTATGCTGCCCAAACGGCCGCTCAGAACTGTGCTCAGGTTGCCCACGAACTCGGCATGCGTAAAGCAGAAGTGTTCGTAAAAGGCCCCGGTGCTGGTCGTGAGTCAGCTATTCGTACCATTCAGAACACGGGTATCGAAGTAACAACGATCCGCGACATCACGCCGCTGCCCCACAACGGTTGCCGTCCTCCGAAGCGTCGTCGCGTCTAATAATTAGTTTGCAGTTTTTTGTTTACCGCTTTTAGCCGAGCCAAAATGGCTGAAGCCCAAACTAGAAACTATAGACTTACAATTGCTAACAGTAACTATAAGTTGCCGAAGCAATGAATACGGTCGGGCGACATTGAGTTGTGTCCGATCATTGTCAAACCTTATTCATTCCAGATAATGGCACGTTATATTGGCCCGAAGGCTAAGATATCACGTAAGTTCGGTGAGCCTATCCTTGGCCCGTCGAAAGCCTTACAAAAGAAAAACTACGCACCGGGTATGCACGGTCGTGGCCGGAAGCGCAAGACCTCAGAATATGCTGAGCAGCTTCAGGCGAAACAAAAAGTAAAATACATCTACGGTATTCTGGAGCGTCAGTTCCGGGGGCTGTTCCACCGCGCTGCGGTGCGTGAAGGGATCACGGGTGAGAACCTGCTGAAACTGTGCGAAGCCCGCCTCGATAACACCGTATACCGCCTCGGCATTGCGCCTACGCGCCGGGCGGCCCGTCAGTTGGTGTCGCACAAGCACATCACTGTCGACGGTGAAGTGGTCAACATCGCTTCATACTCACTGAAACCCGGTCAGATCATCGGCGTTCGTGAGAAATCAAAGTCACTGGAAGCCGTTACAACTAGCCTGGCCGGCCGCAACGCGAAGCGTTACAACTGGCTGGAGTGGGATCAGCAGCAACTCGCCGGTACGTTTATCAGCTACCCCGAGCGCGATCAGATCCCTGAGAACGTCAACGAGCAGCTCGTCGTTGAATTGTACTCGAAGTAATCCAGTGAGCAGTTGGTGCTGGCAAATGCAGCCTGCTGGCCCGCAGTCGATGCCAACTGCATACTTAATTTTAGGCTGTTAACCACGAAAACGTATGTCAATATTAGCTTTCCAAATGCCCGATAAAGTCGTAATGGAAAAAGCCGACGACTTTCACGGTGTATTTGAGTTCAAGCCTCTCGAAAAGGGTTACGGCGTAACGATTGGCAATGCGCTTCGTCGCATCCTGTTATCGTCGCTGGAAGGTTATGCTATTACGAGCGTAAAGTTTCCGGGCGTTTTGCACGAGTTCTCTTCGATTGAAGGTGTTGTTGAAGACGTAACGGAAATCATCCTGAACCTGAAAATGGTTCGGTTCAAGAAGATCAACGACGTTGTTGATAACAAGATTACGGTCAATATTAAAGGTAAGTCCGTGCTGAAGGCTGGCGATATCTCAAAAGCTTCGGCTTCGTTTGAGGTATTGAACCCTGAACTGGTGATTTGCCACATTGACGATACACGCGATCTGGAGATGGAAATCTTCGTTGAAAAAGGTCGTGGGTACGTTCCTGCCGATGAACCCCGTGCCAACGAACTGCCATTTGGCCACATCCCGATCGACGCGGTTTACACGCCGATCAAGAATGTGAAGTTCGCCGTTGAAAACACGCGGGTTGAGCAGAAAACCGACTATGAAAAGTTGGTGCTCGACATCGAAACGGACGGTTCAGTGCACCCGGAAGAGGCTTTGAAAGGAGCCGCTTACATCCTGATTCAGCACTTCATGTTGTTCTCTGATCAGACAATGACCTTCGACACGGTGAAACCGGAAGAAGACAGCGTTGTCGACGAAGAGATGCTGCACATGCGGAAACTGCTGAAGACGTCGCTATCGGATCTCGATCTGTCGGTTCGGGCCTACAACTGCCTGAAATCGGCTGAAGTACGGACGCTGGGCGATTTGGTTCGGTTGGAGATTTCCGACATGATGAAGTTCCGCAACTTCGGTAAGAAGTCGCTCACGGAACTGGAGCAACTGGTAGCCGATAAGGGCCTGACGTTCGGCATGGACGTAGCTAAGTACCGCTTAGACGAAGACTAAAACATCAAGGAGAAGGGAGACAGGAGAAAGAAGGAAAGTCGTTGCGAAAGCCCCTTCCTACTTTTTCCATCCTCCTTCCTCCCTTTACCAAAATGAGACACGGTAAGAAAGATAATCACCTCAGCCGGACCCATTCGCACCGCGAAGCAATGCTGTCGAACATGGCCGTTTCGCTGATTATGCACAAGCGCATCGAGACGACGGTGGCGAAAGCGAAAGAGCTTCGCAAATACGTTGAGCCGATCCTGACGCGTGCAAAAGAAGACAACAACCAGAACCGGAAGATTGTCTTCAAATCCCTGAACCATAAAGAAGGGATGAAAGAGTTGTTCGACACGGTGTCGGACAAGATCGCAACTCGCCCGGGTGGCTACACGCGGATCATCAAACTGGGCAACCGGAAAGGTGACGGCGCTGATACCTGCCTGATTGAACTCGTTGACTTCAACGAAACGCTGCTGACGGCGGCCGCCGAACAGGCTGCTACCAAGACGCGTCGTAGCCGTCGGGGTGGTTCAGGTCGTAAGGCCGACAACGCGGGTGATGCTGCTCCCGTAGCGGCTGTCGCTGCTGACGAAGCACCGGCTGCTACTGAGGCCGCCCCTGTAGCGGAGGCTGCCGAAGCTCCCGCTGCTGATGACCTGAAAATCATCGAAGGCATTGGTCCTAAAATCGCCGAGTTGCTGAACAACGCCGGTATCACGACTTTCGCTCAACTGGCTGATGCCAAGGACGAAGACGTACGGGCTATTCTGGATGCCGCCGGGAACCAATTTAACATCGCTGATGTAACGACGTGGAATGAGCAGGCTGCTCTGCTCCGCGACGGAAAAACAGATGAATTCAAAGCGTTGACCGATCGCCTGAAAGGTGGTCGCGAACAAGCTGCTGAATAATGACAAAACCAGATGTCATACAGAAATTGGGTTAGCCGGTCATCGGTTAACCCTTTTTTTTAACCAATAAACAGATACCCAACGAGCTTCATGACACGTCCCCAACAACCCAAGGCATTATTGGTATTGCAGGATGGTAGCGTCTTTGACGGTTTTGCCTTAGGTAAGATCGGTACCGCTGGTGGCGAAATTTGCTTCAACACAGGCATGACCGGTTATCAGGAGATTTACACGGATCCGTCCTATTACGGGCAGGTGATCGTGAATACAACCTCACACATCGGTAACTACGGCATTCAGCTTGGGCTGGAAGAAGAATCGGCCGGGGTGAAAATCCGGGGGATGGTGTGCAATTTCTTTTCACCCATTTTCTCGCGTCACCTGGCCGATGGCTCTTTGCAGGATTACTTCGAAAAAGCCAACATCGTCGGGATTCATGGCATCGATACGCGGCAGCTGGTACGGCACATTCGGAGCAAAGGGGTAATGAACTGCATCATCTCCTCGGCTGTGCTGGACCCCGATCAATTACTGGCCGAACTGAACAACGTACCTGACATGGCCGGGCTGGAGTTGTCGTCGGAGGTAAGCACGAAGGCGATCTACACCGTTGGGCAGGAAGATGCGCGGTTGAAAGTGGCGGTGCTGGATCTGGGTGTGAAGAAGAGCATCGTGCAGAACCTGGCCGACCGCGGCGCGTACTGTAAAGTGTTCCCGGCGCAAACCCCGTTTGCCGAACTACAGGCCTTCAACCCCGACGGGTTTTTTATCTCAAACGGACCTGGTGACCCGGCCGCTATGCCCTATGCTGTCGAGACGGTGAAGCAGGCGCTGGAAACCGAAAAACCGCTGTTTGGTATTTGCCTGGGGCACCAGATTCTGTCGCGGGCCAGTGGCATCGACACCTATAAAATGCACAACGGCCACCGTGGGCTGAACCACCCGGTTAAAAACCTGATCACGGGGCTGTGCGAGGTGACCTCGCAGAACCACGGGTTTGCCGTGAAGGCCGACGAAGTGCAAGACCACGGCAACGTGGAGGTGACCCACATCAACCTGAACGATAACACCATCGAGGGGATTCGCCGGAAAGACAAACCGGCGTTCTCGGTGCAGTATCACCCCGAAGCGTCGCCTGGCCCGCACGATTCACGCTACCTGTTCGACGATTTTGTGACGCTCATGCAGTAAGGCATCCAGCCCGCATCGTACTAATTTTGAAAAGCCAACGCCTCACCAGCGGAGGCTTTTTCGTTACTAAGCCGTATGTCTCTATCCACCAAGCGCTTTTTGGGGCTTCTGCTGGGGTTGATTGTCATCAACCTGCTCTCGGCGTTCGTCTATGCCCGGTTCGACCTGACCAGTGATAAACGATATACCCTGACCGACGGTACCCGTCAACTGCTGGCCACGTTACCCGCCCGCGTGCATGTCGATGTGTACCTGACCGGCAACCTGCCGCCCGGTTTCCGACGCCTCGAAACCGCCGTGCGCGAAACACTGGAAGGGTTCAAAGCGGAGGGCGAAAGCAACATAAGTTACCGGTTTATCGACCCCATTACCGGCACAACGACCGAGCAAAATAAGCGGCTGGCGGAACTGGCAGCACTAGGCCTCCAACCCACCAACCTGTTTGCCAACCAGGGCGGAAAACGTACCGAACAGCTCGTGGTCCCGGGCGCTGTCGTGCATTACGAGGGTAAACAGATCGGCGTTTTGCTCTTAAAGGGCAACAAAGCCGCCTCGCCCGAAGAGCAGTTGAACCAGTCGTATGAGGGCGTCGAGTATCAGCTGGCGGCGGCTATCCGGCGACTCACGCAGCCCGAAGGCAGTCGGCGCCGGGTGGGATTGGTATTTGGCCATACGCAGGTTCCCCCCGAGCGGTTTTCCGACGTGCTGGCGTCGATTCAGGAAACGTATGACCTGTTTTTTGTGGACTTACGTAAACCCGGCCCGGTTGAGGGCGTCGATGCGCTGCTGGTGCTGAAACCCGATCAGCCTTTTGTGGAAAGCGAGATCTTCAAACTCGATCAGTATGTGGTGAAAGGGGGCCGGGCGCTGTTTGTGGTGGACGGACAGCGTATCGACAGCGTCGGCACCGAAGGCTCTTACGCCCAACCGCTCGTGCTGGGTCTCGATGAGTTATTTTTCAACTGGGGTGCCCGCGTGAATAAAGACGTCGTGAAGGACCTCAATTGTGGCGTGATCCCGCTCAACGTGGGGAATATGGGCGATAAGCCGAACATTCAACTGGTGCCGTGGCGATTCTACCCGGTGCTGAATTCGTTTGGCGACAGCCCCATCACGCGTAATCTCGACGCGATTTACGGCCGATTTGTCAGCACCATCGACACCGTGCGCGCCAACGGTATTCATAAAACGGTGCTGCTCAAAACATCGGCCTACACTCAGGTACTGAAAACACCAACGCTGGTTAGCTACAACGAAGCCCGGCAACAACCCGACCCGGCAACGTACCTGGGCGGCGTGCGGTCGGTAGGTACGTTGCTGGAAGGGTCGTTTGCCTCACTCTTTGCCAATCAGCTCCTACCCGATTCACTCAAGAATGGGTACCGCGAAACGGGCGTAGCGGCGAAGGTGCTGCTTTGCTCGGATGGTGATCTGGTCGTCAACGATGTCGATTACAAACGCAAAGCGCCCTTACCGCTGGGGTATGACCGGTTTACGCGGACCCAATTCGCTAACAAAGACTTCATATTGAACGCCATCGATTACCTCGTCGACCCCGAGGGACTGATTGTGGCGCGGCAGCGTGAGGTGCCCCTGCGCCCGCTCGACAGCGTCAAAATCGGTGCGGAACGTACCCAGTGGCAGGCCTTGAATGTGCTGGGGCCGCTGGCGCTGGTGTTGGCATTGGGCCTGATCTGGCAGGCGATCAGACGGCGACAATATGCCCGATAATTGAGTCAGCGGCGGGCCGAAAATGGACTTATTTTCGTTACTTTTGTCTTACAAGATTTTGCTAGAAAGCGGCTTATGAAATTTATTGTATCCTCTTCCGTACTGCTCAAGAACCTGCTGAACATCAACGGTGTGGTGGCGGCGAACCCGATCGTCCCGATTCTCGAAAACTTTTTGTTTCGGATTGAAGAGGGCACCCTTACCGTAACGGCCTCTGACCTGCAAACCACCATGACGACGCAGATTCCGGTGGATGCGTCGGAGAACGGTGCGATCGCCATTCCGGCCAAGCTGCTGCTCGATACGCTACGGAGCCTGCCCGAACAACCGATTACGATCAATATCAACACCGATACGTTTGGCACCGAAATCCTGACTGATAACGGCCGCTTCAAACTATCCGGCGAGAACCCGATCGACTTCCCCAAAATTCCGGGCGTCAACAAAAACCTGTCGGTCGAACTCTCATCGGATGCCCTGCTGAGCGCCATCAACAATACGGCCTTCGCCACCAGCACCGACGATCTGCGCCCGGCCATGACGGGTGTTTATCTACAACTGAACAGCGACAACGCTACGTTTGTGGCTACCGACGGCCACCGGCTGATCCGGTACCGCCGCACCGACATCCAGACCACGGCTAGCACCTCGCTCATCATCCCGCGCAAGGCCCTGTCGTTGCTGAAAGCGTCGTTGCCGGAAGGGGCCGACGTAAAGGTGGAACTGAGCCAGGCTAACGCGTCTTTTTCGTTTGGCCCGACCCAACTGATCTGCCGCCTGATCGACGAGCGTTTCCCCGATTACGAAAACGCCATTCCGACCAACAACACGAACGTGCTGACGATCGGCCGCGCCGATCTGCTGAACTCGCTGAAGCGGATTATGATCTACGCCAACCGGACGACGCATCAGATTCGGCTGTCGATGAAGGCCAACAGCCTCACGATCTCGGCAGAAGATCTGGACTATTCAAACGAGGCCAATGAAAAACTGCTTTGTGAATACGACGGCGATGAAATGGAAATTGGCTTCAACGCCAAACTGTTGTCGGAGATGCTGAGCAACCTGAGCGCCAAAATGATTTCGCTGGAAATGTCGGCACCGAACCGCGCCGGCCTGATCATCCCCGCTGACAAGGAAGAGGACGAAGAGATTCTGATGCTGGTCATGCCCGTCATGCTGAATACCTACGCATAAGCGAGTTCGCAACGATTAACTAAAAAACCCCGGCTATCGAAAGAGAGCCGGGGCTTTGTGTTTGACAAGTGTTGGCGAGGCGCAGAAACCCCGGAGCCACAGTCTTCAGCCAACTCGGCGTGACAAGAGTGGGGAAGACTCGATAAGCTTCGAGGTGACGCTTCGCCAGACAAGAAAGGAAAGGGTTCAGGAATAGGAAACTGTACGTCTACAAAGATACGGAATAGGATAATGGAAAGAAATAATTGAGTGGAATGACTTATTTGTTAAGTTTATTAAGCGTGTAGCAAATGGTCGTATTCAGCAACTTCTTTCCGGTTTCGGTCTGTAATCGGCCCATCGACAATTCATAGATAAAGCCTTCCTGGAGGTCAGTTATGTCGATCGACACGGTGCGGCGATCGGGCGACAGTCGCACTGCCTGAACCGGCACCGTCGCTTTGTTGATCTGCGGCGAGCCATAATCGCGGTGGTATTTGTACTGATAGCGTTGGAAAGTGTAATTGGCCAGCTCACGGGCTTCGGCCTCGCGTACCGGGAGCGTAAAGTTCAGTTCAAAACCGGTAGCGGTCAGGTGCATGGCGGCAATATCGAGAAACTGCCCGCCTTTAAAACGAACTCGTTGGATACCCTGAGCCCCGGTCCAGCCATGATCGGTTTGACCCAGGTAGAGGCTGCCATCGGGGCCGAAAGCAAGCCGATGGTTGCCTATTCGCTGTCCCCCTTTAGCCAGAAACGGAATACAGGCCCCCTGCGTTTGGCCACCAATCTCTTCCAGCAGCACGCGCAGCAGATGCGGGTAGTCCATTTCCCCAACAAACGTTTGGCCCGCAAACGGCCCGAACTTGCCCCCTGTATTGTCGACAACCGGCTGCGTAGGTGAGTGGGCCATTAGGCTGTGCGGAAACGCAACGGCCTCGTGGGTGCGCAGGCTGTCTAGGGTAGAAACAGGCAAGGTAAGCGGGTCGATTTTAGGGAAATCGCCCTTCCAGACCAGGCTGGTTACGTGCCCGTGAAAAGCACCCGGTTTTACCACATGCAATTTGCTGGTGCCGAGCCAATCGCCTTGATTATCGGTGACTAGAAACCGACCCTGTGCATCGAAGCCCAGTCCGTCCGGCGAGCGGAAGCCCAGCGCATAAGGAATCGTTTGGCCCGTTGGGGTAATCTGCATCACCCAGCCCCGATACGGCACGCAGGCATACATGCGGCCGGGCCTACCCAGCGGGTTAAACGCCCCGCGCAGTTGCTGCCGGATGCCCGCCCCGTTGGAAGCAGTGTTCAGGCCGATGTACAGATTGCCTTTGGCGTCACGTATCGGCCCAAAGGCAAACTCGTGGTAATTGCCCGACATGCCGAATTGATCGGAAACCGTCTCGTAGCGGTCGGCAACCCCGTCGCCATTGGTGTCGATGAGGCGAGTCAGTTCGGGGCGCTGCATCACCAGCAATTCCCGGTTGCTGATGGCCATCACCCCCAGCGGATCGTGGAGCCCTTCGGCAAACACGCGCCACTGTTTGGTCTTGGGCGAATACAGCATCACTTCGCCCCGGTGAAAACAGGCAGCCAGCCGACCATCGGGCAGAAAGGCCAGCCCACCCGTTTCGGCAGACAGACCCACTGGCGTCGGTATCGTCTCGACCTCGTAATAGTCGGTAATGGTGTCGGCGGGGGCCGTGAGCAACGTACCCAGCAGCAGCAACGTGTTCAGCATAAGTTAAGGCAGTTGGGCGGTGGGTAAAACGACACTCGACACCGTGACCGAGCGAACGGTAGGCGGAATGATCAGCCAACCTCGCTCGATGCGCCCCGCCGACGCTTTGTACTGATTGGCCGTGTCGCCTAGCCGAAACCGCAACGCCTGACGGGTTGGACCAATCGTGAACCGGCGCACCAACCCACGCTGTCCGGCTTGCGGTTTGGTCAGTTCGCGGATCGTCACGCCATTGGCCGTGTAAGTAAATTCGGGATATCGATCAAGCAACGTGTAACCGCCGAAACGTACCTGTGCCGGTTTGCCATCAACGTACCAGGGTGTCTGCGTGGTCGAGTCGCGGAAGAACAGATCGCCAACGAGCTTCGTCAGACGCTGCCCTTTGCCGTCCCACTGCTCGGTGTTATCGACGAAACCACCCGCCCAGGCATACCGCAACTGGCAGGTCGTAGCGTCCCAACAATAGGACTGCTGCGGACCGCCACTCAGACCGGGAAGCCCCACGGCAATGGCGGCGGGGCTGGCATCGGGCATGAACGTGCGGTAAACGGCAGGCAGGCGTAGTGCGTAGGGATGCACGGCCGGCGGCCCAGCGGCATGGGCATGGCCCGTATGGGCAGTTGTTTGAGGCAAGTTAGGGTCGCGCTCGATAGGGGGGAGCCGCCGGGGTGCGTTGGTGACGTACAGCATGCCGTACATAATGGAGCCGTGGCCGGGGTACGTGCAGACATACGAGAAATCACCTTCGTCGGGTAGTGTCAGCGATAGCGTGTCGCTGTCGCCGGGTGAGAGCAGCCGCGTGTGCGCCAGTACGTCGGAGAGGGTTGGGACAAACTGACGGGCGGGGCCGGTTTCGCCCATGCCCAGCGCAAACTCCACCACACGGGCGCGGCTATTGGGCTTCGTGACCACCAGGTTATGTGCCATATCGTCGTCGTTCTCGACAATCAGCGTTAGGCGGGTATTCGGGCGCAGCACCAGCCGTTTTTCGCTGAACTGCAAACCGGCCATCGTTTTAATCAAAATCGTGGTGTCGCGCGCCGACTGTGCAGCGGCCAGTCGACCAACCGCCAGTAGTAGTGCTAACCAAAGGAATCGTAGACGCATCGGGTAATGAATAAGCTACTAGTAGAAGCAGAAAAGAAGTCAGGTTTAACCAAACCGGCGGCTGTGTCGGTATGGCTGGGTACGTTGGCCGATGGCCTATATCGCTTTGCCTACCAACTGTTCAACCGCCCGGGTTGGCAACAGGTCGCCCGCCTGCACCTGCTGTTCCAATTGCTGCACCTGCTCGCGTAGTCCCGGTTGTCCAAAAAACTGGCGTTCGATCCGCTGGCGGAGCAACGTTCGGAACCAATCGAGCGCCTGCCGCTGCCGGTGACAGGTACGTTCCGATACGCCATCGCGTTGAGTCGCGGTCATACGTACCTGATGCTGTTCGATGGTGGCCCAGAGGTCGGCGATACCCGCGTTGGTCAGCGCTGAACAGGTTAGCACGGGCGGCTGCCAACCGGTTGGTGTGGGTGGAAACAGATGGAGCGCGTTTTCGTATTCTACGCGGGCACGGCGGGCGGCCGCGGCATTATCCCCATCAGCTTTAGTAATGGCCAGCGCATCGGCCAGTTCCATGATGCCCCGCTTCATACCCTGCAATTCATCGCCGGCACCCGCCAGCATCAGCAGCAGAAAAAAATCGACCATGCCGTGCACCAGCGTTTCTGATTGCCCGACGCCTACCGTTTCGACGAGGATGGTGTCGAAACCGGCGGCTTCGCAGAGGAGCATGGTCTCGCGGGTGCGGTGGGCCACGCCGCCCAGCGAATCGCCAGCGGGCGAGGGGCGGATGTAAGCCTGCGGGTTTACCGAGAGCGTTTCCATGCGTGTTTTGTCGCCCAGAATACTCCCGCCCGACCGTTGGCTCGTAGGGTCGACGGCCAGCACCGCCAATCGCTTACCAATGCCAGTCAGGTACGTTCCGAAGGCTTCGATGAACGTGCTCTTGCCCACGCCCGGTACACCCGTGATACCCACCCGAATGGTATCCGTTGGGGCAAAGGCCAATACCCCTTCCAGGACTGCCTGCGCCAACGCCTGATCGTCGGGGCGATGGCTCTCTACGAGCGTTATGGCCCGGCTCAGGACCAGTCGGTCACCGGCCCGGATACCATCGATATAAAAAGAGGCGGGTTGACGAGGGCGCATGAGCAGTCAATGAACAATGGACAATGCGGTCCGCCGCTGCGGTACGATGAACAACAATGAATTGCGCCTTCCTTGTTCATCGTGCCGCAGCGGCGGACCGCATTGTCCATTGTTCACTTTAGATCGTCGGGCGTGGTGATCTTGATATTTTCGTAGGAACCCTCGATCAGCGTGATCGGGTAGTTGGCAAATTCCAGCACACTGGCGCAGTCGGTAAAATGAGGTTGTTCGGCCACAGCGAAAGCCTGCCGGAACCAGTCGAGCCGGAAGGTCTGGGGCGTTTGAATCAGCCGTACCCGCGCCCGATCGACAGCGGTGTTACGGCCGTCGGCGTCGACAAGGCGTACCGAATCTTTGGCCGGCACGCAGGTCACGGCGCTGCCCCGGTGCGAGGCCGTGGCAAAGCTTTCGGCGATAATGGCGGGCGAGACATAGGGGCGCACGCCGTCGTGTACGGCTACCAGCCCCGCTTTGTCCGCCTCGATAGGAATGCTGGCCAGTCCGTTTCGTACCGACTGGAAGCGCGACGCACCACCGATGACCGTCGTGACGTTGGCCGGGCGAAACCGGCGTTCGGCGCAGAGTGTCTCCCAGATGGGCAGGTCGCGTTCGGGCAGCACGAGCCGGATCGGCATGGTGTCGGAATAAGCCAGAAACTGCTCGATGGTGTGTTGCAGGATGGGCTTACCACGCAACGGCAAAAACTGCTTGGCGATGTCGCTTTTCATGCGGCTGCCACTACCACCCGCCACGATAATGGCGTAGAACTGATCGGTACGTGTCAACGGTGTAAGTCAGGAAAGTCGGTAAGAAAGGAAGTGCTAAGGCTGAAAAGTCGGTAAGAACGGAAGTCCTCAGACCAGAAAGTCTATTTTTTGACTGTGCTGCGTAAGCAACACTAAACAGACTTTCCAAACTGAGGACTTCCTTTCTTACCGACTTTTCAGACTTACAGGATCAGCATCGCGTCGCCGTAGGTGAAGAAGCGGTACTTCTCTTTGATGGCAACCTGATAGGCTTCTTTGATCAGTTCGTGACCGCCGAAGGCCGACGTCATCATCAGCAGCACCGACTCCGGCAAATGCAGGTTGGTCAGCAGTGAATTGGCGATTTTGAACTCATAGGGCGGGAAGATAAACCGGTCGGTCCAGCCTTCAACGGGCTTGAGCCGGGCATTGGCCGACACCGACGATTCGATGGCTTTCAACGCCGTGGTCCCGATGGCGCACACGCGCTTGCCCGCGTCGAGGCTGGCGTTGACGATGTTGGCGGCCTCGGGCCCGATGCGGAAGTTCTCCGAATCCGTTTTGTGCTTGGTTAGGTCTTCCACGTCGACCTGCCGGAACGTACCCAGCCCGATGTGCAACGTGATGGGCGCGAAGTGAATGCCCTTAATCTCCATCCGCTTCATCATGGCGCGGGTGAAGTGCAGGCCCGCCGTGGGGGCGGCTACGGCACCAACGTGCTCGGCAAAAACCGTCTGGAAATGCTCACGATCGGCATCGACCGATTCGCGCATGATTTCGCGCGGAATGGGCATTTCACCCAGTTGGTCAACGGCCTTCATGAACTCTTCGTGATTGCCGTCGAACAGGAAGCGGATAGTCCGCCCGCGTGAGGTGGTGTTGTCGATGACTTCGGCGACCAGATCGCTATCGCCGAAATAAAGCTTGTTACCAACCCGAATCTTACGCGCCGGATCGACCAGCACGTCCCACAATTTCATTTCGCGGTTCAATTCGCGCAGCAGGAACACTTCGATTTTGGCCCCGGTCTTTTCCTTGTTGCCGTATAGCCGGGCGGGAAACACCTTGGTGTTGTTGATGACCATTGAATCGCCATCATTGAAGTAGCTCAGGATGTCGCCGAATTTTTTATGCTCAATGGTTTTTGTCTTGCGGTCAATGACCATCAACCGCGACTCGCCTCGTTCAACCGGATATTTGGCAATGAGACTTTCGGGGAGGTCGAATCGGAATTCGGATAGCTTCATAGAATGATCCCCTTGACAAATAAGCAGATAAAATAGGGGAAGTTCGCAAATATACTACGTCAAAACCCCGTTGCGATTTTTAGTCCCGCATTTATTTGCAAATGTGAGTGGGAAGTTGTAGCGAAATGGTGTTTTAGGGGCTGTTTTTAGGTTTGCCGGTCAAGGGTAAACGTTGACAAATGCGCACGTTGCTGTACTCACCAGCGCTCACCCCTGACCGGCAAATCCGAAACGGCTAACTAGTCGGCGTAAGCGGCTGTACGGCGCCATCGGTGTTGACTTCGGC
Source organism: Fibrella aestuarina BUZ 2 (assembly GCF_000331105.1). NCBI lineage: Bacteria > Pseudomonadati > Bacteroidota > Cytophagia > Cytophagales > Spirosomataceae > Fibrella > Fibrella aestuarina. Next base: position 6,539,059 of record NC_020054.1, on the reverse strand, counting down.
GCGGTCAGAGAGGTTAAATTTGGCCATCAATTCAGGCGAAACCTCGTTGGAGTAGGTGCCCTGCGGTGAGACGAATAAGCCCTTCACACCGTTGTTGCACGAAATCGCGTAGAGTGTCATCTCATCGCCGGGGTCTGAGGTGCCTTCGAAACGGTGAAACTCGTCGACTTTGAATTCATCACTGCCATAACGAACGTCGTCTTTCGTGGTGACCTTGATGTGATCTTTTTCCGGAGCAAACTCTTCGGTATAGCCGCGCCCCTGCAAATCCTGCATGGCCTCGGTCAGGGTGGTGAAGTGTGTCATGACGGTAATCTGTTTTCTACTTAACAACGGGGAGAGTGGGTTGTTCGGCGTCTGATTGATCGGTTCGTTGAAGTACTCTTGTTGTTTGGTAGATTTTGTAAAACAAACCACCAGGTAAGCGATTAAGTGTACAAACAGTTAATTGCTCAACCATGAAAAACGGAGTAGTCTGGGCCGCAGCCGCCCTCATCAGTTTAAACGCCTGCAAGAAAAATGTCGACGTCGATGCCCCGCAGTTTGCCGAACGCATCAACTTCACCGCCGACCGGCAATACCCCGAAGGTATTGCGTATGCCCCCTCGCTCAACCAGTTTCTGGTGACGTCGCTCACGCAGGGTAAAGTGGGTACTGTCGATGTAAACGGCACCTATACCGACCTGTTCACCGATTCGCAACTTATCTCGGCGCAGGGCATCAAGGTGTTTAACGATCGGGTCTACGTCTGTAACGCGGCGCAGGCCGTGGCCTCGAAGGCAACACCGCAGACGGTCATGAAAACGGCCGGCTTGTTTGTGTACAACCTCAACACCCGGCAGATTGAACGCCGGACCGATCTGGCGGCGCTGCTGCCCAATGCCTCACACCTGGCCAACGACGTAGCGCTTGATGGGCAAGGTGTTGCCTACGTGACTGATTCGTTCTCGCCGGTGGTGTACCGCGTGGGGACCGACGGCGCGGCGAGTATCTTGGTCAATAACGCGACATTGGGTGCGCCTACTGGTCAGTTTGGCCTGAACGGCATTGTGTGGCATACGGGTAATTACCTGCTGGTGGTAAAAGCGGCAACCGGGCAACTCTACAAGATTGATCTGGGGGCCCAGAACGCCATCACGGAAGTGACAGGCTTCTCGCCGGTTGTCGGAGGCGACGGCATGGTGCTAATCGGCGACGATTTGTACGTCGTAAACAACCGAAACCAAGTGACCCAGCTGCGCGGGGCCAACAACTGGGCTACGGCTTCGATCGTGAAAACCGACGCTGCCGGTTACGATCAGGCGACGACCAATACGGTGGTCAATGGGCAGATTTACACCCTGAACGCGCGGATCGGCGAAGTGTCGGCAGCGGCCATGAGTGGGAACCCCGCCAGCCTGACAGCCTCCGCCTACAGCATTCAGCGGTTCAAATAGTAGACAAGAGATAATGCACAATGCACGATGTATAATGCACAATGGGCTGACGCCAGAGTAAGACACCGCACCGGCGGCCCGGTCAGCCCATTGTGCATTATACATCGTGCATTGTGCATTAGTCAAACCGCGCATCCCCTTATACAACCGATGGCATAGAAACGGAGTCAGGTACGTGACGAATCGGTAGCTTACCGAACAGATCATTGGTCACAGAACCTCTTCGCCAAATTTTCTATGCAGCTAGTTCTTCAAAATCTATCAAAAACATACGCCAATGGCGTTCGAGCGCTCGACAATGTTTCGCTAACCATCCCGACGGGTATGTACGGGTTGTTGGGCCAGAATGGAGCCGGTAAAAGCACGCTCATGCGCACGCTGGCCACCTTGCAGGATGCCGACAGCGGTACGGCTTTTCTGGGCGATCTGGATGTATTAAATCAGAAAGAAGCCGTTCGGCGGACGCTGGGCTATCTGCCTCAGGAATTCGGCGTGTACCCGCGTATCTCGGCCACCGAGTTGCTCGACCATTTTGCCCTGCTCAAGGGTGTTGTCAATGGTCGCGAACGTACCCAGCTCGTGGAGGCGCTGCTCCATCGCGTCAATCTATTCGAACATCGGAAGAAGGCCGTCAGCAGCTATTCGGGCGGTATGAAACAGCGCTTCGGCATTGCGCAGGCGCTCATCGGCGACCCGCAACTGATCATCGTGGATGAGCCCACGGCGGGCCTCGACCCCGGCGAGCGCAACCGGTTCTATAATCTGCTCTCCGAAATTGGCGAAAACGTCATCGTGATTCTGTCCACGCACATTGTGCAGGATGTGATGGAGCTCTGCAACAACATGGCGATCATCCATCAGGGCCGCGTGCTATATGGGGGCACGCCGTCTGCCGCCGTGGCTAGCCTTTCAGGAAAAGTGTGGGGCAAGTCGATCACGAAGGCCGAGCTGCCTACCTACCAGCAAACGCACACCATCATTTCCAGCAAGCTCGTCGGGGGCAAACCCCAGATCCACGTCCTGAGCGAAGCCGACCCCGGCGACGGGTTCGAGGCCGTCGTACCCGATCTGGAAGACGTGTTCTTTAGTGAGATTCAGACCGGAGTGGCACGCAGATGACACCGATGAAGCCAATCAAGACCGATTGCTGCTTCGTATTGCCACCGATCGGGCCCGCATAGGCCAACGATCGCATCTAGCGTTACGTCTTCATTCCTGAACAGCCGCGATGCGCCGCTCAAGCCGCGCCATCTGCGTTTACCCTCACTACCTATGTTCGCCTCTATTTTTACCTTCGAAATCCGGTATTGGCTGCGGCAGCCGATGGTCTGGATCTTTATGCTCGTCAACATCACGATGTTTGCTTGGGCGGCCGCTTCCGACGACCTGACCATTGGCGGGTCGTTTGGCAATATCTACAAGAATGCGCCCTTCGTCATTCAGAATCAGTACGGCGTCTGGACGATTTTCGCCCTGCTGATGACGACGGCTTTCGTGCAAAACGCCGCCCTTCGCGATTTCACTTACAACAGCCATCAACTCGTCTTCTCGTCGCCCATTCGCAAGATCGACTACCTCGCCGGGCGGTTTTTTGGGTCGTTCTGCGTGGCGCTGATTCCGTTCCTTGGCATTTCCATCGGTATCCTGCTGGGTACGTTGATCGGAAAAATGACGGGCGCCACCGACGCCGACCGCTACGGGCCGGTAGTCTGGTCGGCCCACCTGAACGCCTTTCTGACGTTTGCCGTGGGCAACACCTTCATTTCAGGTACGTTCATCTTCATGCTTGCCGCGCTGAGCCGCTCTACGGTCGTGGCCTTCGTCGGGGCCGTGCTCTTGCTGGTGGCGCAGGCTGTGGCGGGGAATCTGTTGCGGGATCTCGACAACGAGAAGCTGGTCGCCTACTTCGACGCGCTGGGCTTCGGACCCTTCGGCTTGGTTACCAAATACTGGACCGTGGCTGATAAAAATACGCGCTCGGTAAGCCTGCTCAATGGCGATATGGGCATCAACCGGCTCATCTGGTTTGGCGTGGGATTACTTTGGCTGGCGATCACGTACAGCCGCTTTTCGTTTGCCGAACGAACCGCCAAACCAACGCGCATGGGCTGGTTTGGCCGCCGGAAGAAAGCCGCCCGACCGACCGATGACCTGCCTGCCGATGCGGCGGGCGTGGGCGTATTTGGGGCAGTTAACCCCCTGCCGCCGGTACGTGTACAGACCAGCGCGGGCGTGCAGTGGGCGCAGGCGTGGCGCATCGCCCGCACCGACTTCTGGGGAATCAGCAAAGGCGTGGCGTTTCTGGTGATTCTGCTGGCGGGCCTGCTCAACATGGGCTTTTCGCTGCGTTTCGCCGATCAGTCCTACGGGCTGTATTCCTACCCGGTCACGTATCAGGTCATCCAGACCATTCAGGGCACGATGGGTATCTTCCTGTTTGCCATCATTATTTTTTACTCCGGCGACCTGATTTGGAAAGAACGCGACGCCGATCTGGCCCAGATTTACGACTCCATGCCCCACCGCAACTGGAGCGTGTTTGTGGGCAAACTGCTGGCGATGACCGGGGTCGTGTTTGTGGTGCAGTTGCTATGTATCGTAGCCGGGTTGCTGGCCCAGACGCTAAAAGGCTACACAGCCTACGACCTTCGACAATACATCGTGGAGATGGGCGTCATCAGCATGCTCCGGCTAATCCCGATCATCGTGCTATCGATGCTGATCCACACGCTGGTCAACAACAAGTACGTCGCCTTTTTTGCGGTGGTGGTCATCCTGATCATGAACGCCTATATCTGGAGTCCGCTCGACGTGCAAAGCAATCTGGTGCAATTCAACGCCAGCCCCGACTATACCTACTCCGACATGAACGGCTGGGGTCCCTACGTCGCCGCTATTGCGTGGTTCCGGGCTTATTGGCTGCTGTTTACGGTCCTGTTGGGCGTGGTGGCGGTGTTGTTCTGGGTACGTGGTAAAGACACCACCTGGCGGTCACGCTGGCAGCAAGCCAGGCAGGCCTCCGCGGGGCTAAATGCCCGCGTGGCGCTGGGTACGTTGGTGGCCTGGCTGGCCGTGGGCGGGTTTCTATTCTACAACACGCAGGTGCTGAACCCCTACGTGACGAGCAAAGTGCAGGAGAAACGGCAGGTTGCCTACGAAAAAACCTATAAGAAGTTTGAGAACCGGCCACAGCCCCGCATCACCGACGTAGCCTACACCATCGACCTCTACCCGGCGGAGCGTGAACTGGCTGTGCAGGGCCGTTACCAGCTTACCAACCATACCAACGTACCCATCGACTCGCTGCATATCGTGTTGCCCAACCGGATGACCTACGCGCTGACGCTGCCCGGTGCCCAGCGCGTGCTCAACGATTCGGTGCATCAGTACCAGATTTACCGGCTGGCCCGCCCGTTGGCTCCCGGCGATTCGATCCAGTTGAGCTGGACGGTGCAGCACCGGGCGAAAGGCATCGAGAACGAGATCGCCTTTGTGCAGCAAGTCAATCAAAACGGTTCGTTCTTTAATAATGCCGATGTGTCGCCGCAGATCGGCTACCAGAAAGAAGGCGAGATCAGCGGCAAAAACGACCGTAAGGAATACGATCTGCCCGAACGAGCCCGCATGCTGAAATTACAACGTACCTGTACCGACGCCTGTATGAACACCTACATCGGCGGCAATGCGGACTGGGTCAACGTGAAAACAACGATCAGTACCAGTCCTGATCAAATCGCCGTCGCGCCGGGTTCGTTGCGGAAGGAGTGGACAGGTAGCGATAAACAAGGGCGCCCGCGCCGCTACTTCAGCTACGCGCTCGATCATCCTTCGCTTAACTTTTACTCGTTCATTTCGGCGCAGTTTGAGGTTGACCGCACCAAGTGGAATGGCATTGATGTGGAGGTGTATTACGACAAAAAACACGCTTACAACGTCAGGAACATGAGCGAGTCGATCAAGCAGTCGCTGGCGTATTACACCGAGCATTTTGGACCCTACCGGCACAAGCAGGCCCGGATCATCGAGTTTCCGCGCTATGCGTCGTTTGCGCAGGCCTTCCCCGGCACCATGCCCTATTCAGAAAGCATCGGGTTCATTGCCAAGATCGATCCCGAGACCGACATCGACATGGTGAAGTACGTGGTCGCGCACGAGATGGGGCATCAGTGGTGGGCGCATCAGGTGATCGGGGCCGAAATGCAGGGTGCCACGTTGCTGTCGGAAACGATGGCGCAATACTCGGCCCTGATGGTGATGCAGAAAGCCTACGGTCGCGACCGGATGAAGCGGTTTTTGGGCTATGAGTCAGACAATTATCTCCAGGCGCGTGGGAGTGAATCGGAAAAAGAGGTACCCTTGGAAACGGTTGAGAACCAAGGGTATATTCATTACCGCAAGGGTAGTCTGGTGATGTTCAACCTGAAAGAGTTCATCGGTGAAACGGCGGTCAATACGGCGCTGCGTGATCTGGTTAATACGTATGCTTATCGACTACCACCGTACCCCACGTCGTACGCACTCGTTGACCGGCTGCGTACCCAAACGCCCGACAGCCTGCAATCGACCATCCGCGACCTGTTCGAGCAGATCACCATTTACGACAACCGCGCTACCACCGCTACGGCCAAAAAACGTAACGACGGCCAGTATGACGTGACCGTAACGGTGCAAACGGCCAAACTCCGCGCCGACTCGCTGGGTCGCGAAACGCCCCTGCCGCTCAATGACCTCATCGACGTGGGCGTGTATGGCAAACCGGCTGATGGCAAAAAAATTGGCAAGCTGTTGGCCATCCGCCGCACCCGCATGAAAAAGCCGTCAGGTACGTTCACATTCACGGTGAAAGAACCGCCCTATGAAGCGGGCGTCGACCCCCTCAGTTACCTCGCCGACCGCATACCGACCGATAATTTGAAGAAGGTGCAATAAACCATGATTGACGTACTGGATGCTTGCCATAAAGAAGTGGCAAGCGTCCGGTACGTTAATCATGGCTCTAATCGTGTTGAGATTTGTTAAATGTTATTTGTTATTAATGTTAAAATGACCATCAACAATATATAGATTAGATTATTGATAGTCAGTAATTTAAATCGATGTGATGTTAAATATATATAGAGGTGCTGTCAATACTTGTAGAAGAATTAATAGCTTTATGAGAACTAGACTTATCTGCCCGGATGCACTATCCATTAGCGCTGGTTAAGCCCTCCTTTGACGACCCACTGACAGACTTAATTATCGACCTTGACCATCTGCGACGGAAAACGTTGGGCGGCACGACTTATCCGTCGGTATTCTTTCAGTTAAAGCACCTTTTTCACATACTTGAAAGTATCGGTTCGGCTCGGATAGAAGGCAACAATACAACCGTAGCTGAGTACGTCGAAGAAACGCTGAACGACACGTCGCTTAGCCACATGCCCAGTGTCATAGAAATACGGAACCTGGAAGAGGCTATGACCTTTATTGATTCATTCATCCATGAGCGTCCGTTCGACCGGCATTTTATCCGGGAGCTTCATCAACTTGTGGTGAAAGACCTGAAAGCGCCACCACAGGGAGAAGGTGACCAAACACCAGGGCAATTCAGAAACCACATGGTTCGTATCGAAAAAGCTAATCATACGCCACCCGATCCGTTGCTGATTACCGATTATGTTGATGAGTTAATGACATTCATTAATCAAAAAGATTCACCCAAATATGATTTGCTGAAAATCGCACTGGCTCATCACCGGTTTATGTGGATTCACCCGTTCGGGAATGGAAATGGACGAACAGGGCGACTTTTTACCTACGCCATGTTAGTGCGTAGTGGTTTTAACGTAGGGGTCGGCCGAATACTCAATCCAACTGCCGTTTTCTGTAACGACCGCAACGCATACTACCATTTCTTATCAGAAGCCGATACAGGCGAAGCCGAAGGACTGCTACGCTGGTGCGACTATGTACTTCGTGGCCTGCGGGACGAAATTGAGAAAATAGATCGGCTGTTGGACTATAGTTATCTCAAGGCTGAAATTTTGGTGCCAGCGCTGAAAGATGCGTTGGAACTGAAATACATAACGCAAATCGACTACAGAGTTTTGATCAAAATTGTCAATTCACCTAATCAGCAGATTCAGGCTGCTGATGTTGCGGAGTTTTTTCCAGGCAAACAAGCTGCTGAGTTATCCAGACAACTGAGGTATTTACGCGAGAAGAAACTCATCCAATCGGATGAAGTTGCCAAGCGTAAATACACTATTCGTTTTGACAATAACTATTTACTCCGTAGTGTGATGAAAATGCTGGGCAGCAAAGGTTTTTTACCAATCCGTGACTAAGGCACAATTACTTGGAAAGACGCAATTTGGACGCTACCCATAGCGACAAATTGTGACAAGAAGCATATACTAAGCCTGCTGCGGCTGACCCGCTTCCGGGGCCTGGCTGGCGTCGTCGGGTTTGTCTTTTTGGGCATTCTTCTTCAGAGCTTCCAGTCCTTTTTTGCCGTAGGCCAGTCGGGTAATGCCGACGTAGAGGACGGGCACAACGAAGATGGCGAGCGACGTCGCGGCGAGCATCCCGCCCAATACCGTGCGACCGATGGTGGCGCGGGCTACGCCACCTGCTCCGGTGGCAAGTGCGAGCGGAATAACGCCCAGGATAAAGGCCAGCGAGGTCATCAGGATGGGCCGTAACCGCAGCCGAACGGCTTCGATGGTCGATTCGAGCAAATCTTCGCCTTTGTCGACGCGTTCTTTGGCGAATTCAACGATCAGAATGGCGTTCTTCGCGGCGAGACCGATCAGCGTAATCAGACCAATCTGCGCATAGACGTTGTTGCTCAGATAGGGGAAAAGCAGTAGCGCGATGATGGCTCCCAAGGCACCGAGTGGCACCGACAGTAGTACCGAGAAGGGTACCGACCAGCTTTCGTAGAGCGCCGCCAGAAATAGGAAGACAAACCCAACGCTGAGCAGGAAGATATAGACCGAACTACTACCCGCGTTGATCTCCTCCCGGCTCAGACCCGAAAAATCGTAGGAGTAGCCGGCTGGCAGCACTTTATCCGCCACTTCACGCAGGGCGTCGTTGGCCTGACTACTACTGAAGCCCGGCTTGGCGGCGCCGTTCAGTTCGACTGACCGGAACAGGTTGAAGTGCGAAATGAGCGGCGCGTTTTCGATCACGCTGGTGGTGATGACGTTGCTGATCGGGATAAGCTGGTTGTTGCTGTTCCGCACGTAGAACTGATTGAGCGCCTTCAGGTCGGAGCGGTACATGGTGTCGGCTTGCGCCACCACCCGGAACTTACGCCCGTAGATGATGAAGTCGTTGATGTATTGGCTACCCAGGTACGTCTGGATAGTGCGGTACACGTTGCTCACCGACAAGCCCAGCTTCTTACACTTGTCGCGATCCACATCGACGCGGTAGGCCGGCGATTTGGCGGTGAAGTAGGTGAAGGCCCGGCCAATCTCGGGACGCTTGTTGGCTTCGGCCAGGAAGTTCTGCACCACCCCGTCGAAGGCCCGCACGTCGTCGTTGGTTTCGCGCTGCTGAATCTCGAAGGTAAACCCTGAGCTTTGCCCCAGACCGGGAATGGCCGGGGGCTGCACTACCTGCACGCGGGCATCGTTGATCGAGCTCAAGGCCCGTTGCAGTTTCACCACCAGCGAATCGGCCTGTAAGCCGCGCTCCTTGCGTTCTTCCCACGGTTTCAGCGACATAAACACCGTGCCGCTGTTTGATTTCGAGGCGAACGTGATAGCGTTCAAGCCACCCAAGGCGGCAAAGTGATTGACGTATGATTGCCGCCGCAGCGTATCCATCACCCGGTTCAGTACGGCCAGACTTCGGGCGGTCGAGGCCGCTTCGGGGATTTCATAGGTGACGATAAGCCGCCCTTCGTCTTCCGTCGGAATAAAGCCTGTTGGTTTGGCCCGGAACATCAGCACCGTACCGACGTAGACAACCGCCAGCCCAACCAGCACAAGCGGCGTAGCTTTGATCAGCCGTTGCACGCCGTTGGAATAGGAGTTGGTTACCCGGCCGAACCACTGGTTGAATTTGTAGAAGAACTTGTTCAGCCCTTTCGCGTTTTCGTCGATATGCTGTTCGCGCAGAAGCAGCGTGCAAAGGGCGGGCGTCAGCGACAGGGCCACGAAGGCCGAGATCAGCACCGACACGGCGATGGTGATGGCAAACTGCTGATACAACCGCCCCACGATGCCAGGAATGAACCCAACCGGCACGAACACCGCCGCCAGAATGAGGGCGATAGCAATAACCGGAGCCGAAATTTCGCGCATGGCTTCGCGCGTGGCGTCTCTGGGCGAGAGGCCTTTTTCGTCGATATTGGCCTGCACGGCTTCCACCACCACAATGGCGTCATCGACCACGATCCCGATGGCAAGCACGAAGGCAAAGAGCGTCAGCGTGTTGATGGTGAAGCCCAACGGCACAAACAGCGCGAACGTACCGATGATCGACACAGGGATAGCCAGGAGCGTAATGAGTGTGGCCCGCCAGCTTTGCAGGAACAGGAATACCACCAGAATCACCAGTACAAGGGCTTCGAGCAGCGTTTGCACCACCTCCGAAATCGACACCTGAATCACCGATACCGACTCAAACGGCACCACGTAATCGATGTCTTTCGGGAAGGTTTTCTTCAACTGATCCATCGCCGCGTACACACCCTGCGCCGTTGATAGGGCGTTGCTGCCGGGTAACTGATACACCAGCAGATAGGCCGCCCGTTTGCCATCGACGAATGAGTTGCTGGCGTACGAAAACTTGCCCAACTGCACCCGCGCCACGTCTTTCAGGTACACCAGCGATCCCCGCGCCGGATCGGACCGCACGACGATGTTTTCGAACTCGGTTTCCTTGCTGATCCGGCTGTTGGTGAAGACAGTATACTCAAATGCTTGCGACGATGGCTGCGGCGGTCCCCCAACCGACCCACCGGCTACTTGCAGGTTTTGCTCCTGAAGGGCAGCCGTTACGTCGTCGGCGGTCATCCCGAGCTGAGCCAGCCGGTCGGGCTTGAGCCAGATACGCATGCTGAAATCATCGGCCCGGCTGAAGATGTCGCCTACGCCCTTCACCCGCAGCAGGGCGTCGCGGATGTAGACGTTGGTGTAGTTGTCGAGGAACGACACGTTGTGCGTGCCTTTAGGCGAAAAAATAGCGACCAGCATGAACAGCGACGGGTTCCGTTTCCGCACCGTCACGCCCAGGCGTGTTACTTCTTCGGGCAATTGGGGGGTAGCAATGCCAACCCGGTTTTGCACGTCGAGGGCGGCAATGTTCACGTCGGTGCCCACGTCGAAGGTCACGTTCATGGTCATGCGGCCATCGTTGGTGGCGTTGGTCTGCACGTAGCTCATGCCCGGCGTTCCGTTTACCTGTGTCTCGATGGGCGTGGCCACGGTTTGCTCCACCGTCTGGGCATCGGCACCGGTGTAGTTACTGGTTACCTGCACCACGGGCGGCGTGATGTCGGGGTATTGGCCAACGGGCAGGCTAAGCAGCGCCAGCACGCCAAGAGCAACAATAATGATCGACGCAACAATGGCCGTGACCGGGCGATTAATGAATATTTCTGCAAACATGGTATTTTAATGTATACTGCACAATGTATAATGAACAAGGTGTAGTAATGTGCAATGCATTGATAATGAATTAATTATGCACTATACATCATGCATTATCCATTCACTTAACGGCAGCCTTAACGCGTGCGCCTTCGCGGATTTTCTGCGTGCCCTCCGTCACGATGAGTTCACCTTCGTTGAGGCCGTTCTTCACGATCACCTTTTCGTTGATGCGGGGGCCCAGCGTCACTTTTTTCTGGGTCACCTTGCTGCTGTCACCGACGACGAAGACAAAGTATTCACTCATCTGCTCGGTAACGGCCTGATACGGAATCATCAGTTGGGGCGCGCCCGTGCTGGCTTTCACGCGCAGATTACCGTTCAGGCCCACTTTCAGTTGCCGCTCGGGATTAGGGAAGGCCACCCGTACGCGCAACGTACCTGTCTGTGGGTCAACGGCCCGGTCGACGATCCGGACGGCACCGGGGTAGCGGTAGCGGGTGCCGTCGGTCAGCAGAAAGACGAACGTGGAATCGCGCGGATTGCTGGGCTGGCTTTGCAGCTTCACAAACCGCTGAATGTCTGATTCATCGATCTGAATATCGACCGAAATCGGGTTGTCGGCCGAAATAGTGTTGAGCGGCGTCGACCCCGGCGCGACTGCTGCGCCCAGACGTACCTGCGAGATGCCGATGGTACCGTCGAGGGGGGCGTAGATGGTGGTGTATTTGAGGTTGGTCGACACCGCCCGGATGTTGGCCTGCGCCGCCTGTACCTGCATTTGGGCTGCTTCCAGAGTGGCATTGGCGTTGTCGACCGCCTGCCGGGCAATGGCATCCTGTTTGGCCAGCGTATTGTAGCGGTCGGCGTCTTTCTGGGCGCGGTTGAGGTTAGCTTTCTGCACATTCAGGTTGGCCACCGCCTGATCGTAGCTTGCCCGGTATTGCTGCGGGTCGATGGTGTACAGCTTCTGCCCTTTCTTCACACGCTGCCCATCCTGGAAAAAAATGCCGGTGATGTTACCCGCAACCTGGGGTTGAATCTCGACATCGACCAGCGCCGTTACCGTAGCCGGGAATTCGTCGTAATAGGTGGCATTGCCCCTGGTCGCTTTCACAGCCGTGACGGGCGTGGGCGGTGGTGGGGCTTGTTGTTGCTCGTCTTTTTTGCCTCCACACGCTGCGGCAATGAACAGCAGGGCAGGCAACAGCAGGTACGTTCTCATAGTAATGGTTACTGAACTGACGAATAGTGGGGAATAACTCCTCCGTTAGAATCGAATTTGGCCCAACGCACGCTCTACATCCAGTTTGCTGAGGATGAGTTGGTTGAGGGCTGAGAAAACATTGAGGCGAGCGGCCCGAAGATCGGCCTCGGCCACGGTGACGTCGAGGTAGGCCCGAATGCCCGATCGGTATTGCAGGTTGATGACGCGGTAGGTGTCCTGCGCCAGCAATAAATTCTCCTGCAAGGCCTGGTAATTGGCAAGGTTGCCTTTGTAGTTGGCGAGGGCCTGCGCGTATTCCGCATCGACCGAACTGGTGAGCGCGTTCTTATCCCATTCCAATCGTTTCACCTGTAGCTCGGCAATGCGTGTCTGTTGAATGCGCCGCCCGCCCTGATAGATAGGCAGCGACACCACCAGCCCAATCAGCGAGTTGGGGAATGCCTGGCCGTAAAGCTGCGGAAAGACGTTGTTCTGGTACAGGAAGTTGTAGTTGGCGACGGCCGCCACCGTAGGCAGATACGACCAGCGATTGTAGCGCACGTTGGCGTCGGCGAGGCGCCCTTGTGTTTCCAGCAGTTGGTACTCGATTCGATTGCGCGGATCCACCAGCAGCGTCGTGTCGAGCCGTGATTCCTGCGCCAGTTGGAGCGAGTCATACACCAGATTGAGCGCGCCGTTTGGCGGGTAACCCATCAACTGTTTCAGCGCCTGGTATTTGGCCCCCACCAGATCGGCATATTGCTTGCGTTGGGCAATGGTGTTGTTGAGGGCAATCTTGGCCCGTTGCGGGTCGGTTTTATCGACAAGTCCACTCTGATACTGGTTGGTGGCGTCCTGATAACTGCGCTGTTGCCGCCCGATGTCTTCAGAAAGCACTTCCACCTGCCGCTGCGTCAGGATCAGGTCATAAAAGGCTTTGCTGACATTGATGACCACGTCGATTTTGTTGCTGGCGGTCACCTGTCGGGCCTGGGTTCGGTAGGCGTCGGCAGTCTGGTTGGCCAGTAGCAGATCGCGGCTGAGCAGGTTTTGCGACAGCGAAAAGGAAGCCGTGGATGTGTTGCGCGCCCCCAGGGTAACGGGCCGTCGCTCGCCGGTGGTCGCGTCGGGGATGAGCGTGACGGGCAGTTTGAGGTAGTGAAATAAATTGTAGCCAGCATTGACCTGTGGTAGCCAACCTGATTGGGCCACGCGAATGTTGCGGTCGGCAATTTCCTGATCAATGAGCGACTGACGAACGATAGGTTGATTGGCGAGCGCGTACTGAATGCAATCGGTCAAATAAGCCCTTGTGGCTAACGAATCGGGCGATTTTTGCGCAAGAACGACATCGGTAACCATCAGGCTGATTCCCCAAATGAGAAGAAGTAACCCGTATTTTTTCATAACGTAAATAGGCGCGCCTGCCTGTAGCTGTGCATATAGTCAACAGCGTTTACTATCAGGTGCTACTTACGTATCTGCCGAATCGCCCTTTTTGTTTTAGAATTAGTGCTACTGAAAAATAGCTGTTTACAGGCTATCTATGTTTAGCTATAAACTTTCTTTACTTTTCCTTATTCTTAACAAACTACTAGCGCCACCAGCCCTAATTTATGTCTTCATCAACTGATCAATCCCTGCGAACCTACTACCGGGCCTGTAACCTTTGCGAGGCCATCTGTGGCCTGATCGTGACGCACCGAAACGGGCAGGTCGTCAGTATCGCGGGGGACCCCGATGATCCCTTCAGCCGGGGTCATATTTGCCCGAAAGCGGTGGCGTTGCGGGATGTGTATGAAGACCCAAACCGGCTGCGAAAACCGCTGAAACGCGTAGGCACCGACTGGCAGGAAATCGGGTGGGAGCAGGCCCTGGACGAAGTCGCCGACCGGCTGCATCAGGTACGTACCCAGCACGGGCCGAGCGCCATCGGTGTCTATGCCGGTAACCCAACGGTGCACAATTCGGGGTCGTTTCTGGCCATGCCGGGCATGGTGAAAGCCCTGGGCGCCCGCGCCGTGTTTTCGGCTTCGTCGGTCGATCAGTTTCCGCATCATTTTGCGGCCTGGCAGTTGTTTGGCCACCCGCTGCTAATGCCCGTTCCCGACCTCGACCACACCGATTTCTGGCTCATCATCGGTGGAAACCCCATCGCGTCGAACGGTAGCATCATGACGGCCCCGGACGTGAGCACACGCCTGCGGGCTATTCAGCAGCGGGGCGGCCGCGTCGTCGTTATCGATCCCCGCCGTACCGAAACAGCCCACCGGGCCGACGAGCATCACTTTATCCGACCCGGCACCGACGTGTTTTTGCTCTTGGCCATGACGCAAACGCTGTTTGCCGAACAACTGGTTAACCCCGGTCGCCTGACCGCGCTGACCGACGGGCTGGGTACGTTGCAGGAGGCCGTAGCCCCATTTACGCCTGAATCGGTAATGGCCATAACGGGTATTTCGCCCGACGTGATTCGGGCGTTGGCGCATGAACTGGCGCAGACGCCCCGTGCGGCTCTCTACGGGCGGGTGGGCGTTTCAACGCAGGAATTTGGTGGGCTTTGTCTGTGGCTCATCAACGTACTTAACCTGCTGACGGGCCACCTCGACGAGCCGGGCGGGATGCTGTTTACCTCACCCGCCATCGACGTGCTAGCCACCCGCCCCGGTTCGCCCCGGCCCGTTTACAACAAGTACAACCGCTTTCAAAGTCGGGTGAGCCAGAAGCCGGAGTTTATGGGCGAACTGCCAGTGGCTTGCTTAGCCGAGGAAATCGAAACGCCGGGCGACGGACAACTGCGGGCGCTGGTTACGAGTTGCGGGAATCCGGTGCTGTCGACGCCCAACGGACGGCGGCTGGAGACAGCGCTGACGCAACTCGACTTCATGGTGTCGATTGATATCTACCTGAACGAAACCACGCGCCATGCTCACTACATCTTACCGCCGCTGACGGGCCTCGAAACGGCCAATTACGACCTGACCTTCCACATGCTGGCGATCCGCAATACCGCCCGCTACTCAGAGCCGATGGTGCCCAAACCCGATGGCACGCTGTATGACTGGGAAATTTTCGAGCACCTACGGTTGCGCTTACTGGGTACGTCGCGCGCGGAGTGGACACTACAAAACCCGGAAAAGATCATCGATCAGGGGTTGCGCTATGGGCCTTACGCCAGGCAGGGACTGAGTCTAACGTACCTGCGCGAGTACCCACATGGCGTCGATCTGGGGCCGTTGCAGTCGCAGTTACCCGGCCGCCTGTTCACGCCGAATGGCCGCATCGACGTGGCTCCCGCCCTGTTTCTGGCCGACTTGCCCCGCGCCCATGCGGCTCTGCAAGAGGGCACACCTGCCCCCGATTCGTTGCTCCTGATCAGCCGCCGGCATCTGCGTGACAACAACTCGTGGATGCACAACGCCCGCGTGCTGATGAAAGGGCGAAACCGCTGTACGTTGCTGTTGCACCCTACCGACGCGGCCCGGTTGGGCATCGTAACGGGCCAATCGGTTCGGGTACGTTCCCGCGTGGGCGAAGTCGATATACCCGCCGACATCACGCCCGATATTATGCCCGGCGTAGTGTGCATGCCGCACGGCTACGGCCACCACCGCACTGGCACCCGGCTCGACGTGGCGCAGCAACATGCCGGGGCCAGCGTCAACGACCTGACCGACGAAGCCTTTGCCGATTCGCTGACGGGCAACGCCGCCCTATCGGGTGTACCGGTTTGGGTGAATGGAATGTAGCCTAAGCCCTACTGATAAAACCGCAACTGGTTTTGAAGGGTAGTTACCTGCCGCTGAAGGGTCTCGACCTGATCGAGCAGGTTATCGACAATGTCGAGGTCGTCGGGGTGGATGGCCAACTCTTGATGCAGCCTGACGAGCTTTTCAAGGCGGGTGAGCTGGTCGGGCTGCACGTAATCGGTCTGCTCAACCGTCACGACGTTAATCAGCCCGTGTTGAGCCAGGGTATGAATAAAGGTGATTTCGACGTGGTGGTACACGCAGAAATCGGTGGCCGGAATCAGGTCGTTTGCAAACATGAGACGATCGGTTAACGGGTAAGGGCTGCGCGGAGTTGGTCTTTCTGGTCGTCGGTCAGGTTGGTAGGGAGTTTCACCTGCCATTGCACATACAAGTCGCCGAAGGTGTTTTCCTGCCGGTAGACCGGGAATCCTTTGCCCCGCAGCCGGATTTTGGTGCCGGGCTGGGTTTCGGCTTTGACGGGTACTTTCACCTGCCCCGACAGCGTATCGACCACTTTTTCGCCGCCCAGCAGCGCCGTCAGCAGGTCGATTTCCTCGGTCACGTACAGGTCGTTGCCCTGCCGTTTGTAGCGCGGATCATCGTCGATCAGGAAGGTGAGGTACAGGTCACCGTTGGGCCCGCCGTTGACGCCGGGTGCGCCATAGCCCGTCAGTTTGATCTTCTGACCGTTTTCGACCCCCGCGTAGACGGTGATGCCGATGGTTTTGCCGTTGACGGTCAGCGATTGTTTGTGGGTCGTGTAGGCATCGCGCAGGCTGAGGCGGAGTTCAGCTTCGTAGTCCTGACCCCGAAAGCGCGCTTCGCGCCGACCGAAACCGCTGCCCGCTTCAGAGCCAAACATCGAGGCGAAAAAGTCGGAGAAGTTACTGCCGTCAAAATCGCCCGAGAACGAATAGCCGCCGTCGCCTCCGCCATACTGAGCACCGCCATACGGGTTCTGGGTACGTTGCTGCTGCCGCGCGGATTCCCGCGCCTGCTCAAACTGTTCGGCATGTTGCCAGTCTTTGCCGTACTGATCGTACTTCTTGCGCTTGTCGGGGTCGCTGAGTACCTCGTTGGCTTCGTTCAGTTGCTGAAACTTCTTATTGGCCTCCGGGTCGTTGGGGTTGAGGTCGGGATGCATTTTCCGGGCCAATTTCCGGTAGGCCTTCTTGATCTCATCCTCAGAGGCTGTTTTCGGTATGCCCAGAATCTTATAATAATCAATGAAGTCCATAGTGAGGAACGGATTAGTTTGCTGCGTGGTCAATCGCCGCCGGTCAGCTACCCCAAGAACGCAAATTGCCCGGCGAAGGTTACGGCATCGTATGGCACCTTACTCACTACCCGCCCAGACCCGCATTGGGCATGTTCATTTGAAAGTAGCCGACCTGAAACGGGCAATGGCTTTCTACTGCGACCTGCTCGGCTTTGAACTAATCACCATGTACGGCGATCAGGCAGCGTTTATCTCGGCAGGTGGTTACCACCACCACATCGGTCTCAACACCTGGTACAGCAAAGATGCCCCGCCTGCGCCGGTGCGTGCCGCCGGGCTGTTTCACACGGCCATTCTGTACCCGACTCGCCGCGATCTGGCCGTAGCGCTGCAACGCCTGCTCGACGCGGGCTACCCGCTCACTGGCGCCTCGGACCACGGCGTATCGGAGGCGATTTACCTGAATGACCCCGACCAGAACGGCGTTGAGCTGTATTGGGATCGCCCCCGCGACGAATGGCCCCTGCGGCCCGACGGCAGCATCGAGATGTACACGCGGCCCCTCAACCTCAACGAGTTGCTGGCTACCCGTTAGGTAACGAAGTGTAACAAAGTGTTGGGCAGGCTGTTTACTTCCTGTTTAACACTTAACGTTATATGACCCGTTACGTACTTCTTACGCTGATTATCATCGGCTTTCTGGCGCGCTGTCAGCAGCAGAAAAAGGAGACTTCAACCGAAATTGCCGACTCTACTGCTACGGCAATGGCCGCCGATTCTGTGCCCACCATTGGTAATCCGGTGCTGCTGGCTACACTGCCCGAAAAATACAACACACCCGACGGCCTGGCGCTGGGCCCTGATGGCACGGTCTACCTGTCGATGCCTAATCTGGCCAACAACGATTACCCCGGCGTTTTGCTGAAAATCGTCGGTGATTCGGTGCAGTTCGTCAGCGATCTGCCCGCCCACCCCGAGACAAAGCACGCCTGCCCGATGGATCTGGCCTTTGGACCAGATGGTAACCTGTACTACGCTGATAACCAATATGAAAACGATAAAAATAACAAATCGCGGTTGATGCGCATTCGCATGAAAGGCGGTAAGGTGTTGGGCGTCGATCAGTTGGTGACGGGCTTTGGTTTGTCGAATGCCGTGCTCTGGAAAGGCAACAACCTCTACGTGACCGACAGCCAGTGGGATACCGACAAAGATGACAAAGGAAGCGCCATTTTCCGGTTCACGATGGCCGAGTTGAACAAGGCGACAACTAACGCGCCTATCGTGCTGAAACCTAAAACGATGGACCCGCATGTGCTGACTACGTTTACGACCACCGTAAACGAAACGGGCCTCGATAATGGCGCTGATGGGCTGGACTACGACAGTCAGGGAAATTTGTACACCGGCTCGTTTGGCGACGGTACGCTCTACAAAGTGGCGCTCAAACCAGATGGCAGTTTTGCCTCAAAACAGGTGCTTAGTGTCAGTCAGCCAATTGCCTGCGTAGATGGCCTGATTGTGGATCGGGCGACCAATACAATGTACCTCTGCAACTCCCGCATGAATGCCATCATGACGGTGAATCTGGCCGATGGCACCGTGAGTACGCTGGCGCAGAACGGCGATACCGACGGGCAATATGGTCGGCTCGACCAACCTGCTGAAGTGCTGTTGAAAGGTAAGCGGCTCTATATCAGCGATTACGACAAGCCCGAGAAGAAGTTCGTCAACAGCAAAGCCGACGACGTGCACACGATGTCGTATATCGAGTTGAAGTAGGCATACGGAATGTGTAATGAATAATGTACAATGTACAATGTACAATGGGCTGGCGCCAGATCAATTTCTCGCGTCAGCCCGTTATACATTGTGCACTATTCATTATACATTCTCACAACTCCTTCAGGATCAGCTTGCGCCAGCGGACTTTGATGCCGCCGCCGTCGTGAATCTGTAGAGCGATGGAGCCATTTGCGGCGCCGATTTTTGCGTCGCGCATATCGACCATCGGCTTGCCGTTCAGGTACGTTTGCACGTGGTCGCCTTCCACGCGGATACGAAGCGTGTTCCACTCGCCCGGCTTCAGAATCGTCTCTTTTTCGGCGGGTATCTGTTCGAGCCAACCCCGTCCGTATGATTCGTAAATACCGCCCGTATCGTGGTCTTTGGGCGCGACTTCAACCTGCCAGCCACTGATTCTTGTGCCGTCGATGGTCGAGCGGAAAAACACGCCACTATTGCCGTTGGCTTCCTGCTTGAACTGCACCGACAGGTCGAAGTTTTTGTAGAACGCCTCGGTGGCCAGGTAGCCATATTGCTTGTCGGGGCCGCTTTCACAGATCAACTCGCCATTATCGACATACCATTTCTCGGTGCCGTAGATTTTCCAGCCCGTCAGGTCTTTGCCGTTGAAGAGCGTTATTTTTTTGGTGGGGGCCGCCATCACAAACAGAAGGGGCAGGAAGAGAGCAAACAGAAACCGTTGCATAGATAGGGAGGGGGTTAATTGCCAGAAATAACGCAGACCGGCGCGGGTACTTTCACGCTGTGGCCGGTGGGGGTGAGCTTACCCGTTTTGGTGTCGCGGCGGAACACCACAAGGTTGTCCGTTTCCTGATTGGCGACGATCACAAACTGCCCGCGCGGGTCGACCCAGAAGTTCCGTGGGGCTTTGCCATCGGTTGGTGTCGTGCCTGCCATTGTCAGTTTACCATCGGCGCCCACGGTCAGCATCGAGAGCGCGTTCAGGCCGCGGTTCGACTGGTACACAAACTTGCCCGACGGGTCCATGTGAATATCGGCCGAGGTGTTCTGGGCGCTGAAATCGGCCGGGAGCGTAGGTACGTTGTCTTGCAGAAGCGTCAGGGCGCCCGTTTTGGCATCGCGGCTGAAAGCGGCCGTCGACGAGGTGAGTTCTTCAACCAGATAGGTAAACCGGCCATTGGGATGAATGACCATGTGGCGCGGGCCCGAGCCGCCTTTCACCGTCGTGTAGGGTGTAGCAGCGGGCGAAACGCGCTGCTTAGTGGCGTCGATGGCGTAGGTGTAGATCCGGTCGGAGCCCAGATCGGCTACGTACACAAAGCGGTTGTCGGGCGAAACCGTCGCCGAGTGAATATGGACCCCGTTTTGGCGGGGATTGGCCGGGTTACCCCCTTCGTATTTCATCTTGAACGAAGGCGCTCCTACTCTGCCATCCGCCCCAACGGGCAAGGCTGCGAACGTACCGCCACCATAGGCCGAGATAAAGGCAAGCCGTCCGGTCTTGTCGAGGCTGACATGGCAGGGGCCGCTGCCTTCCGACGATCCCTGGTTCAGCAGCGTGAGTGCGCCGGTTTTAGCGTCGATCGCGTAGGCGTTGACGCCGTTGGGGCCGTCGCTCGATTCGTTGACGGAGTAGAGATACCGCTTGGATGGGTGGAGAGCCAAGAACGACGGGCTTTTGTCGTTTTTGGTCGAGCCGATTTGCGTCAGCGTACCCGCGGTGCGGTCGAAGGCAAACGTGTAAATCCCCTCGCTGCCCCGTGTTGAATACGTACCCACATAGAGCCGCTCGGGCGTCGGTTGGGCCTGGAGTGGGGCGGTGATCATGCCACTTACGAAGAGGGCAAGGTAAAGAAAAGGGTGTCGCATTGAATTATCGTTACAAACAGGTTAATTCATCGTCTTAGCCCTGCTAAGGTCGCCGAAGATACCGGATGATTAGAGGCGCAGATCAACTTGACAACCAAATTTATCATGCTACATACTGCATTCAGGGGCTTGCTGCCCGCGCTGGCTACGCTGTTGGGGAGCACGCTTGCATTGGCCCAACTACCAGCAGGGTTGCCCAAAGCACCCACTACGATGGCTTCGCCCACCCCGATGACGGCCGATACGGCGGCAATGGCGCAATCACCGGCCGATACCGCTGCTGCCAAACTGGATGCCGCTTTGGCGGCCAGAAACAAGGGCGACAAAGCGGCTACGGTGAGCGCGCTCAACGCTGGCGTAGCCGCCGCCGAAGCACAGGCTGCTACCAGCAAAGGCGATTTTAAAGACAAGCTAATGAGTCAGGCCGGTAATTTGAAGAAACTGATTCCGGGCGTGAGCAGCGGGCTGGTTGGGGGAAACGTGCTGAGCAAAGCCGTGTCGCTGGTGAAAATGGCGCTTGGTGCCAACCAGATCAGTAGTTTGCTGGGTGGCGGTGGTGGCCTGCTTGGTTCGGTAGGCGCGCTGACGGGTGGCCTCAATCTGATGAAAGGAGCCCTGCCTGCCATTGGCGGTGGTTCTGCAGCCACCACGGGCAACTCGCTCATCAGCAATGCGCTCGCGGGCGTCGGCAAGTTGTCGGGTGTGGGTGGGGCTGCGGCCGAACCGGCCGTTAAGCAGCAACTTGGCGGTGTGCTGAACTTTGCGAAGGGGCTGTTGTAAACAGCGAAGTCTGGCAACTCGGATAAAGCAGAAGTCCGTAGGGTTGAGAGTCGTTTTAGTGTGTGATGTCTGAGCACCACTGAACGACTGTCAATCCTACGGACTTCTGCTTTATCCGATTTCCCAGACTTCGCTATTCCACCGGCGAATCGACGATGCTGACGATTTTCCACATACCGCGCAGGTCTTTGTGGCTCACCGTGACACTACCGCCCAGCGGATTGTCGGAGTGGAGTGTCAGGTATTTCTTCGTCATCAGTTCGTTGTCGCGGATTCGTTTGACCACGAAAAAGTCGCGGTACATGACCGCAAAAATGCCGCCCGACTGGTATTCCCAGTTGCTTTGGTCGACCTGCTCCGCCAGGACTTTCGCCCCGTTGCTTAACTGGGGCGTCATACTATTCCCTGAAATTTCGATCACCACCACCGGCCGGCTCGACCGAATCGACGAGCTACGGACCCGGTAGGTATCCATGTCCATTTTGCGGAAGCCCTCCGTGTAGGTCTCCACAAAGCTGGCGTAGAATTTAATGGGCACGAACGGCACTTCGACCAGGTTTTCGTCGGCCACCGTGAAGCGGCTGTTGCCTTCCTGTTCGCTTTCGCCCAGCACGGGCAGAAGACCCCGCAGCAAGTAATCGGCCCGGATCTGCGGGTAGCAGGCCAACAGGCTCATGATGGTGTCGTACGACGGTTTGGCCCGGCCACTCAGGATATTATAGAACTTCGACGGGTTTTCACCTAAGTCCTTCGATATCTGATAGATGGTCATGCCCAATGCGTCAAATACCTGCTTCAGCCGATCCTGAATCGTTTCCACTGCCTCGATGTTTACTGCACACTCTTCCATTTTTATGTTATAAAAATTGGATAGTATATTTTGATTGAAATATATTGCACCCGTTCAATGCAAGTTTACGACAAATTACTATCAAAAGGAAAGCATATTTCATGTCTTTGTAGCGAATAATACATGAACGCAAACCACCTGCGCCCTCATACAAAACCAACTGTCCTGTTTGTGGATATGAACAGTTTTTTTGCCAGTTGTGAACAGCAGGACGACCCCCGGTTGCGCCATAAGCCGGTGGCGGTTTGTGTGTATACGGGCCCGCGCGGCTGCGTCATTGCGCCGTCGATCGAGGCCAAAAAACGAGGTGTACGAACGGGCATGCGCCTCGACGACGCCCGGCAACGCTGCCCCGACCTGATTGCGATTGAAACCAGCCCGGACCGCTACCGGCAGTACCACATCCGAATCATCGACGTGCTGAAGCGATTCTCGGCGGATGTGCTGCCCAAAAGCATCGACGAGGCGGTGGTGGACCTGACCCGCCATCAACTAACCTACAAAAGCATGGACGAGGTAGCCCGGCGCATCAAAGCGGCGATCCGCACCGACGTGGGCGACTACCTCCAATGCTCCATCGGCATTGCGCCCAACGTATTTCTGGCAAAACTGGCTTCCAATCAGCAAAAGCCCGATGGCCTGACCACTATTTCACCCGACAACATCGATGCGGTACTGGCGCGGCTAACCCTCACCGACCTGCCCGGTATTGGCGAGCGCATGGCAACCCGGCTCCGGAAAGGCGGAATTCAAACGCCGCTCGACCTGCGCTACGCCTCACCCGACCGGCTCAAGGTCGTTTGCCAAAGTATCATTGGCTGGCACTGGCACTTGCGGCTCAACTTTGGGGGTGAGGTCGATCTGGCGACGCAGGCTTACAAAAACATGCAGGCCATTCGGTCGGTGTCGGCCGAGCAACGGCAGTCGGTCGAGGTGCTGGAGATGATCCTGCGGACCCTATGCCTGACGCTCGAACGCCGCATGGTGCACCGGCACCTGTTTTGCCAACGGCTGCAGGCCTGGGTACGTTACTGGAACGATCAGCGCTATGAAGACGAACTGGCGTTCAGCGTACCGATGCAGGACGGCATTGAGTTGTTTCAGACGATTTGCCAACGAATGGTCAGGTACGCGCAGCAGCACCGCCGTGGCCCGCTGCTGAACGGCGACGTACGGCAGATTGGCGTGGGCGTGAGCGATTTTGTCGCCGCGAACGACGTCCAGTATACGTTATTTGAAGATCACAGCCGCAAAGACAAACTGCGGCAAACGCTCTACGCCATCAACGAGCGGCTGGGCGGCAAACACCTGATTCGGGCTACCGAACTACGGGAAGGCGAGGGCCTAAAAGACCTCATTGGCTTCGGCTCCATCAAAGACCTACACGACATCGAGTGGGATGATCTGTGAGGAAACGCTACGGTTTCATTACAACCGAATGGCCCGGATGACCTCGCGCTTGCGAGCCGGGCCCGTGTGTTTTTCCACCAGAAAACCAGCGTCGCGCAGGTTTCGCTGCACCGCCGATTTCGAGCAGTAGGTTGTCAGGATACCACCGGGCCGAAGCATGGAGGCCATTTGCTCAAAAATCTCGGTCGTCCAGAGTTCGGGCTGGCCTTCGGGGGCAAACGCATCGTAGTAGATCACGTGAAACGGCCCTACGTTGGGCAACGCCTGAATGGGCGTCCGG
This sequence comes from Fibrella aestuarina BUZ 2, assembly GCF_000331105.1. Lineage (NCBI taxonomy): Bacteria > Pseudomonadati > Bacteroidota > Cytophagia > Cytophagales > Spirosomataceae > Fibrella > Fibrella aestuarina. The sequence goes on along the minus strand of NC_020054.1, from coordinate 6,514,899 downwards.
TATTTGGTCAGCGTAAAGTAGGGGGTAATGGGCGTCTGGATGCCCCAGGGAGCATCGTGCAGATCGTCGAGCCAGAAGGTGGTTAGCTGCCCATCATAATTGAGCGATTTGCCCGCTGTGGGATCAATCGGGTAAGCTTCTACGGCTACGTAGTCGATAGGGTGGTGCAGGCGCATCGCTTCCCGGGTCGTCATCAGGGCATTGAGCCCCGTGCCAAACCCCATCTCGAAAACCCGGATCGGCCCCTCGAATAAGGTAAACGCATAGGTCAGACCGAGCTCAATAAATACCCGCTCCGATTCCTGAATGGCTCCGTAAATAGAATGATAATGCTGACCAATGTCGGTGTTCAGGATCGAGTGTGACCCATCTGCCGTAACGACGACTTGCGTATTCATGCGTTATGCCATGCTTTCGGGCTACTTTTGTATGCGATTACGTACCGCACTGGGTTAATCAATAAGAGCAAAACAGCCTTAGTTGTTTACTGATGGCTGAACAGTTTTATTACTAAAGTTAGTTTTCGAGTCCGATCATGATTCAACGCATTCAAAGTATCTTCCTGTTCCTGATTGCCGCCGCTATGGGGGTAACGCTGGCCAACCCCATCTGGGAGAAACCCGGCAGCAAACCTGGCGAAGAAGCCGAGCTTACTTCGCTGCAATATGCTTATGAACAAGGTGTTACCACCTTTGTTACGCCGCTTTGGTATCTGGGCGGGCTACTGGTAATCATCGCCGTCATCGCGTTGGTCGCCATTTTTCAGTACAAAAAAAGATTACTGCAAATGGGTCTTTGCGCCGTCAATGCCATTCTGCTGACGGCTTCCATGGGCGTTATTTTGTATAACGTACTAATAAACGGAAAATCGTACGGAAATCCAGCCGATCAGGGTTCGTTCCTGACGGGTTTCTGGTCTATCGTGGTGGCACTGGTGCTGAATGCGCTGGCTAACCGCTTCATCCGTCGCGACGAAAAGCTCGTGCGCGAGTCGAACCGCATCCGGTAATGAAAAACCTGCTGACCTACGCCATCTCGCTGACCATTGCGGGCGGCTTGTTGTGGTATGTCTTCAAAGACATCGACCTCGACGCCATGTTTGCCGCCATCGCGCAGGCCAATTACCTGTGGGTGGGCGCCTACGCCGTCATCATCATGGTGGCCCACTGGAGCCGGGGCGTCCGGTGGAGCCTGCTGCTCGAGCCGGTGGTGGGGCAGCGGCCTTCGCAGACCAACGCCCTGCTGTCGGTAATGACGGGCTATTTCGCCAACCTGCTGATTCCGCGCATGGGTGAAGTAACGCGCTGCGGTACGCTCAACCGGCTGGACAACGTACCTGTCAACGTCAGTTTCGGAACGGTCGTTGCCGAGCGGATTTTCGACGTACTCATGCTGCTGCTGGTAATCGGCCTGACGCTCGTGCTGGAAGCCGGTCGGCTGGGCGATCTGGTGATGGAGTTATTTGCTGGCAAAGGCGGCGGTGGCTCAAAAGCCGGTCTGTACTGGCTCCTGGCCGCTGGGCTGGGCAGCGCCGTCGTGGCCCTGTTTCTGTACAACCGATACAAAGAAGTGCTGCGGCGTAATGCGCTGTTTGCCAAAGTCGAAACCTTCGTGCTGGGCCTGCTCGAGGGGCTGCTAAGCGTGCGGAAACTGCGTCAGCCGGGCTTGTTTATTTTTCATACGCTGCTCATCTGGACGCTCTACTATTTCTCGACCTACGTCCTGTTTTTCGCCATGCCACAAACCGCCAGCCTGGGTCCGGTAGCGGCGCTCACCATCCTGATGATGGGCAGTATCGGTATGGCTGCGCCCACGCAAGGCGGGCTGGGCTCGTTCAACATCATGGTGGGGTCGGCGCTGGTGCTGTATGGCCTCACCAAGCAGGACGGGCAAACGCTGGCCACGCTGATGTTGCTGTCGCAATGGGCTGTGGTCATCGTGGCGGGTGGGCTGGCGTTTCTACTTGTGTTGGGCCGGGGCCGGGCTGCCGACCCGACGGTTGGTGCGGCCACCATCGGGGAAGGCCGCTGATTGGTCCGTACGTGATTTTTACGAAATAAGCTTACTGCCCTGATCACATGACTGCCTCTAAAATACATACCCGCGATGACGCCGTAGCGCAGGTGGCCGATTGGCATCAGCAGGGGCTGCGCGTGGTATTTACCAACGGGTGCTTCGATATCGTACACCTGGGCCATATCGATTACCTCGAAAAAGCCCGCGCCCTGGGCGACAAACTGGTGCTAGGCCTCAACACCGATGCCTCAGTGAGCCGGATCAAAGGCCCGTTGCGGCCAGTAGTGAACGAAACGGCCCGCGCCCGGCTTATGGCCGCCCTGCAATTTGTGGATATTGTGACGTTGTTCGACGAACCCACGCCGCTTGAACTGATTGAAGCCGTGCGGCCCGATGTACTCGTAAAAGGCGACGATTACAGCGTGGCTACCATCGTAGGGGCCGATTTTGTGCTGAGCAACGGCGGAAGCGTTGAGACCATCGCACTGGTGCCGGGCTACTCAACCACCGCGCTGATCGGAAAAATTGTGGCAGCTTACGGCTGACAACGTACCCAGAGTCGGACTGCCGTTCGCCCTTGACCAACGGCAGCCCGGCCGGACGAGTGGAATGGGAGATGGGACATTTTTGGCCAACACTTTGTTTTCTTACTGAGTTGTTAGCGTGTATTAGCAACCGTAACCAATTCCAACGACCATGCCTGGTGCTTATTTGTTAATGATTATCCTGTTCCTCGTCGGCCTGTTTGTGCAGTGGCGACTGCGGAGCAAATTCAGCGAGTACTCACAGATTCCGCTCAGCAGCGGCCTGACCGGAGCCGAAGTGGCCGAAAAGATGCTGTATGAAAACGGCGTCTCCGACGTGCGCGTGCTGTCGGTTGAGGGCCAACTCACCGACCACTACAACCCGCAGGACAAAACCGTGAACCTCTCACCCGATGTCTACCATGGGCGGAGTGTGATGGCGGCGGCCGTGGCGGCCCACGAGTGCGGCCACGCTGTGCAACATAAGGTAGCCTACGGCCCGCTTCAGTTCCGTTCGGCCATTGTGCCGTTCGTGAGCATCTCCTCGCAATACATGCAGTGGATTTTGCTGGCGGGTATCCTGATGATCAACAGCACGTTGATACCGCTGACGATCGGTGTCAGTCTTTTTGCCGTCACGACCCTGTTTAGCTTCATCACGCTGCCCGTTGAGTTCGACGCCAGCAAACGCGCGCTGGCCTGGATTGAGAGCCGCGGCGTGGTATCGCAGCGGGAGTATGGCGTAGCGAAAGATGGCCTGAAATGGGCCGCGATGACCTACGTAGTGGCCGCCCTGAGTTCGCTGGCTACGTTGCTCTATTACGTGAGCATCCTGAACGGACGTAGCCGCGATTAACGGACGAATCTGACTAGATTTAAGCCGAAGCCCGATGCCGAAAGGTGTCGGGCTTTATTTTTGCCTGTCACGTAGGCGCGAACTGTGCTAGTACTGACATACCCCACCCATCCATGAATCGACTATCCGCCCTGACACTGGCTTTACTAAGCCTGCTTGGTTTAGCACTAAGGCCCACCAACGTACCTGATACGCCCACCAGTTGGCTCACCGGCGACCCCGCCGACGTAACCACCACCACCACGCCCGGTATGCTGCTGGCGGGTGGTAGTACAGACGTGGCCGCGGCCATGCGGTGGTTGCTGAAAAGAGCTGGTGGGGGCGACGTAGTTATTCTGCGGGCGAGTGGGGCTGATGGGTACAATCAATACCTGTTTTCGGAACTGGGCGAATCCGTCAACTCGGTCGAGACCATTCTGCTGAACTCAGGCGATTGGGCCAACGACGATTCCGTCGCGCAGACCATCCGCAACGCCGAAGCGTTGTTTATCGCGGGTGGTGACCAGGCCAAGTATGTCAACTACTGGAAGGACTCGAAGGTAGAAGAGGCGATCAATTACCTCATCAATACCAAGAAAGTGCCCGTGGGTGGTACGAGCGCAGGTTGTGCCATATTGGGCGGGCTGTATTACCCGGCTTTTCGGGAGAGCCTTACCTCGGCCGAAGCCCTGAGCGACCCCTATCACCCGAACCTGATGCTGGGCCGCAACGATTTTATCGACGCACCATTTCTGGCCAACACCATCACAGATACCCATTTTGCCGAGCGCAAACGACAGGGAAGGCTGGCGGCGTTTCTGGCCCGGATGCGCACCGACTGGGACCTGACCGGGCGGGGCATTGGCGTGAGTGAGCAAACGGCGGTTGCCATTGATGCCAATGGCCTCGCCCGGGTCTTTGGCCAAGGAGTCGCTTATTTCGTTGCTCCCACCAAACCGAGCAAGCCCGATCAATGCGTTGTGGGTAAGCCGCTTGTCTGGATCGGCGGTAAGAAGGCGCTTCGGGCGATCGAAGTGCAAGGGACGGCCGACGGCTCAGGTACGTTCGATTTGACAACGTGGACCGCTACGCCCAATCAAATCAGTTGCGTGACGCACTGGTACCTCGATACCAAGGGTCTGCAAATGCGCCCCTAGGTAAATTTTGCTGGGCCTAAACGAGGTCATATGGTGGCTGAAGAAGGGCTTAGAATGTAACCTGCCGCAGAATCGTCCCCGCTACGGGTACCAGCCGGATCGGCTCGATCACCTGCGTTTTTTCATTTTTTGCCCGGATGGTGATGGTCGAGTTCAGGTACGTTGCCGGGCTGCTGGGTACGTACCGATACGTAGCCAGTTCGACGGGGCGGTACGTCCGATCGGCGAACCCCGCCACCGGGAAGGTCTTCACAACGGCTTCTTGGGCCGGTAGGGGGTGAGCGTAGACCAAAGGGCCGTAGCTGAAATAGGTTTCGCTGTTGGCAAACGGATGCGCCATCACGGCGGCGTTGAAGGCCAGCCGGATCACGGTTTTACCCGCCTTGACCGGCAGGGCGAGGTAGCCCGGTTCGCGGTCGTAGGGGTGACTACAGGTGGCGGCTGTGGCCCAGGTGGGTTGCCTGATTTTGAGCCGGAAGGGCCGTTGCGCCTGTATGGTGAACACAAAACTAGTCTGGTTAGGATAGTCGGTTTGTTCCTGGATGGATACAGCATTGTCGCCAAGCTGCGTGGCTAGTTGGCAGGGCCCAAGCAGGTTGGCCACCAGCCCGTCGGCTTGGCGCATCCACATGGCCTGCACATAATAGGCGGCAATACGCCCCGCATTGGGTACGCAACAGACGGCAGCATCCTGGTGGGCGGGCGAATACTTGTAGCGGGTTTGTTTGGGGTCGCCTCCGCCGTTTCGAGTCCCGGTCATCGCGTACGAATTGTCGGTTTTCAGGTAAGCAATGCTGCTGTGGGTGGGGTGGCGAGCGCCCTGGGCCGCGTTAAAAAACAGCCGCTCGATCTGATCGGCGTAGGCGGGGCGACCCGTTTTCTGCAAGAGCATCGAATAACTATGCAGCAACTCGTGCAATGAGCAATACTCGTAGCCGGTTTGGGTGGCGTCGGCCGACGCCTGCGTGATCCATTCGTCACCGATGGGGCCGCCGGTGGGGGTCGTCAGTTGCTCGATTCGTTGCTGGTATCGATCCAGCGCCTGCTTCAGTTGCGCATCGCCCGACGCCCAATAGGCCACCGTCAGCGGGCGAAGGTGCTCGTAGCTGTGTACGCCGTGCCCGTGCATTCGGTAGTTGTCGTCCAGAATATTGGGCAACTGGATATCGGTTTCCGAGACGGCGTTTTTTGAATAATCGGTGTACAGAAACAGCGCGTAGTCGAGGTATTTCCGATCGTTGGTGAGCTGGTAGAGCCGGTCGAGCACATCGGTGAAAACGAGGCCGTGGCTCAGTCCCGCGAATGGCTTTTCGGCCCTGAACGGCGACGACTGATTGATCGGGTAATTGACCATCACGTTGTCGACGGCCTTCACCACCGCCTGCCAGACCCGGGGGTCTTTGGTTAGTTCGTAATAGCCTAACAGCACCCGAAACAGGGTGGCTTTGGCCCAGAGTTCGCCGTTTTCGCCCGTGAGCCTATAGCGCAGATCGGGGGCATACACGCCCAGGTAACCGTCCGCATCCTGCGTGGCCAGTATACCCGTAATGTAGGATTTGGCGCGCTGTTGGGCCTTCAGATCGCCCGACAGGAACGCCTGCCGCACAAATCCGTCGCGCCAGTTCGATTGGGTTTCGCTGTTCCACCATAGGAACTGCACGTTCCAGTCGCCGTTTTCGGCGATGGCGCCCACGTCTTTGGCTTTCACCTTTGTGGTAAGGCGGTTTTTGCCGTAGATATCATCCTTCACGATCAGGTCGGGCACCAGCCGGTCCAGGTTTCCCACGAAGCCCTGCAAGTCCTGCTTCATCTGGGCCTGGAGCCAACCTCTCGGCTTTACGTCGCCAAGGGGCAGCCACTGATAGGTTTCGGGTAGCGGCGCCTGAGCCATCAACAGACTGGGGGCGGCTACACAAGTGAGGGCCCCCCAGGTAAGGGCCAACCAGAGGCGGCACAGAGGTAGCATCATCATGAGCTTAGTTCGTTAGCAGAAAGGTGAGCGGAATAGCAAGCCGTTTGTGCCAGGCCTGTTCGCTGTGGTTTTCGCCAGGGAAAAACCGGGTGGTCCAGTTCGTGACCGTGTACCCTTTGGTGCGCATCACTGCATCGGCCTGCTGTTGCAGCGGCGGATAAAGCGCGTCCAACGTCTGATCGCCGTAGTCGAAATAGAGCTTATGCGTTTTAGGGTCAGGCAGCCGGGTACGTAGATAGTCGAAAAAAGCCGCCGGAACGGGGTTGTTGTCGACCGAGAAAATGCCCGGCCAGTGGGTAGACAGGCAGGCCGCGCCACCGAAAACTGCCGGGTATTCGCAGAGAGCATACAGGGAAATGAGGCCGCCCATGCTGCTGCCCGCCACAAACGTATGCGCCCGGTCGGTGTAAACGGCGTAAGTACTGTCGATGTGCGGTTTTAGCTCCGTGACCAGAAATTTCAGGTACGCATCTGAGTTGGGCTGGAAGGGTTCGGTCGTTCGGCCGATGGCCTGAAGCTGCTGGTTGACAGCCGCTTTCTGCTCAGTAGTCAGTGAGGCGTATGGTTTTTGCGGAAAGTAGTTGGCGTGACGACTCTTCCCGGCGTTCCAGACGCCGACCACGATAAAGTCCTGCACCTGATGCGCCGCCAGCAGACTGGTAGCCACGTCATCGACATCCCAGCTCTGGTGATTCCAGGTGGTGGCCGAGTCGAAAAGCATTTGCCCGTCGTGCATATACACGACGGCGTATTGCTTGTTGGCGCTGTACCCGGCTGGTAGCCAGATGTCGACGTGGCGCGGTTCGACAAACCTGGACGCGACGTTTTCCATTCGCCTGATTGTGCCCGCTACGGGCCGGGGCACAGGCTGGGCGTAGGTTAGCGACGTGTAGCAAACGAGCAGTAAGGCGACGAGTCGGTTCATCGGAACGGGCTAGTAAAGGACTGGATTCAGTTCGGTATCGATTACCTGCCCAACTTCGGCGCCGGGGCACCAGGTATGCCAATCGTTTTCCTGGTTCTTGTTGGTGGGCTGCTGCAGGAGCATATCCTTGTCCATGTAAATCACGGTCATCACTTTCCGTACCTGATTGGTCACGTTGGCACCGGCGCGGTGGAACACCCACCCCGAATGGAAGCTCACTTCGCCCAGCTCAAACGGTTCGATGACGTGCGCAAAGTCGGTGACGCGCAGTTTTTCGGCGATGAGCTTCTCGCTGTCGTCGCTGATCTTCAGGTCGCGGCCTTCCACAATTCGGTGGCTGCCCGCGCTGAATTCGAGTGGCCCCATGGGCAGGGGCACGGCCTGCAACGGAATCCAGGCCGTGATGGTCTTGTCACTGCTGAGCGGCCAGTAGTACTGGTCGGCATGCCAGGGTGTGATGCCGCCACCGCCTTCTTTGAACAGCGCCTGATCGTGGTACATCCGCACGCCATCGACCTGCATCAGCTCGGCGGCAATCCTGGCTAGCCGTCGGCTGAACACAAACGGTTTGATAGCCTCGTTTTCGCGCCACAGGTTGAATAGCTGTAAAAAGGCCTTGCCGTAGGTGTCGCGCTGGTCGAGGGCAGTAGATACGGTGTTCATCGAGGCTACTTGCTGGCTGATAACGTCATTGTAATGGGCCAGCGTGTCGGCGTCGAACACGTGTTTGAGTTTGATAAACCGGTTTTTCTGGTAAAAATCGATCTGCTCGGGTTGGAGTTCGTAGGGCGTATCCAGTGATTGCATGGGCATAAACAGGAATAGTGATAAGCTTGAACTGAGGAGCCAACGTAGCGGCTCGGATAAGGCAAAGGTGCGCGCAAAAAGCACGCTGCTGTTTTACCACTTTAGTCCAATACTTTTCGGATATTAACCGTATCAATCGTTTAGTACTAGTACACTGGTAATATTGGCTCATTTTGAAGGTCATCTCCTCACCGCTGTCTGCCTATGAAACCTGAGCTGGAAAGGGGGATTACCAACCTGGCGACTGCGTCGTTCAAAGCCTTTCGGCTCTGCCAGCCGGCTTTTGAATCCCACTGGCATTACCATCCCGAACTGGAGCTTGTCTACTTTGCACGGGGGAAAGGGGTGCGGTTTATTGGCGATGCTATTTCGCTGTACGACGAAGGAAGCCTTTTCCTGATTGGCGAGAGCCTGCCCCACACGTTTGTCAGCTACGCCGATGAGCAAGGGGAGTTAGTCGAAGCGTATTGCATCCAGTTTCCGCCCAACCTGCTCGATTCGTTTGCCGAGTGTAAACCATTGGCGGCCTTTTTCGAGTCGGCCCGATGTGGGCTTTCGTTTCCGAACCCCGCCGCTGTGCTGGTTACGTTGCTGAAAGAGACGGTGCATCAGACGGGTACGGCGGCGTTGGTGCGGCTCATCGAACTGCTTGACCGGCTCAGCAACGTACCTGAGCGCGAGCCGATCCTGCAACAGGCGTATCAGCGCCATGCCGTAATGACTGGTGCCGCTACCCGCATCCGGACGGCCGTCGATTACATCAATACGCATTACCAGCGCCCGGTTTCGTTGCAGGAAATTGCCCATGCCTGCCACTTTTCGCCCAACGCCTTCTGCCGGTGGTTCAGGCAGCACATGGGCGTGACATTTGTCGACTACCTCAACAAAGTGCGGCTGACGCACGTCTGCCAGTTGCTCACGGCTACTGATCTGCCCATCAGCCAGATTGCAACGCAGGCTGGGTTCGACAACATCAGTACCCTAAACCGGCTCTTTCAGGCCCGGCTGGGTACGTCGCCCGGCAAGTACCGGGCGGGTGTTTTGCGACAATAGATACCATTGGGCCATTGAACGAGTCATTTACTGAAATCGTAAGGCTCCGTTGCCGGAGAACCGGATCGTCCCGCGTAGCTGAACCGACTGAGCAGGTGTCGGCTGGCTGACCTCGACGGTGTGGGTAGCGGCCACTACGGTGGCCGCCGTGGCATCGGGAACGCATTGGCAGGTCCAGGTGGTGGGTGCCTGCCAGTTGCCGGTTTGAGCGCTGCCGAGCGTATAGACACCCAGTGCGTAGACGGTTCCACTCCAGAAAGACAGGGCATAGAGTTGGCCATCGGTGCCTTCGCCAAACGACACCAATCCGTCGACGGTCGGTGTCTGCGTAACGTTCTGGTAGGTGGTGTTGGTGGGGCGACGCAGCGTCCAGAGGGTTCCCTGCGACCAGTCGCCGTAGACATACCAGCCACGCAGGCTAGGGTAGGTACTGCCCCGGTACACAAAACCACCCGTAATTGACCGCGCCTGCTGGCCGTTGTTGTTGTAACCAGCGTAATCGAGCAGGGGCTGGGCAAAAACGGTGGTGAGGCTGCACCCGCTGGTGGCGTAGGGGTGGGTACCTTCGTAGCAGGGCCAGCCGTAGTTCTGGGGAGCGGGGGCTGCGGCAGGCGTCACGGTTAGCTCTTCCCAGCCATCCTGCCCAATGTCGGCCATCCAGAGGTCGCCCGTAAGTTTATCAAAGCTCCATCGCCAGGGGTTGCGTAGGCCCAGCGCATAAAGTTCGTCGGGAACGCCGTCGGTCGGGCTGGCAAATGGGTTGTCGGGCGGGATGGCGTAGGGTGTGGCAGCGTCGACATCGATTCGGAACAGTTTGCCAAACGGACTTTGCCGGTTCTGGGCGAGCTGGCTGGGGTCACCCTGACTGCCGCGCGCGCCCTCGCCCGAATCGCCGGTGCTGATGTAGAGGTAGCCATCCGGCCCAAACGTAATGCGCCCCGACCGATGCCCCGCTGCCGGGTAAGGCACCGTGAAAATGAGTTGTGCCGAGGCCAGACTGGCCTGTATGGGCGCTGTGCGCGTGCAGGTATAGCGGGCAACGACGGCCGCCTGGTCCGTCTTCCGAAAATACTGCACGTAGAGGTAGCCGTTCTGAGCGAACTGCGGATGCACGCACAGCCCGAAGATGCCGTTGAAGTCGAGGTCAAAGAGCAGCGGGCCAATGTCGAGCACGACGGGCGATTGGATTACCCCATTCTGGACCAGCCGGACCTGTCCGTTGGTCTGAGCGACCAGTAGCTGCTGTGGCCCGATCGCCGCCATATCGACCGGATGATACAGGCCCGTCACGTATGGGGTTGGGCGCAGTTGCGGCGTCTGCCCCCACACTGAGCCAACTACGGAGAGCCACAGGCTCACAGTGAGCCATTGCTGCCAGGCGATTAGGCGAAAAGGTGTTTGCTTAACCAAGGTCTTCAAGCGCTACCACACGTATGTGTAGGTATATAGGTACCGGTACGCATACGTAATTGACGGCTCAAAAATGTTCTTTTTTTACATTGTTTGCTCATGCTGGCTCCTCTTGTTAGGCAACGTACCCAGCCAACAAAAAAGCGCGGCTCCGTTTCCGAAGCCACGCCCTTAAGCAAGTTGACGGTGGCCGTAAAAGCCTAGTACCGATACAGTTCTGATTTGAACGGACCCGATACCTGCACGCCAATGTAATCGGCCTGATCCTGCGCCAGCGGTTCCAGTTTAGCACCCACATGCGAGAGGTGAAGGGCCGCTACTTTTTCGTCGAGCACTTTCGGCAGCACATATACCTTGTTTTCGTACTTGTCGGCGTTGGTCCACAGTTCGAGCTGGGCCAGCGTCTGGTTTGAGAACGAACACGACATCACAAACGACGGGTGGCCCATGGCACAGCCTAGGTTCACCAGCCGGCCTTCAGCCAGCACGATGATTTCCTTGCCGTCGACTTCGTACATATCCACCTGCGGCTTAATCTGGCTTTTGGTCTGCCCGTACGTCTCGTTCAGCCACGCCATATCGATTTCGTTATCGAAGTGGCCAATGTTACACACTACCGATTTGTCGCGCATGGCGCGGAAATGGCGGTCTTTAATGATGCCAATGTTGCCCGTAGCCGTCACGAAGATGTTGGCGCGGGTAACGGCCTCGTCCATCGGCAGCACTTCGTAGCCGTCCATAGCGGCCTGCAAGGCGCAGATGGGATCGATTTCGGTCACCAGTACGCGGCAACCTGCCCCACGCAACGACTCGGCTGAGCCTTTACCTACGTCGCCGTAACCAGCCACAACGGCTACTTTACCAGCCAGCATCAGGTCGGTGGCGCGGCGGATGGCATCGACCAGTGATTCGCGGCAACCGTATTTGTTGTCGAATTTCGACTTCGTTACCGAGTCATTCACGTTAATAGCAGGCAGATGGAGCGTGCCATTCTTCATGCGCTCATACAGCCGGTGAACACCCGTCGTGGTTTCTTCCGACAGCCCTTTGATCCCACCGATCAGCTCAGGATACACGTCGAACACCATGTTGGTGAGGTCGCCGCCATCGTCGAGGATCATGTTGAGCGGTTGGCGGTCTTCACCGAAGAACAGCGTCTGCTCGATACACCAGTTGAATTCTTCTTCGTTCATGCCTTTCCAGGCGTAAACGGGGATACCAGCCGCGGCAATGGCCGCAGCGGCGTGGTCTTGCGTCGAGAAGATGTTGCAGGATGACCAGGTCACATCGGCACCCAGTTCAACGAGGGTTTCGATAAGCACCGCCGTCTGGATGGTCATGTGCAGACAACCCGCAATCCGAGCACCGGCCAGTGGCTTGCTGGGACCATATTCAGCCCGTAGCGCCATCAGGCCCGGCATTTCGGCCTCGGCCAAACGAATTTCTTTCCGGCCCCACTCCGCGAGGGCAATGTCCTTAACCTTGTAGGGGACGTAGGTTGACGTTTGCATAATCTTGATTACCAGCAGTTTGTTAAGTGCTGTTCTTAATAAAGTACAAAAATAAGGAAGCCCGACCAGAATGGCTAACCACGTTAGTAACTGGGCACGAAAAATAGGAGCAAGCGTGCCGTATTGCCTGGATCAACCCCTTTCAGGTCTTCTGTCAAGCCGATTTCGGCAAGGGAAGGCTGCGTTGGTCCAGGCGCGTGAGGCGATGGTCGATGCGGGCGGTGATCGTTTTCACGAAGCGCCTGACAGGCGTCTCAAAGCCCACGAAGCTTCCCCAGGCAACCAGCAGCAACAGGCCGTTGAACCGATAGAAAAAGGTCGTATCGGTCAGGCCGTCAAACGGGTGCAGCCATTGGCTGGCGAGCAGGAATATCGGGAGTTGCAGGATATAATACCCGTAGCTCACTTCGCCGAGCAAAACCAGTTTGGGATGCGCTAGTGTGCGGGTGATAATCGACGTGTCCTGCGACAGACTCCAGATAATCAGCGCGAAGAACGGATTGAGTAAAAAGTCGCTGGCTTCAAAGACACTAAGCAAGAGAACGCAGCCGCCGACACTTCCCAAAAAAACGAAAGCAGGCACCCGCGATCCCGCTGGCAGGCGGCACCGCAACCCAAACTCGTAGGCAACCATGCCGAGCAGAAAACCGGGGATAGCCAACAGGGGAGAACCAATAAACAGAAAACCCCGGCTGCTATCGACAAGGGGCGATGCCAGTAGCAGCGGGCAGGCAGTAGACCCTGCAATACCCACAATCAAAAAAACACGGCGGTAGGTTGCTGCTTCCCGACGAACAAGCGGCAACAGAAACGGAAAAAGCAGGTACAGAAAGAACTCCACCGATAAGGACCAACCCGGTCCGTTGAATGCCTGCCAGGTAGTGACGTGCCATCCCTGTAGCAGCAAAACAGACAGGCACAGATCCCGTTTGCTCAGCGTCTTTGCCGACAGCAACGCGGCCTTCACTAGTTGCTTGGTGCCATCAATTGATGGTGTATGAAACCACCCGACAACGTGCTCAGAAGGCAGGCTTGTAACGAGCAGTGTCAGACACAGGGCAACGAAATACACCGGGTAAATCCGACCTAACCGATTAGCGATAAACAACCCGTAACGAAGCGGCCTGTCGCGGTAGGCGGCTGTCAGGACAAAGCCAGATAGGACGAAAAAGTAATAGACCGCCGAACCACCAGCCAGATTGAAAAAATGGATCTGGTCGAACCAGAGAAAAGGAACGACTTGTCTGGGTAAAATCCCGAAGTGATACACAATAACCAGAAAGGCCGCGACAAAGCGGGTCGAGGTCAGTTGCGGATAAGCCAGCGTGCCGGAGGAGTTCATGGAGAAGGAGGCCTTGCCTCACAAGTTACTGAGTCGGTCTGTAGTTAGTGCGGAACCACTCTTTTTGGGGTCCCTGATCTGGTCGAAAACTATGGCGCAAAAGCCCCCCTACGTTGCCGCTTTTACCCCCGATTCGGGCAGTAGTGCCCCTGTATCTTTGTGTAGTTACCCGATCAAAACAACAAATACAGAATTATGACACAACTCACTGCTTACCTGCATTTTAACGGCAACTGCCGCGAAGCCATGACGTTCTATCAGGAGTGTCTTGGTGGCGAATTGGTGCTGTTACCGATTAGCGACTCACCGATGGCAGGCGACTTCCCGGCCGACAAAAAAGACCAAATCCTGCACGCCGACCTGAAACTGGGCAGCTTTATGCTCATGGGCGATGATTTGCACGTTGGGCCCGGCGACGTTATTGGGCATGCGGTGTCGCTGATGCTGGAATGCGGTAGCGAAGCCGAAATCACCGATCTGTTCGCCAAGCTATCGGCGGGCGGTGAGGTGCTGCATCCGCTGGAACACACCTTCTGGAACAGTCTTTTCGGTGATTTTACGGATCAGTACGGCTTCCACTGGTTTCTGAACTTCAGCAAGCCGGAAGCCGCCTAGCTCGCTGTCGCGCTACTGTCTAGTCAACACACAAATACACTGTCAATCATGAAAACAATCAACACAATTTACTGGATTGCCACGGGTCTGTTTGCCTTCGTTATGCTGGGGTCGGCCATTCCTGATATCATCGTTATGCCCGAAGCCGTGCAGGGGTTCAAAGAAATAGGGTTACCGGCCTATTTGTTACCTCTGGTAGGGTGGGCTAAACTGCTGGGGGTGATTGCTCTGCTGGTGCCCGGTTTTCCGCGCCTGCGCGAATGGGCTTATGCTGGGCTGATGATCGACATTCTGGGGGCTATCTATTGCATCGCCATGAGTGGGAAACCGCTGGGTACGTGGGCGCCCATCATTGTGATTCCGATCGTGGGGTACGTGTCATACGTCTACTACCACAAACGGCTGCTGGCGGCAGCAACTCCCTCGGCTCGCGGCCCGTTGGTGGGCGTTTAAGAAAATACGAACTCGGTAACTCAAGCGCACAACATGTCGGTAAATGGACTTGGGTTACCGAGTTATCCACAATTTCGACAGAAAACAGTGTGGATAACCTAAGTGATTGTGGATTAAATCAGTTTGCTACTCCTTATTAAAGTTTTTGTTGAGTAAACAATGGGCGTCCTCAACAACCATAAACGCTACCGGCTGGCCAGAAAGGCGGCGGCTTCCATCAGCCAGGCGATGCCGATATGAATAAACAGACCGCCCCAGATACTACGTGTCGACAGGGCCAGCACGCCCAGGATGTAGCCGCCGACGAGTGACGAAAGGGTTTCGCCCAACGGTCGCCCGAAGTGAATACTGGCATACCAGACAATCATGGGCAAAACTGGCCCCGGCGTGGTGAGGCCTGTTGGCTGAGTCGCCGCGTTGGTCAGCGCGGGGTTCAGTAGCCGACTGAGACCGATGACCAGAAAGCCCCGAAAGAGCAGTTCGGTCGGCACGAAATCCCAGCCATAGGCCAATTCGTAGCCAAGGATGGTGAGCCACTCCGGTACGTTCAGCGCCAGGTGCGCCCCCGTGTTGCGGTAGGTGGGATAGGCCTGCAAAAAATCGGGTTGGGTAGCGGCTAAGGCAATGATAGGTACCATCAGCAGCAGGAGCGTCAGGTAGACCAACAGGCCTTTGCGCTTTGGTTGCAGGCCGTAAAAGCCATTCTGAGGTTTGTCGATCAGGTAGTAATACAGAACCAGCGGCAGCAGGATCGTCAGGATGGAGTGCAGGTTACCCAGCACGCGGTACACATACGGATAAAGCCGCATATCCTCGACGCGCCGGGCCAGATCGGCGTAAACACTGGAGCCAACGGCATAGCTGTAAACGACCAACGCCACCAGCGTGTGCCGCCAGAAACGCCGGTCGCGCCAGATATCGGAGCGGTGGTGAAAGCGGCTCCATAACCAGAACGCACCGTAATAGGCCGTGGCGTAGAGCGCCAGGTACCATACTGGCCGCCAGGGGCTGAACGGCTGCGCATCGATGATGGTATTCTCCAGCCCAATGGCGTAATTGATGCTGATAAGCAGGGCAACCCAGGCCGCCGTAATGGCATACAGGCCAGGCTTAAAGTCGGCCCGCAGGTACGTTCGGATATCGTGGAGTAATTCGCGCAAGAGGCAGTTTGGTGCTTAACAGGTTTGACGTTTCAGGTTTACCGTCTAAGGGCCTGCTGTAAACATCAAACCTTAGACGGTAAACCTGAAACGCCTTAATCGTTTTCGTCAGAACTGCCACGGGCAAACGCGCCAATCTGATTACCGAAAAAGAGGGCATTCAGAAAGAGCTTGTTGGTGCCGTACCAGAAGGCCCGGAAATTCGGGTTGTCGGCCATGGCGATGACTCGCCCGCTGCCCAGCGTGTTCACGACAATGGCGGGCGTGTCGCGGAAAAGCCGTTCGTTGGCCGACGCCACGTACCCACTCACCAGTGGCGTTGGCGTGTAATAGAGTGGCGTGGCGAAGGGGTCGCGGCTTTTTTCCAGAAACACGGTATTGTCTTTGAACACCGAGAGCAAATTGGTTTTGTAGCCATAGAGCAGCGGGTGCGTGAGGTCAGCACGGGTCTGGAAAATGGCCCCGCCAATCACGCGTGAGCCGCTGTATCGTTCGTAATCGGCATAAGCGCGGGTGCCGGTCGTATCGGTCGGGATGCGCTTGAGCCGGGCGGTCGACAGGCCTTTTTCGCTCGCCCAGCGCACGGCGTCGGTCATGGCCACCAGCGTACCGCCGTTTTGCACCCACTGCCTGATTTTCTCCGTCGGCAGGCCGTTGTAGTCGCCGCTCACAAGCACCAGCACATTGTAGCGGTCGAGGTTGACGCGGCTCATCTGCGCCATATCGACGGTCGATAAGGGAACGTTGACGCGGGTGTCGAGTAGGTGCCACACTTCGCCCGCGTCGAGGTTGCTCACGCCCGAACCCACCACCAGCAACGGTCGAGGTTGCCGCATATTTTTGAAATTGTCGCTGCCCAGATCAATGCCGTCGGGCGTCATCCCCGACGAGACGGCGTAAAAATCGACGCCATCCCGTTCGGCCAGCGTTGCCAGCAGGTTGCGAAGCTGAACGGGGTCTTGCCCATTGGCCAGAATCTGCACCGTTCCGTAATCAAACCGCATCGGCTGCGACTGACTGTAAACCTGCGCACTGAATGGCTGCGATGCGCTTTTGAGCCGGTACCCTTTGCGCATCAGTTCGCTGGCGGCGCGGGGCGCGAAATAGCTGTCCCACGCGAAGAGGTAGGCGTAATCGGTACCGACGGGTCCGCTAATAACCCGCCCTTTCGGGAAGGGGTTGGCCTCGACTTTAGCACCGGGCGTCAGCGCAGTCCGGGCTTCCGAATACGGTACGTTGAAACAATGGGGCATCGACCAGGCCGAGATGTCGTAGAAGAGGCTGTCCTGGAAGGTCGTGCGCTTTTCGAACATGCTGCGGATGAGGCGGTGTTGCGGCTGGGCCAGCGGCACGAGGTACGCATTACCGCGCGTGTAGGTACGTCCGTCGAGGGTTTCGTCGCGGTTCAGTTCATACACGGCTACCTGATTCCGCCGCAGAATGTTCACCATTTCCCAGGTACGTACCCGGTCGTTGCTGTTGCCAAACACATAGGCCCGCACGTCGTCGGCGTTAGCTTCGCGGTAGTGATCGCGCTGGAAATTGAGCAGGTCGACGCGCATGGCCCGCGCCGCCCGGAGTGTCGAGAGCATGGCCGTAAACTGATTGCGGATGGTGAACGGGAAGGTGAGCAGCCCGTTGCTGCCTTCCTGCGCGTGCCCCCGCGAACTCGCCTGCTCAAACAGAATCCCGACGCAGCCGTGCACGTCGGGGTACGTCGAGCCTTTGCCATAGTAGAAGTCGTCGAAGTTTTCCTGCGTGTAGAACAACGAGCCAATCCGCTGCATGCCTTCGGCCTGAAACTGCCCGAATCGGTTGGTCAGCTCCACGTTGCGGCGGGGCGTCAGCGGGTGGGTGCGGCTGGGTACGCCCGGCTGAAAGAAAAACGTGCTGTTGGTGCCCATCTCGTGGTGGTCGGTGAGCAGGTTCGGTTTCCACTCGTGAAACTTCACCATTCGGCTCTGGCTTTCGGGGTGCTGCTGGTAGAGGTAATCGCGGTTGAGGTCGAACCAGTAGTGGTTTGTCCGTCCGTTGGGCCACACCTCGTTGAACTCCCGGCTCGCCGGATCGCTGACCAGGTTCTGGCTCTTGTGCGCGTTGACCCAGTTGGCGAAGCGGTTGGCCCCATCGGGATTGATGCACGGGTCGAGCAGGATGATGCTTTCGTTGAGCAGTGAGTCGATGGCGGGCCCCTGTGCCGCCGCCAGGTAGTACGCCGCCAGCAGGGCCGAATTGTTGCCGCTGGGTTCGTTGCCGTGGACGGTGTAGCCCATCCAGACTACGGCGGGCATTTTGCTCACATCGAGGCCCGTCGAGCGGGCGGGGTCGGCCAACTGAACGTGTTCAGCTTTAAGCCGGTCGATCTGTTGCTGGTTCTGGGGCGACGTGATCGTGAGCAGCAGTAGCGGGCGGCTTTCGTAGGTACGTCCGTATTCCACGAGGGTGATCCGGTCAGATACCTCGTCGAGCTTTTTCATGTAGCCCACGATCTGGTCGTGCGAAACATGCCATTCGCCCACCTGATACCCCAGGTGTTGGCGGGGTGTGGGGATGGCGGCGTTGTACTGAACGGTCTGGGGGAGGTAGTAGCTGTCGGCAACCTGCGCCGAGGCGATCAGGGACGTGAACAGACAGAGAATCAGGTTGATGTAGCGGTTGGTCATAGTGTGTCGGTAAATGCACCACGAAGATGGGGAAGCCCCCACACTATACAAGCCTTACCGGGTTGATTTACTGCACGAAAAGGCCCAAAGGACAATCCAGACGTTACTTTTCGAGCGGATGCGCCATACAGCACGGCCCATTCAGACCGTTCTTTGTATGATGAACTGTATGCAACTTCTCAACGGTCGGCTGCTGGCGATGGCCGGGCTGCTGACGGTGCTGGGCGTAGGCTGTGCCAAACGGACGCTTGCCCCCAACCGAACCAACACAACGACCCAACCGGCCTTCGCTAAAGGCGCCGATATCAGCTGGTTGCCGCAGATGGAGGCGACCGGCTATACATTTTACAACGAGCAGGGCGTATCGCAGGACTGCTTCCAGATACTGAAAGATCACGGCATGAACAGCATCCGGCTACGTACCTGGGTGAATCCATCCAACGACCCGCAGAGCGGGCACTGCAGCCGCGACGAAACGGTGGCGATGGCCGTGCGGGCGCAACAAGCAGGCATGCGCGTGATGATCGATTTCCACTACAGCGACAGTTGGGCCGATCCTTCGAAGCAGATCAAGCCCGCCGCCTGGCAAACGCACGACTTTCCTATGCTGCTCACCGACGTGTATGACTACACCCGCGACGTGATGACGGCCCTGAAGGCCAAAGGCATCACGCCGGAGTGGGTGCAGGTGGGTAACGAAACCCCCGGCGGCATGCTCCTGCCCGAAGGCAGCACGGCCCACTGGAACCAACTGGCGCAACTGATCAACAAAGGCTACGACGCCATCAAGGCCGTAAGCCCGCAGTCGAAGGTGATCCTGCACGTTGATCAGGGCAACAACCGGCCCAGGTTCCGGGCCTGGTTCGATAGCGCCACCGTGCACAAGGCGCGCTACGACGTGATTGGGCTGTCGTATTACCCCTACTGGCTCGATGGCAGTCCCGATTACACGCTGTCGATCAACGATCTGGGCGATAACCTGACCGATCTGGCGACGCGGTACAACAAAGAGGTGATGGTGGTAGAAGTCGGCGGGGAAGACACCGAGGTGCAGAACACCTACGACATGCTGGTGGCCGTGCAGCAAAAAGTAAAGGCTGTGCCTAACCGCAAAGGGCTGGGCGTGCTATACTGGGAACCGCAGGGCGCCCGAAGCTGGAGTAAATACGGCCTCAGCGCCTGGGGCAACGACGGTAAACCGACCAAAGCCCTCGCCGCGTTCCGGGTGGAGTAGTGGGCGCTGGCGAATGTCAAGGCTGCCGAAACAGGATGGTCTAAAGATCGAAATGCTCTCACCGCTTACCAAAATTGCACTGATAGCATAGTGGTTGAATATTTTCGATGCTGTCTGTACCTCCTCTGCTTAGCGGAACAATATGATCTTTGGTCCAAACGTAACGATAGCGCTTGTCAGGCCTATGGGGGATAGATTTCCATAGCCGATTACAGGCGGGGCATTTGTCATGTTCTTTTAACTTAGCAAGCCATTGACTGGTAGTGTGTGTACCAGGAGCTTTGGCTCTTCGTTGCGAATAAGCATTAGCCCTGTCTCTTCGGCATGTTTTGCAATACACATGGAGTTTCGACGTAGATGATGAAATCCAAGTGCCCCAATTATCAGTGCCACATTTTTTACAAGTCATCGATACTACGCCAGCAGCGGCTTTACTACTTTGCCGTGCACGTCGGTGAGGCGGTAGCGGCGACCCTGGTGTTTGAACGTCAGTTTCTCGTGGTCGACGCCCATCAGGTGCATGATGGTCGCCTGAAAGTCGTGGATGTGGACGGGATCTTTGGCCACGTTGTAGCCAAATTCGTCGGTCTCGCCGTACACGAGTCCTTTCTTTACGCCCGCCCCAGCCATCCAGATCGTGTAGCAACGCGGGTGGTGATCGCGGCCGTAGTTTGCTTTGCTCAGCTTGCCCTGCGAGTAGTTGGTCCGGCCGAATTCGCCGCCCCAGATCACGAGCGTGTCGTCGAGGAGGCCGCGCTGCTTGAGGTCTTTCACTAATGCCGCCGACGCCTGATCGACGCTTTTGGTCATCACCTGAATATCATTCGGCAGGTTGCCGTGCTGATCCCAGCCCTGGTGGTAGAGCTGCACAAACTTCACGTCTTTCTCGATCAGCTTTCGCGCCAGCAGGCAGTTGGCGGCAAACGTACCCGGCTTGCGGCTGTCGGGGCCATACATATCGAAAATGTAGTTGGGCTCATGCGCGATGTCGAGCGTTTCGGGTACCGACGCCTGCATGCGGTAGGCCATTTCGTACTGCTGCATCCGGCTGTTGATCTCCGGGTCCAGCACGTGGTGGCTCTGCTCGGCGTGGAGTTTGGTGAGGTAGTCGAGCATGCGGCGGCGGCTCGTACGGTCGATACCCGGCGGATTGTTGAGGTAAAACACCGGATCGGGCCCCGACCGGAACACCACGCCCTGATGCACCGACGGCAGGAATCCGTTGCTCCACAGCTTGGCGTAGAGCGGCTGATCGCCGTTACGGGCTTTGGAGAGCAACACCACAAACGACGGCAGATTCTGGTTGTCGCTGCCCAGCCCGTAGCTGACCCACGACCCGAAACTCGGCCGCCCGCCCTGCTGACTACCCGTCTGGATAAACGTAATGGCGGGGTCGTGGTTGATAGCGTCGGTGTTCATGGTCCGGATAAACGTGGCGTCGCCGGCAATGCCGGCAATGTTAGGCAGTAACTCGCTCACCCACATGCGCCCCGGTCCGTGCTGCGCAAACTTGAACGCTGAAGCCGCCAGCGGAAATTTGTTCTGCCCGGCGCTCATGCCCGTCAGTCGTTGCCCATTCCGGACCGACGCGGGCAGATCCTGCCCCCACATGCTTTCGAGCTTTGGCTTGTAATCGAACAGATCGAGTTGGGAAGGCGCGCCGCTCTGAAACAGGTAGATCACCCGCTTTACTTTGGGCGGGAAATGCGGTTTACCCAGCGCGGGGCCATCACCAGGAGCCGTACTGCCGGCAAACAACTGCCCCGGATTGAGCAGCGACGCCAGCGCCAACGTACCCAGCCCTGCGCCGGTCTGCCCCAGAAACGTCCGGCGACTTAAGGTGTCGTGGATGTTATCGAATACTTCGTCCTGAATGTCCATGAAGTAATGTCATCTGTCGTCATCAGCCTTCGGCGTCATGTATGGTCATTCGTCGTTCTAGTTGCGATAAATGACCACCCAGTGACTATACATGACGCCGAAGGCTACTGACTTCCTTATCGTTTAATAATCGCTTCGTCGAAATTGAGTAAAGTACTCGCTACTACGGTCCAGGCGGCGAGTTGGGCGGGTGGCAACGTTTTATCGACCGGATAATCGCCTACCGACAATAATTCGGCGGCGCGTTTCGGGTTTTTCTGGAAATCGGCCAGTTCGTCGGCGTAGAGTTGCTGCATCAGCGTCAGCTCTTTTGGTCGCGCCGGGCGGCTGATGATGGCTTTGAAAAACTGGTCGATGATCGCCGGTCCCGTGGCCCCGGACCTCTGTGCCGTGCTTCCTGCTTTCTGCGCCAGCACACGGGCGGCTTCCACAAACTGCGGGTCGTTGAGGGTCACGAGGGCCTGCAACGGGGTGCTGGTTTTTTGCCGTTTCACAATACAGATGTGCCGCTCCGACGCATCGAAATTGAGCATCATCGGTGGGGGCGACGACCGCTTCCAGATCGTGTACATGCTGCGCCGGTAGAGGCTGTCGCCCTTGCTCTGCACGTAGTTGACCGCGTTGCGGGTCGAGAGCGCCTCCCAGATGCCCGCCGGTTGGTAAGGTCGCACGCTCGGCCCGCCAATGCGGCGCGTGAGCAGGCCACTCGCCGCCAGCGCGTTGTCGCGAACCTGCTCGGCCGACAGCCGGTAGCTGGGCCCACGACTCAGGTACGTATTGTCGAAATCAGCTTCGCGGGACGCCGCCGATACGGATGAGTTTTGCCGGTAGGTCGCCGACGTTACTATGAGGCGGTGTAGGGCTTTCAGGTCCCAGGGTTTGACGGCCGCCCCGTCGCCAAGCCGGAAACGCACGGCCAGGTAATCGAGCAGTTCGGGGTGGGAGGGGAGCGCGCCTTGATTCCCGAAGTCGTCGACGTTTTTGGCCAGCCCCTGCCCGAAGTATTGCTGCCACACCCGGTTGACCATCACCCGGCTGAAGAGCGGATTCTCGGCACCAAGCAGCCATTGGGCCAGTCCAAGACGGTTTTTGGGTACGTTGCCGGGCAGAGCGGGCAGGAAGTGCGGGGTCGCGGCGGTCACTTCTTCGCCGGGGGCGTCGTAGGCTCCCCGTTGCAGCAGGAACGTGCGGCGCGGCTGACTCATTTCGCGCATCACCATGACCTGATTCGCATCCGTTAGCGTCATGAAGTGCTTGGCCCGGTAAACCATCGTGCTGTCGAAGGTAGCGCGGTAACCGGGGTCCTGCGTGCGGACGTAATAGGTGTAGAGGGCGGCGCGCTGCTCAGGGGTTCGGTTGGCCGACGGGGTGCGCAAGGCCAGGGCCAGCGCGTCGGGTTTGCCAGCCAAACGAGGCAGCTCGATGGGCGTGAGGCAGCGGTTGTAGATCCGCAGTTCGTCGACGGCAAAATCTTTGTAGAAATTATCGTGCATCCGGCCCACGTAGAACGAGTGCTGCGCCCAGTGCGACTTGTGGCGACCCCACACGATGCTGTGAATCAGATGATCCGTCACGGTGCGGGTGGGCATGGGCTCCCCGTTCAGGTAAAGCGTCAGGCCCCGCGCTTTTCCCATTCCGTCGTAGGTGAACGCTACCTGAAACCACTGGCCGACCGGTACTTTTTCCACCGATTCCACATCGAGCGCATTGGCGGGCCATACGTGGCTCAGCATGAGCTTCAATCGGCCATCACCCAACAGGTCAAGCTGGTAACCACGTTGCCCGTCCATCGGGCCGGTGGTGCGCCCCAGCAGCGTAAGGCCGCTGCCGACTTTGTTCAGCTTGAACCAGGAACTGATGGTAAAGGGCTGGTTCTGCTCAAACGCCGCCATTTCGTAGGGTAGCGCGATGTAACTATCGCCGGGCAGAAACCGGGCCTTGCCAAACCGGCCCGGCACCGAACGGGGCAGGTTGTCGACATCGCCGCCTAACTGGGCATGCAGTGTATCGTTGACACTGTTGAGGAAGGCATTGCGTGGGTCCTGCTCAACGGAGGCCCGAGTTTTGGACTGGCGAGGCTCCGGCTTGGGTACGTAGGTTTTCCCGGCGGCTTTAGCCCGTGCTTCAAGGCGTTGCCGTTCCTCGTCTTTTTTGCGGTTTTCGGCGTTTCGTTTTTCATCATACGCCTCCGCGTCGCCCCGGTTTTCCTCGTCGAAGGTGTAGTGCGCTAGCAACGCGGTCTCGTTCGGTTTCGGCTGGGTACGTTCGGCCTGCGCGAGCCAGCCAGCAAACCGTTGCTGATAAACCGGCTGGTTGGGGTTCAACTGCTTCTGGAGCGGCGTCAGCTTTTGCCGGATGTAAGCGAGCTGGGCCTGTTCCTGCTGGTTAAGGAGCGTAACCGTGGGGGCCGCTTCGCCGTTGTAGGGAATCTGTCCCCGTTCGCTGTTCGTATTGAAAAAGGCGTACAGCGAGAAGTAATCCTTCTGCGAAATGGGGTCGTATTTGTGGTCGTGGCAGCGGGCGCATTCGGTGGTTAGCCCCAGAAACGCTTTCCCGAACGTGTTGACCCGGTCGGCGACATATTCCACGCGGTATTCTTCGTCGACGACGCCCCCTTCCTGCGTTTGCTGGTGGTTACGGTTGAAGGCAGTAGCCAGCCACTTGTCGCGCTGCTCGTTGATGTTGGCCGAACGGGGTAGCAGATCGCCCGCCAGTTGCCAGGTTACAAACTGATCGAACGGCTGATTGGCGTTATAGGACCGGATCACCCAGTCGCGGTAAGGCCAGACCGTGCGCAGGCCGTCGTCCTGATAGCCGTGCGTATCGGCGTAGCGCGCCACGTCGAGCCATTCCATCGCCTGCCGTTCGCCGTAGTGCGGGCTTTTTAACAACCGATCGACCACTTTTTCGTAGGCGTTGGGCGATTTGTCGGCCAGAAAGGCGTCGACGTCGGCCGGGGTGGGGGGCAGGCCCGTCAGGTCGAGGCTCACGCGGCGGAGCAGGGTCAGCTTGTCGGCTTCGGACGCGTGGGTCAGTTTCTTATCCCCCAATTTTGCCAGTACAAACCGGTCGATGTCGTTGCGCGACCAGCGGTCGTTAGCTGGGTTAGGCACTTCGGGCATCGTGGGCGCCACCAGCGACCAGTGCTGTTTGTATTCGGCACCCTGTTCAATCCAGCGCAACAACAAGGCTTTTTCGTCGGCACTCAGCGTCAGGTTCGACTTAGGCGTGGGCATTACCTCGTCGGGGTCAGCGCTCAGGATACGGTGGGCCAGTTCGCTGCCACCCGGATCGCCCGGTACAACGGCCGTTTTGCCGCTTTTGGCCAGCGCTTCATAAGCGCCTTCGGGCGTGTCGAGCCGCAGGCCCGCCTGCTGCTTGTTTTTGTCGGGGCCATGGCAGGCAAAGCAACGGTCCGACAGAATGGGCTTGACGTGGAGATTGTAGTCGACTTTTTCGGGCAGACCTGCCTCGGCAGCTACCACGTCGGCCGGTTTGCTCAGGTTATTGTGCTGCCCACAAGACGACCAGATCACGCTACCAAAGGCGGAAGCGGAAGCCAGCAGGCTCAGGTACGTTAAACGCTTCGTTGACCAGCGCTGCATACACCAAATGGTAAGTTGGTTATGAAGCCAAAATTACGTTGGAATAGGACAAAAAAATCTCTGGTTCCTGATATACTTGTGTACAATCTTGACTATTTTGCGCAGAGAGTTGCCCTTATACTGCACAAAAAACATAGTTAGCGGATATATTGACTAAACGTCGGTTACGGTACGCAACCTTTTGCGGATCTTTCTCGTAGCGATAGGTAACTGGTTGCCAATCAATCAATTGGTGTAATCAGGCTTCGGCTTATCAACCACGTCAACACAAATAGCCAATGACCCGCTCACGCCACTACCGCTTCCTGTACATTCTGCTTAGTAGTATCCTAGGCATAGCCCTTGTCGCCTGCGATCACCGGATCGACTTACCCGCCGATGCGCAGGTACGGCTGGTAGCCAACCTCAGCGGTTCGGCTGAACGTCCCAGCCCGGTTAACTCGCCCGGTACAGGTACGTTCGTGGGGATTCTCGACCGGTCGACCCGGGTGCTGAGCTACACGCTGACTTACACAGGAATAACCCCGACAGCGGGCCACCTGCACCGAATTACGCCTAATTCACCCACGCTGACGGGACCAGTCGAGATTCCGTTTGCGGCGCTGGGCTCGCCCATCATCGGTACCGCCATACTGGCCTCGCAGGGCCGGGCGGATAGCCTGATCCGGGGTTTCTACTACGCCAACCTGCACACGCCAGCCAACCCGGCGGGTGAGATTCGCGGGAATATCCGGGTGGACGGCCCCGTGAAGTTGAGTGCGGTGCTGAATGGCGCCAGCGAAAAGCCAACACCAACGCCTTCGGCCGCTACCGGCACGTTTGCGGGGGTGCTGGACCCCGCAACCCGGGTGCTGAGCTATACGGTTACGTATGCGGGCATCACGCCATCGGCGGGCCATTTACACCGGATCACGCCCAATTCGCCAACGGGGGTTGGGCCAGTTGAAATCCCGTTTGCCGCCCTGAGTTCGCCCATTATCGGGATAACCACGCTCACCACCGCCACGCGGGTGGATAGCATGCTGAATGGGTTCTATTACGCCAACCTGCATACGCCGATCTATCCTGCTGGCGAAATTCGGGGCGATATTAAACCATTCTGACCCGGCAACTGGTCTGTCAACTAGTCGTTAACAAAGCCTCCTGGCTGGTCGCTGAAGCGCGGCTACCGACGGGAGGCTTTATTATTGGGACCCATTGTAACCCGCTTCAGGATCGCCACGGCCTGTTCCAGTTCGGCTTCGGTGGATGACGCAAAGCCCATGCGGATGCTGTGTGGTTGCTGCCCCGGGCGCACATGCGGCAGGCCCGACGAGAGCGAAAGCCCCAACGATGCGGCCTGCTCGGCCAGCGCGGGCAGGTCAACATCGGGCCGAAACGTAGCCCAGAGTGCCAGGCCGCCGTCGGGTTTGGTAAACGAGAGGTCGTTGGCCAGTTCGCTGCTCAGTAGTTGAGCGATGTGGTCGCGGCGCCCCAGGTACGTTCGGAGGGCTTTGCGAAAATGGCGCTTCATCTCGCCCGTTTCAAACAATTGCCCAATGGCAAACTCAAGGGCCGGATCGCCCTGCCGGTCGATGATGCGTCGTAACCGGGCTAGTTCGTCGATCAGCGCCGATGGGGCCACCACATAGCCCACCCTAAACGCGGGGGCTACCGATTTGGTCATCGATCCCACGTAAACGACCATGCCGTGCCGGTCGGCGCTGGCGAGGGGCAGGATGGGCCGGCCCAGGTAGTGAAAATCATAATCGTAATCGTCTTCGAAGAGCGCAAAGCCATATTGGTCGGCCAATTGCAAGAGGCGCAGACGCCGGTCGGCCCGGAGTGTGACCGTGGTGGGGTAGTGATGGTGCGGCGTGATGTAGACCATCCGAACGGGCTGACGGGCGCACAGATCAGCCAGCGCGTCTACGTCGAGGCCATGCTCATCCACGGGAACAGTCAGTACGCGCGCACCGGCTTGTTGGGCGTTCATACTCGCCGTCGTCCAGGTGATGCCACCCGTTACCAGCACGTCGCCGGGCCGGAGCAAGGTCTGGCAGACCAGGTGAATACCCATGACCGTGCCGCGCGTGATCAGCACATTGGCGGGTCCGATTTGTAGCCCACGGGTTTCGTTGAGGTGCTGTGCCAACTGTTCCCGCAGGAACGGGTGTCCGTGCGTGTCGGCGTACCCAAAGTGGGCCTGTTTGTTGCCCCAGCGGCTATAGGATCGATAGGCCCCGCTCAGTTCATCGAGCGGGGCCAGCCGGGCGTCGGGCAGGCCATCGTCGAAGCGCAGGCCGGCCGGGCTGTTGCGCACGGGTACCTTCAAGTGCGGGCGCGAGGCGAATGTATAACCGGGCTGCACCGTGGGGTTCACAACCTGATTATGGATGGACTGAGGGGCTGGTTCTGGTAAATGATCGGCGACAAACGTACCGCTGCCTCCCCGGCTGCTTAGCCATCCCTGCGCCAGCAAATCGTCGTAGGCTGCCACCACCGTCAGGCGATTGATGGCAAGTTGGGCGGCCAATAACCGGCTGCCCGGCAGGCGTTGCCCCGCCGCCAACGTACCTGCCCGAATCAGCTGCCCCAGCTGCTGACTAAGCTGAACGTAGAGGGGCGTTGAGGTTGCGGTAGTTAACTGAAGCAGGGTGGCAAAGGGGAGCATGATTGTCGGTAGTTGGCGGCGTTTTACCAAAACTAAACCGGACTAGCTGTTTTTCAAAAACTGGTATATATAGATAGGCCAGTAAAGACTGACGTTTGTGCCATGCAAACACCTCGAACAACCCCCAGCCGGCTGGCGAAACGCACGGCCTACGATACCGAAACCATTTATTCTATTCTGGATGAAGGGCTTTTTTGCACCGTCAGCTACGTGCTGAATGGGCAGCCAATGGCCATTCCTACGGCCTATGCCCGCCACGAAGACCGGCTGTACATTCACGGCTCGGTAGGAAGCCACTTCATTCGCAGCATCGAAAACGGGGCTTCGGTCTGTATCAGCGTGATGCTGGCCGATGGGCTGGTGCTGGCCAAATCGGCGTTCTCACATTCGGTCAATTACCGGTCGGTGGTGGTGATGGCGCAGGCTGAAAAGGTTACCGACGAATCCGAATGCCTGCACGCGCTGACGCTCATTACCGACCACCTGATTCCGGGCCGTTGGGCCGATCTGCGCGCCACGACTGACAGCGAACTGCGCAAAACGACCGTGTTGGCTTTCTCGCTGGCAGAGGCGTCGGCCAAAGTCCGCACGGGCGGCCCCAACGACGACCCCGGCGATGTCGACTTACCTACCTGGGCTGGTGTTATTCCGCTGGAGACGTCGTGGGGAACGCCCATTGCAGCCACTTACAACATAGCCGAACTGCCAAGTTATCTCGGCTGACGGGAACCGCAGCGGCGGGCCGTACGGATGACGCGGATTTTTAGGATAGTCGCGAATTTTTTCTCTGAATGGATAAAAGCCAACTGATCGTGGTCTATCACATTCAGAAAAGAAAATCCGCGACTATCCTAAAAATCCGCGTGCCAATCATTCATTCGTATCTTCGTAAACATGCAAACGGAGACGATCTATCATAAGCGGTTTGGCTTGTTTCGCGATCCGGCGGTGCGGCAGGAACTGGAACGGCTCGATCCGGTGCGCGATCATCAGCGCATGGTGCACCTGCTGGTGGCGTATGAGTTTCCGTACGACATCGTGCGGTCGCTTGAGTTGGCCTTGTTTCATACCTATGCCAGTCCGCGCGTATCGGGGTTATTGGCCCGCACGGGTGAGTTTGAGCGCCACGGCCAGAAACGATACGACGACACCAGCCGACTCATCGCGCAGTTTATGGAATCGGGCTACGACGATGAGAAAGGGCAGCGGGCCATCGCCCACATGAACCACATCCACAGCCATTACCGCATCGACAACGCGGACTATCTGTTTGTACTGGCCACGTTCGTCACGTACCCCATCAACTGGCTACGACGCTACGGCTGGCGGGCGCTTACGCCCAATGAAGAATTGGCGCTCTTCACGTTTTTCATGGAAGTGGGCCGTCGCATGAACCTGCACGATCTACCCGCCTCGATGGCCGACATGCTGGCGTTCACGACGTCTTATGAACACCGGCATTTTCGCTATACCGAAAGCAACCGCCGCGTGGCCGACGCCACCGTCCGCATTGTCGAAGGCTGGTTTCCGACGTGGCTGCGGTTTGCCGTAAAACCGGCTGCTTCAGCTCTATTGACCGAGCCCCTGCGGACGGCGTTTGGCTATCCGGCTGCCCCGGCCTGGTTCGTCAAGACGCTGGAAGGGGCGTTGTGGCTCCGCAAGTGGCCCCTCCGGTGGGTTACGTTCGAACATTACCCGTCTCTGGTTGAAAAAGCCACGTACCGTCATTACCCCGCTGGTGTACCCGCCATCGAAGCCGTCGGGCCGGAGTCAATACGAAAGGCTGGCTGATAGGCTGTCAGTCAGGCACCAACGCGAACTTTGCATTTGTGCTCAAGCCAGCACAAAAAAAGGCAAACCACGCGGCCTGCCTTTCACTGTATCGAATACGTTCTTTTGTGTTACATCGTCGTTACCAGTTCGCCGTATAAATCAAACGGTTGAGCGTCGGTGATACGTACCTGGGCGAAATCGCCGAGGCGCACATAGGTGTCTTTTGTAGCGGGCACCAGCACTTCGTTGTCGACTTCGGGCGAGTCGAATTCGGTGCGGCCGATGAAGTAGCCACCCTCTTTCCGGTCGAAGAGTACCTTGTAGGTCTGGCCTATTTTGGTGAGGTTCTTTTCGTGCGAGATCCCTTCCTGCACTTCCATAATGGCGTCGGCGCGCTCCTGTTTCACCTCGTCAGGTACGTTGTCAGGCATGGTAAAGGAGTGCGTCTGGTCTTCGTGCGAGTAGGTGAACGTACCCAGCCGGTCGAAGCGCATCCGGTCCACAAAGTCGAGCGTCTCGTCGAAGAGGGCATCGGTTTCGCCGGGGTGACCTACAATCAGCGTGGTCCGCAGGTGAATGCCCGGCACTTTCTCGCGGATGGTGTGCACTAACTCCTCGGTTTTTTCGCGCGTAATGCCGCGCCGCATTACCTTCAACAACTCGGTCGAGCCGGTTTGCAGGGGCATGTCGAGGTAGTTGCAGACGTTGGGCCGGTCGCGCATTACGTCGAGCACGTCCATCGGGAAACCCGACGGGTAAGCGTATTGCAGCCGTATCCAGTCGATGCCCTCCACGTCGGCAAGGCGGTCAACTAGGGTAGCGAGTGAGCGTTTTTTGTCCAGATCGAGGCCGTAGTAGGTCAGGTCCTGCGCAATCAGAATCAGTTCTTTGGTGCCACGGCGGGCCAGCGACTTGGCTTCCGTCACCAGCTCGTCCATCGGGCGTGACACGTGGTGCCCGCGCATGAGCGGAATGGCGCAAAACGAACAGGGGCGGTCGCAGCCTTCGGCGATTTTTAGGTACGCGTAGTGCGCCGGGGTTGTCAGCAGACGTTCGCCCACAAGCTCCTGTTTGTAATCGGCGCGGAGCGTCTTCAGCATGCGGGGCAGTTCGTTGGTGCCAAACCACGCATCGACGGTCGGCATTTCGACTTCCAGTTCGTCTTTGTAGCGGTGCGACAAACAACCCGTGACATACACTTTATCCACAACACCCGCCTCTTTGGCATCAACATAACGCAGGATGGTGTTGATCGACTCTTCTTTGGCGTTATCGATGAACCCGCAGGTGTTGATCACCACAATATTGGCATCGTCTTTCTTCGATTCGTGGGTAACGTTCATGCCGTTGCCCCGCAGTTGCGTGTATAGATTCTCGGAATCGACCAGGTTCTTGGAGCAACCCAGCGTGACGATGTTAATCTTATTCTTTACTAAGCCTTTGGTCTTCAAAACAAATCGGTTTTGTTGGTAACGACTGATCGGCGGCGCAAAGTTCGGGGTTGACCCCACCCCCCGGCCCCCTCCCCTCAAAAAAGGGGAGGGGAGGCTTGAATGCCCGCCTCCTTCCGGTGATTGGCACTAGTCTGGTGACTTGCTCTACGGCTTTAATAGTCGATGCTATTTTGATGACCACTAGTATCTTGTGGTCGAACCACCAATACACTACGAATGAGTCAGTTAATACATAATCGTAAACACATGGAGGCGGTGCGGCGGGACTTGCGAAAGGGACCGACCGACGCCGAGGCACGTCTCTGGGAACGGCTGCGGAACAGCCAATTGCTGGGGCGTAAGTTCAGGCGGCAGCATAGTGTGGGTATGTACGTGCTCGACTTTTATTGCCCCGCCGAACGGCTTGCTGTCGAAGTAGATGGCAGCGCTCATGCACCAGCGGAGGCCCGCCAACACGATGCTGAACGGGACGCAACCCTGGCTCAACTAGCGATCCACACGCTGCGGGTAACGAACAACGAAGTTGAAATGGATATTGACGCCGTTCTGGCCAAGATCATTGCCTGCTTTAGCCGTTGACCCCACCCCCTGCCCCCTCCCCTGAAAGGCAGGGGAGGGGAATGCTTTTGAAAAAGCTTTGTTAGCGCAACCGCTGTACGATATTCTTTTTTCCTCCTGAAACAGAGGGGGAAGAGTTGACTAAGTGCCGGTCTTGCTGGTAAGCGAAGCTACTGTAGAGCAGTTCTCCTCCCTTTGTTTAAGGGGAGGGGTGGGGGTGGGGTAACATCAACGCAGCGCTTCAATCTGCGCCTGAATCGCCTGCGTTTGCTGTTCTTTTAGTAAGACAGTCGGCGGGGCAGCCCGGACGGCGCAGTCGGTGATGGGGCAGCGTTCGCAGGTTTCGCCGACGTCGGTGCGGGGAATGGTTGCGTCGTCGAGAAAAGCCAGTGTATTGCGCAGTGTATCGGTGAGGGGCAGGCCGATGTTGATGCTGCTGTTGGTGGTAGTCGGCGGTGATGAGTTGGCGATCGACAGCACAAAATACGCCGACCCGTCGCTGGCATAGGTGGTGATTTGCGCCCGGCAGATCGGCTGCCCGTTCCATTGACCCTGCGTTTGCTGGTCCCGCAGGTCGGTCAGCATCGTCAGGGCGACCTGTCGGCGGCAGTAGTGCTCGTCGCGCGCCACACCGTGTGGGGTGTGCAGGCGGCTCAGGTGTAGCTCTTTCGACAACACGAACCGGGGCTGATCGGCTGAATGGTTAACGCCCGGATTGTCGAATCGGAGGAAAAACAGGTCGTTCAGGCCAAAATCGTGCGCCAGCAGATTCATCATGCGCAGCAAAAACATTTCCGGCGTTACGGTGAACGACGCCATCATGCGCAGTAATTGATCAGGCTGCCAGGTACGTTGGCGAAACAAGTCGGTCAGCAGCGGGTGTAGCGTTTGGCGGGGAATCAGGATGGCCCGCGCGAAGTACGACGCCCGGAAGTTGTTCAGCACTTCATCGAATGATGACGCCCGGAGCATTGATGACTCCAGCGGCCGATTGACCAGTTTCAACTGGTTATACCCGATTTCGCGGCCCAGCGTGAAGGCCGTCTGCTCGGTCGATAATTGGCTGTTGACGAGTAGCGTGTTCTTTTCGGGTAAAAAAACGGAGCGAAGCGACATCAGGTCGGGGTACGTATGGGCGTCGTAAGGAACAACGCTAAGGCTGTACTCCCCGGTGAGGACCTGCGTCAGGTACGTGGGTACGTCGCCGGCTGGCTCACGATTGGGTACGTCATGGCTTGCCAGAAAGGCGTCGGCCTGTTGTTCCAGATCGTCGAAATAAGTGTCGTGCATGGCCTGGTACGTTCGCAGCACCGACAGAAAAAACTGCTCGACACGCAAATCGTAGTTCCGGCCAATCTCGATGATGGTGTTGATGAAGGCGCTCAGCTTAGCGGGTGCATTGGCCATCACTTCCAGAAAATATTCCGGTTCGATGCCAAACAACTCAAATGGCAACTGGCTCAGTGCGTTTGAGTTAAGTAGTTCGGCGACCGGCTCCAGTTGCTTGTTGACCTTCAACGACACTAGAGCATCGTAGTCGGTGTCGAGCGCTTTGGCCAGCGCAAAAATCTTCTCCGTTTTCGGGTACTTTTTCCCCTTCTCAATCTCGTTGAGGTACGACGGCGACAGGCCGGTGCGGTCGGCTAGGTCGTAGGTGGAAAAGCCCCGTTCGGCGCGCAACTGTTTCAGTTTCAGCCCAAAAATGAGGCGTACTTTATCGCGATCTGTAGTCATAGGATACCCCACCCCTAGCCCCTCCCCTTAAACAAGGGGAGGGGAACTGCTCTACAGTAGCTTCGCTTACCGGCAAAAGGATGTCAAAGATGTTCTTTTGGCCTAAAAAGCTGACGAAATAACGGCACTACGCTGTCTGGCTACGCCAGCTACTCAGAAGCCCCCCTCCCCTTGTTTGAGGGGAGGGGGCAGGGGGTGGGGTACAAAGCTACAAAGACCAATTGATAAGAGCGTTTGTAATTAATTTAGCGAACGTTCGCTAAATTATAGAAGTTCGCAGTATGTTTGTGCGTCTACTTAACTTCATCGGTCATGGTCATTGAACAAGCGCAGCCGTTTGCCAACCTCATCAGTCTGAATTTTCCCGCCGAACGGGCCATCGAGTTTCTGGGTCTGAACGATCCGGCCGAACTGTTTTTCCAGCTACCGCCAGCGGCGCTCATTGAGCAGGCGATTCAGCAGGGTGAGGGGCAACTGACCGATACGGGCGCGCTGCAATGCACCACAGGTACGTTTACAGGTCGGTCGCCCAAAGACCGTTACATCGTACGCGACGACCTAACCGAAACAACCGTCGATTGGGGCCGGGTGAACCTGCCGTTTGATCCGCAACGATTCGAGCAGTTGCATCGCCGGATGCGCAGTTACCTCGAATACGAAACCATCTACGTACGCTACGCCCGGGCGGCCAGCGCGGCGAATGAAGCACAGCAACTCAATCTGTGCATTCTGACGACCTCGGCCTGGCAGAATCTGTTCTGCTACAACATGTTTCAGCGTGTTGCGAACGACGAACTGACCCGTTTTGAGCCTGACTTTACCATTCTGGCGGTACCTGAGTTCAAGGCGAATCCGGCTGAGGATGGCACCCGAAGCGAAAATTTTGCGATTCTGAATCTGGCGAAGCGGGTGCTGCTGATTGGCGGCACAGGCTATGCCGGAGAGATCAAGAAAGGTATTTTTTCGGCCCTCAATTTCCTATTGCCTCGTCAGCAGGTGTTGCCCATGCACTGCTCGGCTAACGTGGGCGTCGGGCGTGATGGCAAACCCAACGTGGCGGTGTTTTTCGGGCTATCGGGTACGGGCAAAACGACGCTCTCGGCCGACCCGACCCGCCAACTGGTGGGCGACGACGAACACGGCTGGAACGATGACGGTATCTTCAACTTTGAAGGGGGGTGTTACGCTAAAGTAGTCGACCTGACCCACGAGCGTGAACCACAGATCTACGACGCGATTCGCTACGGGGCAATTGTCGAAAATACGCGGTTCAACGCTGGCACCAGTACTGTCGATTACACCGACACGACGATTACCGAGAATACCCGCACATCGTACCCGATCAACTTTATCGACAACGCGTTGAACCCGTCGGTGGCGGGCCATCCGGATACGATTTTCTTCCTGACCTGCGATGCGTTCGGCGTGCTGCCGCCCATTGCCCGGCTTACAACCGAACAGGCGATGCAGTACTTTTTGCTGGGTTATACGGCCAAAGTGGCTGGTACGGAAATGGGTGTTTCTGAGCCCGAAGCTACGTTTTCGGCTTGTTTTGGGGCGGCGTTTATGCCGCTACCGGCCCGCCAATACGCCGACTTGCTGGGCGAGAAAATCCGGCAGCACAGCACGACAGTCTGGTTGGTGAACACCGGCTGGACGGGCGGTCCCTTTGGCGTGGGGCATCGCATCAGCCTTGCCCACACGCGGGCGCTGATTCAGGCGGCGCTCAACGGCACGCTTGATCCCGATATGGCCAATTCGGGTGGGGTACGTTACCAGGCGCATCCTGTTTTTAGGTTATCCGTTCCAGCGAGCTGCCCAAACGTGCCCGATGCGTTACTCGACCCGCGACAAACCTGGGCCGACGGAGCCGCTTACGATGCACAGGCGAGCGAGTTGAAAGCCCGGTTCGATCAGAAGATAAACGCGTTATAAGCTCACCCATTCACGCACTCAAACGCGCTCGACCGTGACAACCATGCAGTCTTCCCTCGCGAATCTGGCCCTGCCCGTGGGCACCACGCTCGACCGGTTTATCATGCGAAAGCAACTGGCCGTGCCCTACGCCACAGGCGAGTTGTCGCAGTTGTTGCGCGATATGGCGCTGGCCAGCAAAATCATCAACCGGGAGATCAACCGGGCCGGGCTGATGGACATTACTGGCTCGGCGGGGTCAGGCAACGTGCAGGGCGAAACGCAGCAGAAGCTCGACGTGGTGGCCAATATCCGGTTTATTCGGGCGCTCAAAAACGGTGGGCAAACCTGCGCCATTATCTCCGAAGAAGATGATGACATCATTCACACGGGCAATCTCAATGCCAGGTACGTTGTCGCGATTGATCCGCTCGATGGGTCGTCCAACATCGACGTCAACGTGTCGATCGGTACGATTTTCAGCATCTACCGCCGCATTACGCCCGTCGGAACCCCCGCAACGCTGGCCGATTTTCTGCAAGGCGGCGATCAGCAGGTAGCGGCGGGCTATATTCTCTACGGCTCCTCCACGATTCTGGTGCTGACGACCGGTGACGGGGTCAATGGGTTTACGTATGACTTGTCGCTGGGCGAATACATCCTGTCGCACCCCGGCTTGAGCCAACCGCCGATCGGGCAAATTTTCTCCTGCAACGAGGGCAACGTACTCGACTACCCGGTCTCGGTGCAGACGTACCTGCAAACCTGCCGTCAACAACGCCTGACGGGCCGCTACATCGGCTCGCTCGTCGCTGATTTTCACCGGAATCTGATCAAGGGTGGTATCTATCTGTACCCGCCCACGGTGAAAACGCCGAATGGCAAATTGCGGTTGCTCTACGAATGCTTCCCGATGGCGTTCATTGCCGAGCAGGCGGGCGGCGTAGCCACCAACGGGCCGATACGTTTGCTCGACGTAGCGCCTGATAACCTGCATCAACGGAGTCCGTTGTTCATTGGATCCGCCGAGATGATTCGTCAGCTTAACGGCAGTGGCGACGTAGGGTAGCTGTGGGTGAAAGCGGTTACGGGAATGCCCTTAAAATAGGCTTCAATGCCAAACGGTAAGCCTTTACCGTAGTCGTAGATCGGCGTAGCGCAGCCATCCTGATCGATGAAGCGGAAATACAAATACAGGAATTTGCCAAATGAGACCGTATGCATCTCAATGGCAGCCACGTTGGCAGTCGTGAGTACCGTATCGGTGCTGGCCCGGCTGACGACCATGGATTGCGTAGGGGGATCGAGGTAGACAAGGGTATCCTTGATGATGGTTGCCAACTGACGCTCGGTCCAGTAAAGACGGCTCAACACGTAAATGAAGAAGGCCGTCAGTCCTGGCATAAATCCGATTAAAAGATAATGCCAGAGTTTCGTAGCTGTGGGGAATCGAGTTAGAAATAGCCAATCTCCGTAGACTACTAGTAACGTGATTGGTAAAACCCATACGGTTTCGCGCCACCAGAAATAATCGTTGGGATAGGCGTACGTGACGGGCTGGCTGAGCGGCGATTCATCGCCTAGCGTCTGGCTGGTATACTTCAACAGCCCGCGTATTGCCAGGAAGAACAGCCCAAAAACGACCAGAAAGGTTACCATCATGAATGGCGCTAGAAAGCGGCTTGATAGGTGATCTGGATGGTATGCCGGGCGGTTTTTCCCGCTGGCACCGTGACGGGGTTGATGTTGCCCTCGCCATCAAACAGGCTACCGTAGAGGCCTTTGGGTTCGCGAACCAGCACCGTATAGCGGCCGGCAGATAAGCCCGTCAGGCAGTAGGTGCCGTCGGCGGCTGATTTGGTCGTTTTGATGGGCAGCACGCCGTTGGTCGACGTGATAAAGCCATCCTCAATCCCTTCCACGGCGTCCATCTTCAGCAGCGGATACACGAGTACTTCCCGGCTCACGGGCGACCCCAACGCCGCTTGTTTCGAGCTGGGGGCGTCGGGGCTGGGCATCTGATTCCCCACTTTCTCGACCACCACCCCGCAAATACCCTGTTTGGGCGCGGCCTTCCGGCGCGGCTTTTTCTGAGCCATAGCGTTGATCGTCAGCAAGCAGAGAAGCAGGAACAGGTAGCGCATAGGAAGGAGGGGGTGTAGCGTAGAGACCGCAGTGGCGGACCGTGCAGGATGTTGCGTCTCTACGGTTACGACACTTTCTTAAAGAACGAATCGACGAACTCCATCTTGTCGAAGGCTTGCAGGTCTTCGATTTTTTCGCCCACGCCGATGTACTTGACGGGAATCTGGAATTGATCGGAAATGCCGATAACGACCCCACCTTTGGCCGTGCCGTCGAGTTTGGTGATGGCCAGGGCCGTGACCTCGGTCACTTTCGTAAACTCGGTGGCTTGAATAAAGGCATTCTGTCCGGTCGATCCGTCGAGCACGAGCAATACTTCGTGGGGGGCGTCAGGAATGAATTTCTGCATCACCCGCTTGATCTTCGACAACTCGTTCATCAGGTTCACTTTGGTGTGTAACCGGCCGGCGGTGTCGATAATGACCACGTCAGCGCCCATTTCGGTCCCTTTTTTCACGGCGTCGAAAGCTACGGCCGAGGGGTCTGTGTTCATGCCGTGCGAGATGACCGGTACGCCCACGCGGTCGCCCCAGAGCTTGAGCTGATCGACCGCCGCCGCCCGGAAGGTATCACCCGCGCCCAGCACGACCTGTTTACCCCGTTTGTGAAACTGCGCCGCCAGCTTGCCGATGGTGGTGGTCTTGCCGACCCCGTTCACCCCAACGACCATAATCACGTAAGGTTTCTTATCGGCGGGGAGCGAAAAGTCATCGTTGGGTACGTTGCTGCCGGTAGGTTTGTTGTCGGATAGCAGCCCGGCAATTTCTTCGCGCAGAATGCTGTCCAACTCGCTCGTACCCATGTACTTGTCCCGGGCTACGCGGGCTTCAATCCGGTTAATGATCTTGACGGTGGTTTCGACACCCACGTCCGACGAGATCAGGACGCTCTCGAGTTCGTCGAGCACCTCTTCGTCGACGGTTGCTTTGCCAACGACTGCCCGGCCCAGCTTGGAGAAAAAACTGTCTTTGGTTTTTTCCAGTCCCTTGTCGAGCGATTCTTTTTTCTCTTTGCCAAATAATCCAAAAAAGGCCATCGTGTAGTGTCTATTGATAGTCAGTGGGCTGCGCCGTCATTGATTGTCATTGGTAGTCATTTGCCTGCGGCGTCATTGGTAGTCATTAATTGTTTTTTACCATGAATAACCATCAATGATGGCGAAGCCTAATGACAGCGCAGCCTGCCGACTTTTCTGTATAACAAAAAAAGTCCCTTTTGGGGACTTTTCAGTGTAGTGTTTTCGGGAAAGGCAACTAACCGATTACGCTTTCAGTGCGTTTTGCACGTCGTCGACGGGTACCATTTCCTCTTTGAAGGTGTAAGCACCCGTTTTGGGTGATTTCACGGCGCGGATCACTTTCGCGAATGCTTTGCCGTTGTCCTTCGTTTTCAGGGTTGCAACTACCTTCTTTGCCATTGCTTATGTTGGTTTCGACGTGTTCCTCAGCAAGTTAAGCCGGGTTCCGCCAGTTTAGATGACAATTACTTAATTTCTTTGTGAAGCGTTACCTTCTTCAGGAAGGGGTTGTACTTCTTACGCTCGATACGTGCGGGCGTGTTTTTGCGGTTCTTAGTCGTGATGTACCGCGACATTCCTGGTACGCCCGATTCTTTCTGCTCGGTGCACTCCAGGATGACTTGGATTCTATTACCTTTCTTAGCCATGGCTATGTCTTTTTCTCAACGGGAGCGCAAAGATAGAAAACACAATTGGAAAGCGCAACGCCATTTTTTGTTTGGCTGTCAGAATCTTACAGCGAGTAAACGATAATTGCCGCCGGTTGGTGCCCGCAAGCCAGGCAGTACTAGTCAGCTGTAAGGCAGGTCAACGGGTCATCCAGCCTTGAAAAGTACGAATTATGTCACTCGGTGCTACCTAAAACTAGTTATTTATTCGCAAATTGTCGGGTAATTATACTTAATAATTTGCGAATAATGTTTACATCGAAGACCCCCTTGATGACTTTGTTGCGTCAGGCTTATCGGCTCGCCATTGACGCAGAACGTACCCAGATACCCGCCGATGAGTTAGTTGGCCAATTGATCGAACAACAGTCGCGCCGGGCGTTTTTGCGTTCGTCAGGCCAGATGGCACTAGCTGCCGGCGGATTAGCCGCACTGAGTAGTTGCCGCTCCGATGACCTTGCGCCCGTCCAGCCCGCGCGCAACGCTCGCCTGAGTACCAGTGGCCCCAGCGTAGCGATTATCGGGGCTGGTATTGCTGGCTTGCACGCAGCCCATACCCTTGCTAAAAGGGGGTTCGGTAATTTCACCATCTACGAAGGAGCCAACGTGATTGGCGGCCGGATTCGCACGGCCAAAAACCTGCTGGCGACTGGCCTGGCCACCGAACTTGGCGGTGAATTTATCGACAGTGGCCATGCGGATATGCTGCAGTTGGCCCAGGAATTTGGCTTGCCCTTACTCGATACGCAGGCCCCTTCAGAAACCGCGCTGATCAAAGACGCTTACTTCTTCAACGGACGGCTCTACTCACTGGCTCAGATCGTGTCGGCGTTTCGGCCCATTGCCAGCCGTATACAGGCTGACATCGATCAGTTACCCGACAGCGTTGATTACACCACGACGAGTGGCCCCGGCTTGCGCTTTGACTGGCTGTCGATTAGCGAATACCTCCTCATTATTGGCGCTCCCGGACTTATCCGGTCGTTGCTGACGGTGGCCTACGAAACGGAATTTGGTCTTTCCTGTGATGTTCAAACGGCACTCAACCTGCTCACGCTTATCTCGACCGACACCAGTGGGGGGCAGTTTGAGGTATTTGGCGACAGCGACGAACGCTACAAAATTGAAGGCGGTAATCAGCAGATCGTTGATCGCCTGGCGGGTTTGTATCAGGACTCGATTAAGACTGGCGCCGTGTTGAGGGCGGTGACTACATATGGTACCAAACTTGACTTGGTTTTTGATGGATGTGCTACCGTCCGCGCCGATTATGTGCTGTTGACGCTTCCGTTTACAAAATTGCGGCAGGTGCAACTGAACGTAAGTTTGCCCACTCGCAAACGGCGAGCTATCTGGGAATTGGGTTACGGCACCAACGCCAAACTGCTGTTGGGTTTCTCCAACCGTCCGTGGCGTAGTCAGAGTTATTCTGGGTACGTATTCTCCGACAATGGCCTACAGTCGGGGTGGGATAATAGCCAACTGCAGGCAGGTAGCTCGGGTGGCTTTACGGTCTATACCGGCGGCGTTACGGGTACGTTGCTTGGCGTAGGCAGCGCGGCACTGCAAGCGCAATATTATCTGCCTAAGTTAAACCAGATTTTCCCC
Source organism: Fibrella aestuarina BUZ 2 (assembly GCF_000331105.1). Lineage (NCBI taxonomy): Bacteria > Pseudomonadati > Bacteroidota > Cytophagia > Cytophagales > Spirosomataceae > Fibrella > Fibrella aestuarina. The sequence continues at coordinate 6,474,211 of NC_020054.1, read as the reverse complement.
GGTGCGTCGGCTCGCTACAATGGTCGAGCCGAGCGTTTTCACTGGCCAAGCAGCCCGTTTGCGCTCGGAAGCTACGCCTGCTACACCGTCGGGCAAAAGACCAGCTTTGGCGGTGCTGAAGGCGAATCGGTCAACAACTTATTTTTTGCGGGTGAGCATTGCAGCGCCGATTATCAGGGATACATGAATGGCGGGGCCGAAACCGGTCGGGATGCCGCCGAAAAGATTCTTGAAGCGATAGGGGTCATCGCTTAGCCAGTAGGTACGTTCTTTGTTGGCCTTCGGAAGGCGCTGGTGTGCTTTCCGAAGGCCAACATATATTGTTACTAGAACGGCTTATGCACACAACAGTAGTCTCCTGTCGATTTTTGCTCACGTCGTTGTTCATAGTAGGTTGTTTGATACCAGCCTGCGCTCAGAAACGGATGTGCATCAGCATTGATGATTTACCTACCGTTTCACGGGTTTACCGGACCGTCGCCGGGCAGGACTCGCTGACTGATCGGTTGCTGGCACAGCTGAAACGACACAACGTACCTGCGATTGGCTTCGTCGTTGGCGAAAAACTGATGAGCCAGTCACAGCCTGACAGCAGTCAGCTGCGCCTGCTGACGCGCTGGCTGGAAGCCGGTATGGAGTTAGGCAATCACACGTTTGCGCACCTGGGATATAATACACTATCGGCCGCTGCCTACCAGCAAGACGTTGCCGGCGCCGATACGTTGCTGCGTCCGTTGCTTCAGGCGGCTAATCGACGCCTCCGTTACTTTCGTCATCCATATTTGCAACGGGGCAACACGGTCAGCAAACGCGATTCGCTGGTTCGCTATCTGGCCAGCCAGCAGTATGTAGAAGCGCCGGTGTCTATCGATAATGCCGATTATCTGTTCTCCGCTGCCTACGATGTCGCGTTGCTTCGGAAAGACAGTGCGCTGGCCTCGTCGGTCGGTAAGCAATACGTCGATTACATGCTGGCTTGTGTTCATTACTACGAGGCGCAGGCCGACTCACTATTCAGGCGCTCCATAGCACATGTTCTGTTAACGCACGCCAATACCATCAATTCGCAGTATCTGGGCGATATACTAGCGCGCCTGACGGCCGAAGGGTATCAATTCGTCTCACTCCATGAGGCGCTCCAGGACCCCGCCTACCAGTCGCAGGACGACTACGTTCGGAATGGCGGCATCTCGTGGCTACACCGCTGGGCGCTGACACAGGGTAAACGCGGCGTGTTTTTCAAGGGTGAGCCAGATGTTCCGGCAGCGATCAATGCCCTGGCTACTGGTCAATGAAGCGCGTTAAGTCGTGCCGGTTGCCTTTCGGTTAACAGGTTCGGGTAATGATTTCCGGACCGTTTGTGTTGTACACGAAAGCCATCCGGCACACAACCTGACCGGGTACGTGGCTTTCCAACGCCATGAAAAAGATTCCTTTCTCAATTTTAGATCTGGTGCCGGTTACCGAAGGCAGTACGCCCCGGCAGGCGCTGCATAATGCGCTTGATCTGGCTCAACACGCCGAACGCTGGGGGTATAACCGCTACTGGCTGGCCGAACACCATAACATGACGGGCGTGGCCAGCGCGGCTACGTCGGTGGGGATTGGCTACATCGCGGGGGGCACCCAAACCATCCGCGTTGGGTCAGGGGGCATTATGTTGCCTAACCATTCGCCGCTGGTCATTGCCGAGCAGTTTGGCACGCTGGCATCGCTCTACCCCGGCCGGATCGACCTGGGCGTAGGCCGCGCGCCGGGTTCCGATCAGGTAACGGCCCGGGCCATGCGCCGCAACCTCACGGGCCCCGATACGTTCCCGCAGGATGTAGTCGAACTGCGCGATTATTTCCAGCCGACCGAGCCGGGGCAGGCGGTGCAGGCTGTACCGGGCGCGGGCCTCGACGTACCCATCTGGATACTGGGCTCCAGCCTGTTTGGCGCGCAGCTGGCCGCCATGCTCGGCTTACCCTTCGCCTTTGCGTCTCACTTTGCCCCCGACGCTCTGTTGCAGGCCCTGCACGTGTACCGGACGCAGTTTGTCCCGTCAGAATCGCTGGATAAGCCTTATGTCATGTTGGCGGCCAACGTGGTCGTGGCTGATACCGACGCCGAAGCGCAACGCCTGTTTACGTCGGTGCAGCAGCAATTCATCAACCTGCGGCGTGGTACGCCCGGTATGTTGCCCCCGCCCGTCGATCGCCCCGATCTGCTTCAGTTTGCGGCCGATCAGGCGGGAGCCAGCCATGCGTTGCGGTATGCAATGGTTGGTTCGCCCGACACGGTGCAGCAGGGGCTGGCCCGGTTTATCGACCAGCTTCGCCCCGACGAACTGATCACAACCGCCCAGATTTTTGACCACACGGCCCGCCTTCGTTCCTTTGAACTGACGGCTCAGGTACGTGACGCGCTGGCTCGCGAAACGGCCGGGGCCGCCGTAGCAGCCTAGGTACGTTGCTACCAGAACAAGGTATATAAGGTAATAAGCACCACCGCGATTGCCGCCGATCCGGCCAGAAACGACCGCGATACCCGAAACATGGCTTTGTCGATAGCCAGTCCTTTGGGGTTGCCCTCGCTAGTCGGATCGGTGAGCGATACCACGACCATCAGCACCATATCGATGCAGAAAACCCAGGTAGTGCGGTGAAGAAAGGGAATCTCGGCGGCCCGCTCGCCAACCAATTCGCTGATGGCTGGCCAGAATTTGAATAGAATCGAGAGCGGGATCGTCAGGATGGCGACCGTGAGGGCGGCACGGTTGGTGGCGCGTTTCCAGAAAAAGCCCAGCGCAAAAATGGCAAACACGCCGGGGGTGAGAAAATTGGTGTATTCCTGGATGTACTGATATACCTGATCGAACGACCGCAGCATGGGCGCGATGAGGATGGCCACAACGAAGGAGACCACCACAGCCCAGCGCCCTACCCGCACCAGCTTCTGCTCTGACGCGTCTTTGTCAACGAACTTCCGGTAGATGTCGAGCGTGAAAATGGTGGAAATGCTGTTGCACTTGCCTGCCAGCGAGGCCACCACGGCGGCGGTGAGCGCGGCGAAGGCCAACCCTTTCATGCCCGTAGGCAGCAGGTTCATCAGCACCGGATACGCATGGTCGGGTTTGACGTTGCCGTTGGCATCGGTCATGGCGGCGGCGAAGGTGCCCTCCTGATACAGGACGAAGGCCGCGATGCCGGGAATGACCACGATCAGCGGGATGAGCAGCTTCAGGAACGCCGCGAACAGAATACCGTTTCGGGCCGTGGGCAGATCGGCACCCAGCGCCCGTTGCACGATGTACTGGTTACAGCCCCAGTAATAGAGATTGTTGATCCACATCCCGCCCAACACCAGCGACATACCCGGCAGGGCGTTGTAATGCGGATGCCCTTCGGCGAAGAACATATGGAAATGGTCGTCGGCGCGGGTGCGGAGGGTGGCCAGCCCGTTCCAGACGCCCTCGACGCCCGATTTGTCGGCCACCAGTTGCAGCGCCAGGTACGTGACCACCAGCCCGCCAAAGATGAGCACCACCACCTGGATCACATCGGTATAGCCAATGACGTTCATGCCGCCCAGGGTAATAAAAATGGCAAAAATGGCCAGCCCGATGGTGCAGGTAGTAAACGAGATCCCCGCCAGCGACTCGATGGCGATAGCCCCCAGATACAGAATCGACGTGAGGTTGACAAGCACGTAGACCACTAGCCAGAAAATGGCCAGAATGGTGCTGACGGTGTCGGAATACCGCTGCGCCAGAAACTGGGGCATGGTCGAGATGTTATTTTTGAGGTAGATGGGAATAAAAAACGCCGCCACGATTACCAGCGTCGCCGCCGCAATCCATTCATACGACGAAATGGCCAGCCCCATCGCGAAACCCGACCCGGCCATGCCGATGAAGTGCTCGGCTGAGATGTTGGAGGCAATGAGCGAAGCGCCAATGGCCCACCACGTCAGTGACCCTTCGGCCAGAAAAAAATCTTTGGTATTGGTTTCGCCCGACTGCTTCGAGCGGTAAATCCAGTAGCCGTAACCAACGACAAGGACAAAGTAGGTCAGGAAAACCGCGTAATCGGCGGTAGCGAGGTGGTTCATGAAAGGCAGGCGTTTAGGTTTTAGGTGCTACCAAAAGACGAGGCCCCCACTTCTGTACCCGTTTGCCTGTTAAGCGCCAGACAATGAGCTTGTAACGACTCAGTACTTGATCATAAATTCGCTCAGGTTGGCCTGCGCGTCGAGGTTCAGTTTTTTGCGAAGGCGGTATCGTTTCAACTCGACACTGCGGGGCGTTATGTTAAGCAGCTGGGCAATTTCTTTCGTCGACAGGTTCATGCGTAGGTAAGCGGCCAGTTTCATGTCGCCCTGTCCCAGGTCGGGGTACTGGTCGATCAGCCGCTTCAGAAACTGCTCGTGTACTTTGTTGAAATTGGCTTCGAACAGCGCCCAATCCTGCTCGCTGGAAATGTTCTGGTCGATCAGCCGGTTGATGTGCTGAAAATGCTCGCCCGTGCCGCGCCCGTTCACCTGATTCCTGACCTGATTAAGCTCGTCCTTCAACTGCATCAGCAGTTCGTTCTTCCGAATCAGGGTCATTGTTGAATTGGCCAGTTCTTCCGATTTCTGAATCAGGCCTTGCTCCAGTTGCTCTTTCTGCAACAGAATAATCTCCCGCTGACTGGCCTCTTCCTGCTGGCGGAGCCGGGCTTCGAGTTCGGTGCGCAATTGCTGTTGTTTGGTGGCCACGCGGCGCAGATGCAGCCGGTAGGAGAGGGTGAGCGCGCCAACTCCCAGCAATAGATAGCCCAGCTTGCTCCAGACCGACCAATACCAGGGTGGGCGAATCTCAAAGGCGAGGGTGCTTTCCGTGGGGCTGCCGTTGGCGCGTAGATGCAACACGTACTGGCCCGCAGGCAGGTTGTTGAATTCTTTTTGCTGGATGGGCTGGTAAGGCGACCAACTGCTCATGTTGTTTTCCAGCCAGTAGCTGTATTGCACCGGCTGCGTGAAGGCGGGCGTGCAGAACGTGACGAGGAGATTGGCCTGCTTGTGCGAAAACGACAAGGCGGCGTCGGGGCGTTGCGGAGCCTGGAAGGTATGCTGCACAGCGGGCGTGTCGAGGGTCGTAACGCTGCGGATCAGCGGTGGTGGCGTGGCCGTTTGCTGTAACTGGCTCAATCCACGACGGGGGATTAGCGCAAAGCCATTTTCACGACAGAGGCCCAGGTAATTGGTGTCCAAGTCGACCAGCGTTTCGTCTTCTTCGACCCACCGATTGGTGCGCACCGGAATATCATGCGCGGTTGTCTGCCCCGCCTGAACATGCTGCAACCGCCCATCCTGATGCAGCAGAAGCAGTTCGGAGCCCGCTAGTTGGAAGAGCTTCTGAACCCCCGGTTTCAGAAACGGGAAACGCAGCGGCGCCGGGCTGAACTGCTGCCGCGTTGGGTCGAAAACCTGCGCAATGGGCGCGGCCGTCACCACAATGCGCCCTGCCAGTTGGGCGAGGTTCGCCGTGGTGGTCTGAAAAGCGGGTGAGTCGTAGCTGGTGCTTTTCACCACGCGCTTCAGGTCGGGCGAGAGGTACAGGCGCTGAATGCCCTGACTGGGCGCTTTGTTGAGCCAGATAGCCCCGGTCTCGTCTTCTTCCAATTGCCGTACCGGTGCCGAAAACCCATCCACTGTATGGGCGAAGACCCACTGGCCCCGCTTGTCTTTCTGGTACACGCAGAGTTTGGTATACGTCGCCTGAAGCAACCGGTCGGGGTGTTTGGCCAGTCGGCGAAGCGCCCAGCCGCCCGTGATGGGGCACAGGAGCCGGGCCGTCGTTCCATCGATCAGGAACGTACCCCGATTGTGCCCGCACAGGAGTTGGCCATCCTGTACGCTCAGTTGCCAGACCTGCCCCTGGGTGCCCGTAATCAGTCGAAACGGCAACTCGGGTTGGGCTAGTGGCTTGTAATAAACGCCCTGATTCGTGCCCAGATACAGGTTTCCCTGATGGCGGGCCAGATCAAAGAACGTACCCAGGTCACCGTCGCTATCGGTGAAGTAGCGGATAGGCGAGCTGAGGTGAATCAGGTCGGCGCCTTGGTCCATGCCCACCCACAGGTCGCGGTTGGCATCCTGCCAGAGGGCCAGCACCGTGTTGTTTTGCAGGCCCGTTTGCTGATTGAACAGATACCGGATGCGCCCGTCGGAGGTGGTAATCAACACCCCGTTCAGCAAGGTACCGAAGGCGTATCCGTCCGCGCCCAACTGGATGCCCCGGTTAAGCCGGTTCTGCTGGATGAACGCATTGAGTTGGGCGTTGAAGGGCCGAAAGCGGCGCCCATCGTACCGGTAGAGTGCCCGCTCAGTCCCAACGAGCAGTTCCGTTTTGCCAAGCGGTAACAGCGTGTTGACGGTTTCGCGCCCCAGAAATTCGCTACCCGGTATCAGGGTGAACGTCTTGCCCCGCAGTTCATACAGGCCTTTATCAATGACCTCCACCAGTAACCGATTCCGCACCGCCCGCACGAACAATACATTGCCGGGCGTAGGAATCGCCTCGACCCGCCCCTGCCAATACCGAAACATGTACGCAAAGGACTGGAAGAGGATGCCCCGTGGGGTCACCAGCACGTGCCAGATTTCTTCGTTCCGAAACGCCGGGTCTCTGATCAGCGGGGCCAGTGACTTATACGTCAACTCGCCGCTGGGGCCGGGTGCCCAATAGCCGAATTCGCCCAGCGCTCCCGTAAAGATTCGACCTGTTTCGTCGACTGCCACCGACCGTACCCGCTGCTTCTTGGGAAGTTCGTACACCCGCCACGTACTCCCATCGTATTCCAGCAGGCCCCTCGAATTGGCCAGATACATAAATCGGGTACGGGGGCTCTGGGCAATGCTCCAATTGTGTTTATGGGCCCCATACTGCTGGCGGGTGTAATTGATAATGTCGGGCTGGCAGAACTGGTAGGCATCTTGTCCAACACCGGTATGGCTGACGAGCAATAACCCGAGTAACCACCGTAGCAGGTACGTTGTCTGGCTGGGTAGCCACTGCTGGTGTTGAGGAGACGGAATCACGTTGAACTCGATGTTGATGTACTGAAAAAGGCTATTTCCCGGCAAATATCGGCGGTATGATGAGGTTTTGATGTACCTCTTTACTGATGAGGTGTATTCTGACAGCCTACTTTTGTGCAATTAATTATAGGAAAATTGTTGTCATTCACATGAATATGGTAAACCAATTTACTAGCCAGTTGACTGGTGTTCGTTTTCGCCTCCTGATGGCTTTTTGCTGGGGGCTGCTAAGCGTAACCGTCTATGCGCAGACGGCGGGAAATCGAATCACCGGCCGGGTCACCGACCAGGCAACGAAGGCCGGGTTACCCGGTGCCACCGTACAGGTCAAAGGGACGTCTCAGGGCACAACCACCGACGCGTCAGGGGCCTACACGATCCAGGTCGACGCCAACGCTACCCTTGTCTTCTCCAGCATAGGGTATACCGCACAGGAAGTGCCGGTCAACGGCCAGACGGAGGTCAATGTCGTTATGGCGGACGATGCCCAGGCTCTCAACGAAGTCGTGGTAGTGGGTTACGGGACCCAACGGAAACGCGACCTGACGGGGTCCGTGGCGCAGCTAAAAGGCGAGGAAATTATTAAGTACCCCGTCCAGACGCCCACGCAAGCCCTCCAGAGTAAGCTGGCCGGGGTGCAGATTATCGCCTCGGGGCGGCCCAACGAGCAGCCGCAGATTCGGGTACGGGGAGTCGGGTCGGCTCTGGCGGGCGTCAGCCCGCTGTACGTCGTCGACGGGGTGCTCACCGACGATATCCGTAACATCAGCAACAACGACATTCTTAGCATTGAAGTGCTGAAGGATGCCTCGGCGGCGATCTACGGCGTTCGGGCGGCCAACGGCGTCGTGATCGTAACCACACGCCGGGGCAAATCGGGGGCTACACAGGTCCAGTACGACGCCAACTTCAGCGTGCGGCAGGCCGCCAACCTGATTCCAATGGCCAACCGCGATCAGTACATCAGCTACCTGACCGATGCCGCTCCCAATGTGAACGTCAATAATCCGCCGCTCACGTCGACAGGAACGACCAACTGGTACGACTATGCGCTACGGAGGGCTCCCCAATCGAACCACAACCTGTCTATTTCGGGCGGGGGCGAACGCAACACGTTTTTTATCAGCGCGGGCTTTTTCTCGGATCAGGGCGTAGTCAACACGAACGACTTTCAACGGTTGACCCTGCGGGCCAATAATGAGGTCAAGATCAACGATAAACTGACGTTCAGCAATCAGATTTCGTTTGCTCGTGGTAACGAACGCGCCGTCAACCTCGACGGGGTCTATCAAAGTCTCTACCGGGCGGCGCCCATCGTACCGGCACTGGTCGATACTAAATACGGGAACCTCTCGGCCTTCGGCAACGTGGGCAACCCGCTGCTCAGCCTCGACGCCCGCGACAACCGGATCATCAACAGCCGGTTGCAGGGCAATCTGGCCCTCAGCTACAAACCTGCCGAGTGGATCACGCTCCGTTCGGCCTTCAATACGGACCTGATTTTCAACAACAACCGAACGTACCTGCGGGCTTTTCAGAACGATGCGGCTACGTTCATTACGGCGGGTGGCAACCAGCGTCAGCAGAATAGTCAGCTTACGCTCGACAACAGCCAGTCGCAGCGGTATATCATCGACAACACCGCTACGTTTGACAAGACGTTCGGCAGAAGCGACGTCACATTCCTACTGGGGGCCGTTACGGAGCGGTTTACGTCTAACTTCATCACCGGTTCCCGCATCAACATCCCGAACGACCCCAACCAGTGGTATCTAGGCTTGGGTAATCCCGACCAGCAGCTGTCTAACAACAGCGGCGGCGACCTCCAGACCCGGCAGTCGTTCGTGACGCGCGCGACGTATGGGTTTGCCAATCGCTACCTGTTCAATGCCTCACTGCGGGCCGATGGCAGTTCCAAGTTCCGCGAACGCTGGGGCTTCTTCCCGACAGTGGGTCTCGGCTGGGTTATTTCTGATGAAAGCTTCCTGAAAACGCAGTCGCTGGTCAACTTCCTGAAACTGCGGGGGAGCTGGGGTATTCTGGGCAACGACAACATCGCCAGCAATGCCTACATCCTGACGGCCAATGTGAATATTCCGTACTTTTTCAACAATGGCCTGACCCTCGGCAACGCGATTCAGGACATCAAAGATCAGCAACTGAAGTGGGAGCGGACGCAGCAGGTCGACGTGGGTTTGGAGTTTGCCCTGGCCGATAACCGCCTGACGGGTGAGATCGACTATTACAACAAGACGACCCGCGATGCACTGGCGTTCCGGATCATTCCGGCTATTTTCGGCGACCCGGATAACCAGTTTCTGACCAACATCGCCTCGTTCCGAAACAGCGGCTTCGAGTTTGTGCTGAACTGGAAAGAAACGACCAAAAGCGGCCTGGGCTATAGCATCGGCGGTAACCTGACGCTGAACCGGAACCAACTGGTTGGGCTCAACGGTGGGCAGGCACTGCTGGCCGGAGGGGTTGGGCAGCAGGGCTTTACAACTCGTAGCGACAACGGTCAGCCGGTGGGTAGTTTCTACGTGCTGAATGCCATCGGCGTTTTCCAGAATCAGGCCGAAATCGACGGGTCGCCGGTATTTGGTACACGCGCCAACGTGCGGCCGGGTGATCTGAAATACCAGGACGTAAACAACGATGGGGTCATTAATACCGATGACCGGATCTACGCCGGGTCGTATCAGCCCAAGCTCTACTACGGCATCAACCTGGCGTTGACCTACAAAGGGTTTGACCTCACGGCTGACGTGTATGGCAACGCGGGGAACCAGGTGTACAATGGTAAAAAGGCGTTCCGTTTTGAAAACACGGACAACATCGAAGCGGCCTATGCCGAGGCGCGCTGGCTGCCTACCCGCCCTTCGCAGACCGATCCGCGCCTGATTACGTCGGCCACGCCCGCCTCTACCTACTTTGTGGAATCGGGTTCCTTTGTTCGGCTGAATAACCTCACGCTCGGGTACACAATCCCGACCGCGTGGCGCGAAAAAGTGCGGTTGCGGACCGCCCGCCTCTACGTGACCTCGCAAAACCTGTTTACACTTCAGAAATTCAGCGGTTTCTCGCCCGAACTCCCCGGCGGGCCGCTCGACTCTGGTATCGAATTGACCTCCTATCCAACCACCCGCACCTTCGCTGTTGGGTTGAACGTAGGCTTCTAATCAAACGACCTTACGACCATGACGTCTATTAAATCTTCGGTAAAATCTCCGATTCGACTCTCGCTGCTGATGGCCCTGTTTGTGCTGGGGCTGGCCGCTTGTAATGATTTCCTGACCACGCCGCCTCAGGGCCTGATTGGTGAAGACGCGGTGCGGAATGACCCGGCAGCGGCCCAGAACCTGGTCACGGGCGTGTATAACAGCCTCTGGGAAGAAAGCATGCACGGCTTTGACTTCGTCGGCATGACCAACATCGCGTCCGATGACGCTGACAAAGGCAGCTCGGCCGCCGATGGCGCCAATACGTTTGGTACGCTTGACAACCTGAACCCAACGGCGGGCGTGGGCAATCTCAACAACCTGTGGTCGGCTTATTTTCGGTCTATCGCTAAAGCCAACCAGGCGCTGGCGCTCATTCCGCTCAGCGCAGCCGAGCCGACGGTACGGCGTCAGTTAGAAGGGGAGGTCCGTTTCCTGCGGGCTTATTTTTACTTCAACCTCGTTCGGTTTTTCGGTGGTGTTCCGCTGCTCGATGCCATTCCGGCGGTTGATCAGGTGAACAATACCGATTTGCAGAAGCGCGCCACCCGCGAGCAGGTGTACGACCTGATTGTGCGGGACTTGCGGTATGCGGCCAACGTGTTGCCGATAAAAGGGCAAACGCAGACGGGCCGGGCCACCAAAGCAGCGGCAATGGCGATGCTGGCTAAAGTGTATCTGTACCAGAAAAACTGGCAGCAGGCCTACACGCTGTCTGATTCGATCGTGAAAAACCAGGTTGGCAGCTACGACCTGTTGCCCAACTACGCCAACATCTGGCGCGAAACCGGGGCCAACAGTGTGGAGTCGCTGTTTGAGGTGCAGACTGGGATCAATCTGTCGTGTAACGCGGCCATCAACCTGTATGTCGTTTGCCAGGGGCCACGGGCGGGTGGTAAACGAGGCTGGTCCGATCTGGGCTTCGGGTTTGGTACGCCTTCTCAGAGTCTGGTCGATGAGTACGAAGCAAACGATCAGCGCCGGGCGGCCACCATTATCTTTATTAATCCCGCCCCGCGCGGTACGGTCCTGTGGGATGGCTTCCGGGTGCCAAGTCGTGATTCGGTCGAAAATGACCGCTACAATTATAAGGCGTACCACAGCCGCACGGCCGAACGGAACTGCGGCAATAATGACCGGCTACCCAAAAACCTTCGGATCATGCGCCTGGGCGAGGTGCTGCTGATTCACGCCGAAGCAGCGCTGGCGACAGGCCAGAATGCAGCGGCACTCACCGACATCAACCGGCTACGTACCCGAGCCGGGCTGCCGGCGCTCACAACGCTCGACCGGGCCGCGGTGTGGCACGAACGGCGCGTGGAACTGGCAATGGAGCATGACCGCTTCTTCGACCTGATCCGGCAGGAAGACGTGCAGGCCGGGCGGGCCGTGCAGGCCTTCGCGGCGCATGGTAAAACGTTCACGAAGGGTAAAAACGAAGTGTTCCCTATCCCGCAGAACCAGATTCAGTTGAGCGGGGGCGCACTGACGCAGAATCCGGGATATTAACTCAGCCTGCCGATGGCACTGGCTACGCCTGCTCGACGTAGCCAGTACCATCGGCTTATTCGTTACGAAAAACAGTGATACAATACGCTTCAAAACTGCTCCTGCCGGTCACCCTGCTGCTTACACTGAGTCATCAGTTCAACGCAGGAAAATCCGCTACGGCCGACATCGCCATTCCGACTTCCCACTTGTCGACGACTAAACCGCCAACAAGGTTTTCTGCCAGCGACAACGCCTTTCTGGATAGTTTGCAGCGCGACACCTTTCGGTATTTCTGGGAAACGGCCAACCCGGCCAATGGCCTGATTCCCGACCGCGCACCAAGAACGGCTTTCTCCAGCATTGCCGCCGTAGGTTTTGGCCTCACGTCCTATTTGGTTGGTATCGAGCGTGGGTACGTTACCCGGGAGCAGGCCGCCGAACGTACCCGGCAGACGCTCCGTTTTTTTGCCCAGGCGCCCCAGTCTGACAAGCCCACCGGCGTGGCGGGTTACAAAGGGTTCTTCTACCATTTCCTGGACATGAAAACCGGCGAGCGCTTCAAACAGGTCGAACTGTCGACCATTGACACGGCGCTGCTGCTGGGCGGCATCCTGAGTAGCCAGACCTATTTCGACCGGAATACGCCCGTCGAGGCGGAGATCCGGAAACTGGCCGAGCAGATCTACGGGCGTGTCGACTGGACCTGGTTTCAACACAACAAGCCATTTGTGTCGATGGGTTGGCACCCCGAAAAAGGATTCATCAGCAACGACTGGAAAGGCTACAACGAGGCCATGTTGCTCTACGTGCTGGCGCTCGGCTCACCTACCCATCCGGTTGGTCCTGAGGTGTGGCCCGCCTGGGTGAAAACCTACGACTGGGCCGCTCCTTTTGGGCAGAAACCCCACGTCAATTTCGACCCCCTGTTTGGCCACCAGTACTCACACGTCTGGATCGACTTTCGCGGGATTCGGGACAGCTACATGCAGTCAAAGGGGTTCGATTATGCCGAAAATTCGCGGCGGGCTACCTACGCCAACCGGGCCTATTGCCTGAGCAACCCCGCTGGCTGGCAGGATTATGGGTCCAACATCTGGGGTCTGACGGCCTGCGACGGCCCCAAAGACACGACCGTGGCTGGCCGCCGGTTTTTCTCATACCGGGCCCGTGGCGCAGCCGTTCAGCAGGTGGTCGATGATGGTACCATAGCCCCCACGGCAGCAGGTGGCTCCATGCCGTTCGCCCCGGAAATCTGCCTGCCTGCGTTGCGGGCGATGAAAGCGAAATACGGCAGTCAGTTATACGGCCCCTACGGCTTCCGCGATGCGTTCAACCCCACGTATCGCTACCCGTCGGCCTTTGCCAACGGCCCCACCACCATTGGCTGGTTCGATATCGACTATCTCGGCATTGATCAGGGCCCGATTCTGTTGATGGCCGAAAACGCCCGCACCGATTTCGTCTGGAAGCTCATGAAGCGGAACCCGCACATTCGCCGGGGCCTGACCCGCGCTGGTTTCACCGGTGGCTGGCTGAAGTAAGGCGCTGGTGAAACCGGCCGAAATGACGTAGGTCCTGCCCGCTGAACCGGGGGAGGGTAAGTCACAGTTTGTCCAGATCGATGGTCGGCGGCTTGCGTTGGGGTGGGCGCGAAAAGGACGTGCTGATGGGGGTGTAGCTCGAAAAGAAGCCGCAGTTGCGGAGAAAAAATTGGTTTTGCCGCAAGCCGCCTGCGTAGTCCATCCGGTAGGTTTTTCGGGCTGTATTATCGGCCGTAAACTGGGCATTGGTTAGCTCGTGCCACTGGCCGTCGGTACCACGTACCCACTGGTTACCAAAATTGACTTCGCGCTGAAGGTTACCAGTTTCGGGCGTAAAGTTTTCCAGAAAGGAGTACAGGGATTTCAGGTACGTGGTGGTTTTAGGGCGTTTGAAACTGGCGATGAGGCGCCAGGTTGGTTCGCTGGTCGGTTTGAAGTAGGCCGTATACTGCGTGTAACCGCCGTCGATCGGCTGGCCGTGCAACAGGAACTGGTAGGTCTGACCGGCCTGCCAGTTGTAGCGCAGGTAACTCTGCCCGCCAGATCCCTCGTTGCCGAAGTCGTTGGTCGTGACGTCGGTACCTTTTCGGGCGAGCAAAATTTTCTGGTCGGCGGGAATTTTACTGGGGTCATCGGTATGAAAGGGGCTCCAGACCGAAAACAGAATCCGGCGTTCGGTAGGGGAATTGACCTGCATGCCGAAGTACCCTTCGCCGAAGCCGTTGGCCATGAAGTAGGAACCAATGACATCGTTGCCTTTTGGCACCGTCACTTCGTTGTAAAACCACTCGGCGTCGACGCCGCCTGGAATCGGGTAGCGCAGATGCACCGATGGTCCCCGCCGCCCCCAGTAGAAGAAATTACCCTCGTTGTTGCGGACGAAGCAGGTACGTTCGTCGACGGCCTCGCCGCTGATACCTAGCTCCCTAACGTCCGCATAGACGGCCCCCGTCTTGCTGATCCCCTCCAGTACGATGGGTACGTAGCCTGCCTGCGGGATAATCCACTGCCCCAGCGCCTGACTGGTGAAGGCCTGCCCCTCAACCTCGACCTCTTTGGCCTGCCCCAGCAGCGTAACCCGAAGCCGACTCTTGCCCGCCGGAACGCGCAGCATCGCCGACAAGGCCAACGTACCTGACCGGTCAAACCGAACGTAGGTAGTTACCCGGCTCGCCGGACTGGTCCAGTTGGTTAAGCCTTCCTGGGTGATCGAAGGCTCGTTTTCTGCCGAGCTCGTTACCCAGCTGTTGCCACCCAAAGGAACTGGCAAAACGGTCGGGGCAGGCACAGCTGGGAAGAGCGGCGTGGAGAGCATTGGCTGGCTGGCGAGAAGCACACTTAGTAGATACGTCCGGATTAGAAACGACATGGGCGGTAGGCGACGAGCGCCGGCAACAGCCCCAACGGACTCTATTGCCGACGCTCGGGATTGGCTGGTTACAGCGGGTTCTGCACCAGATTTTTGTTAAGAACGATCTCGGTTTCGGGAATCAGGTTGACGACCTGCTTATCGGTAGCTGGCACGGTTTGCTGTCCGTTGGTCGTGTTGTGATACCCCGGATAGTTGCGAACCAGACTCAGGTTGTTGCGAAACAGATCATAGGGTCGGTGGCCTTCAAACGCCAGTTCAAGGCGCCGTTCCTGCAACACCACGTCGAGTACCGTCGGTAGTCCTTTCAGGTCAGTTGTGGTGTAAAGTTCAGCGCCGGTCAGGCCTGCCCGCTGCCGAATCAGGTTGACATCGGCAATGGCTTTGGCGGTTTCGCCGGTTTTGGCATAGGCTTCGGCGCGGTTCAGGTACATCTCCGACAGGCGAAGCACGATGGGCGAACTGAGCGTGGGTAAACCGCCCTGGTTGGAGAATTTGGTGATATAGACCTTGTCGATGCCGTTTCGCTTTTCCTGCACGCCCGCCGCTGTCAGCTTCCTGACCAGAAAAGTACGGCGTTTATCGTTCGGAAATTTATTGACCAGGTCCTGGTAGGCCTGCGAGGCATACACTTCGCCCCAGCCCACGCCCCCCGGCGAGGTATAATACATAGAGCCAATGGAGTTCCAGGTCCGATCGTCTTTCAGCGTGTGTTTGATGGCGAAAATGACCTCCGGATTCTCCTCATTGTCGGTGGCGTAGAAATTGGGCACCTGCCCTGGGGTAGCTAGGGTGTAGTGGCCGCTCGCAATCACCAGATCCGCGTATTTGATGGCGTTGGCATTGTCGTTCATGTACAGATACACCCGCGAAAGCAGCGCATTGGCAACCGCTGCACTGGCGTAGTTGCTCGATTTCTCTTCGGTCATCAGTTTGGCGGCCCGCAGCAAATCGGTCACGATAAACGCATACACGTCTTTTACCGTAGCGCGCTTGCCGTTATCATCGGGTTGCGTGTCCGTCTTAATAATGATCCCGAGGTTCGATTCGGGGCTCTGGGTGTAAGGGCGGCCAAACAACCGAACCAGATCGAAGTGGACCATGGCCCGCAGAAACAGGTTTTCGCCCAGCAGCTGGTCGGTGGCGGCGGAGGCATCTTCCTTGATTACCCCGATGACCTTGTTGCAGCCAACGATGATCTGGTAGCCTTTCCGGTAGATCGCCACCGTGTTGCCCTGATCCGACGTGTGGCGGTAGGTGTAGGATAGAAACAGGGGGTCGGTGGTGGTACCGCTCAGGGTGACGTTGTCGCCCGGGTACTCGTTCATGATGTACAGGTTGCGCGTGTAGGCCTCATCCTTGATGAACGTGTAATTCCCGTCGGTGGCGGCCCGCAGGCCCTGCACGTCGTTCAGAATGGCGCTTTCAGGAAGGCCATTGTAGGGGACTTTATCGATGCTGCAGGCTGATGCCAGGAGGGTCAGACTCAGCAGTGTATAGCGGAAAACAGCCGTTTTCATGAGTGCAGTGGCTTAGAAAGTGAGTTGAACGCCCAGGATGAATTTCTTGCTGAAAGGATACTTCGTCCCCACGTCACCCGTCTCGGTAACGTCGGGGTCGATGCCCGAAAACTTCGTGAGCGTGAACAGGTTATCGCCCGATGCCGACAGCCTAACACTACCCAGCCTGGCCCGGCTGACGAGCGCTTTGGGTAATTCGTAGCTGATCGTCACGTTCCGTAGGCGCAGGTAGTTGCCGTTTTCGAGAAAACGCGAGGAAGGGCGCTGGGCATTTTTGTTGCCGCCGATAATGTATTTGGGATGGGTGGCCACGTCGCCGGGCTTCTCCCAGCGGCTCCAGCCAGGTTGCAGGGCCAGCAGGTTGTAGCGGTCGTAGGCACCGTCATTATCGAACAGGTTACGCGCCCCGTTGTAGAGCGTTGCCCCCACCGAGTAGGTAAAGAACCCGTTCAGCTCAAGGCCTTTCCAGCTCAGCATTTGCCGGATGCCGCCGAACAGCTTCGGGTTGGCATTGTTACCGATAAACTGGAGCGTCGCCTCGTTGTAGTTGTTGGTGGTGGTGGCGGTGCCGTCCGGATTGATTTTCTGCCAGAGCGGATCACCATTGGCCGGGTCGACGCCCGACCACCGGCGCATGTACCAACTGTTGAGTGGCGTGTTGAGCGCGTAGGGACGCTGCCCGTTGGCCACGAATGTCCGGTCGCCGTAAAGGGCCGTTACCTGGTTCCGGTTCAGGCCCGCGTTGATTTCAGCGCGCCATTTCAGCGCCGTTTTCTGAAGAATGTCGGCCGAGAGGATAACTTCAAGACCCTGATTGCGAACGGCCCCCACGTTTTCCGTAATGGACGAATAACCGCTGGTTCCCTGCAACGGACGGCTGAAGAGTAGGTTGTTGGTCAGGCGATTGTAAACGTCGACCGAAACCGTCAGGCGGTTCCACAGCGTGGCATCGACGCCGATGTTGGCGTTATTAGATACCTCCCACGACAGATTCGGGTTTTCGATCCGGGTTGGATAAGCCGAGGGCACGCCGGCATATTGCCCCGTCAGGCTGTAAAGCCCCTGGGCTGCGTAATCGTTGATCCCGTCGGCGTTGCCCGTGGTGCCGTAGCTGAGCCGGACTTTCAGGTTATTGATGGTGGCGTTGTTGCTCAGAAACGCCTCGTTGGAGGCCAGCCAGGTTAGGCCAACGGCGTAGAAATTACCGTATTTCTTGTTGCGCCCGAACTTTGATGAGCCATCACGGCGGAACGAGGTCGTGAGCAGGTATTTGTCTTTGTAGCCGTAATTCGCCTGGAACAGCCCCGACTGGAAGGAGTTTTCGGTCTTTGACCCGCCAATGGATTCCGGCTGCGAGGTGGCATCCAGGATGTCCAGCCCCGAATAAATGCCTTTACCGGTTGCCCAGAGCGATTCGTAGTAATACGTCTGGTACTCGTAACCGGCCAGTCCGTCGAGGGTATGGCCATTGCCAAAATTATGCTTGAAGCGAAGCAGGTCGGAGGTAAGCAGCGTATAACTGCGCTCATTATAGCCCGATAGCCGACCCATCACGTCGGCCGCTGATGGCCCCTGCATATCCTCGTAACTGTCATAGGCATAGTTTGTGCCCTGCGCCCGGTTGGAGGTGGTAAACGTGAGCCAGGGCAGGAGGTCATACTCGGCTTTCAGCAACACATCGCCATTGAGCGTATTCTCCTTGAAATTAATGAACTGCCGGTTGTAGATGAAGTTGGCGTTGTCGCGGCCATACCATTTTTTCTCGCCGGTTACCGGGTTGTAAGGCAATCCGTTGGCATACGGGTCATCGTAAGGCAGGTAAGTGTAGGCGGCATAGAGCGCCCCGCCATTGTTGTCGAAGCCACGCGTGACTGTGGCGGCCGTGTTGAGGCCCACCCGAAACTTGTCGCTGATGTTGTGATTAAAGTTGAGCCGCAGGCCAAACCGATCCAACCCTGTTTTGTCCAGAATCCCCTTTTCCTGGTAGTAGTTGGTGCTGAGGTAAAAGCGGGTTTTGTCGCTGCCACCGGCCGCACTCAGTTCGGCGAGGGTATTGCTGGCGGGCCGGAAGGCCAGATCAAACCAGTTCGTGTTGGCGTTGGCGTCGGGCGTCGGCAGGTAATCGGTGAGGACCCCCGTTGGGCGGTCGCGCTGAAACACCGCTTTTTGCAGATCATACAGTTCCTGCCCGTTCAGCAACCGGAAGTTGCCCAGGCTCAGGTAACCCAGCCCTTTGTTCAGCCGGGCCGTAAACTGGGTTTTGCCCAGGGCTCCCCGTTTGGTGGTCACGACAATGACCCCGTTAGAAGCCCGCGCCCCATACAGTGCCGTTGCCGAGGCATCTTTCAGCACCGTCAGCGTTTCAATGTCGCTGGGGTTCGGGATGCCGCCAATGACCCCGTCGACCACGTACAGCGGGTCCGAACTGGCCGTCAACGTACCCACGCCCCGGATCAGTATCTTGGGGGGGACGCGCGGGTCGCCGGAACTGTTGCCAACGAAAACCCCCGCAGCCTTTCCCTGGAGCATCTGCTGCACGTTGTTGGTCGTCACGTCCTTGAGTTCCTTGCCGGAAACGGCCTGGGCCGCGCCCGTCAGGTTTTTCTGCGTGGTGGTGGTATAGCCCAACACGACCACTTCGTTCAGGCTTTTGCTGTCGCTGACCAACTGAATATTGAGGCTCGTCTGCGTCCCGACGGTCGCCTCCTGCGACACGTACCCAACGGAACTGAAGACCAGCACCGCACTGGCGTCAGCAACGGCTAGTTTATACTGTCCGTTGCCATCGGTTGTGGTGCCGCGCGGCGACCCCTTGACTACCACATTGACGCCGGGGAGCCCCTGGCCATTTTCGACGTCAGTGACTACGCCACTAACCGTCACGGCTGACTGAGCCCACATACCCAGCGGTGAAGCGAGCAGTGCCAGTAACCACAGCCAGCGAATCGCCTGACTAAGGGTGCGTGTAATCGGTAGATACGTTTGGTGCATATGGATGAAGAGCTTAAAAGGGTGATAAATGATTTACAGTCAGTGGGTTGAGGTGTCCGGAGGTAAGCGGTCCGCAGCGCGTGTAGGTGAGTTGGGTAAAGCGTACTGGCAACGGAGCGGATATAGGGGTTCCAACCAGGGTCAGTTTGCGCCTGACTCTGCCCAGGTGATGCTGTGGCTGATTGGTGGTTAGTACACGGCGTTAAGCCCGAAAATGGGTTTGTTTGTCTTCCACTTGCCTCGCGTGAAATCGGGGATGTCGATGGGCTTGCTGCCCTTGGCAATACTCTCTTCCGAGAGCGGACTGATGGCACTCCAGGCAGCGGCATCGTAGACGTCGATGGGGGGCGCTACCTGCTTTTTAATCGATTCGATAAAGGCGCGTAACACGAAAAAGTCGATGCCCCCGTGGCCCGCATTCTGGGCATTCTGGCCGTGTTCTTTCCAGAGCGGATGGTCGTATTTCTCCTGATACGGAGCAAAGGGCTCCCAGGTGTGCGGCTTGGGGCTTAGCGGTTTGCCATTTGCCGCTTCCAGGTAAATCTGGTCGCCGTCATCCATCCAGATGCCCTGCGTACCCTGCGCCCGGAATCCCAGCGAGTAGGGGCGGGGCGAGTTGGTATCGTGGATGATCATAATGTTCTCGCCGTTGGCGCATTCCACCATCGTCGTGACCACGTCCCCCAGCTTGAAGTTTACCTTGGCGTTAGGGTGATCGGCTCCGCCGTGATCGACCACGTACTTGTGCAGGCCCCGACTTTTGGTCGCCATGCTGGTCAGCCGGACGAATTGGTTGCCCCGGTTGATGTTGAGCCAGTGGGCCACCGGGCCAAGGCCATGCGTCGGGTACAGGTCGCCGTTTCGATCCACGGAGTGCTGCGTACGCCAGCTTGCTTCAGAAAAGCCCCCCTTCCCAAACTCAGCCCCAACACCCGAGACGGATTTGCCATCATTGAATTTAATGTTGCGCAGGTCGTGCTCGTAGCCGCAGTGGGTGTATGTCAGTTCGCCAAACATACCCTGCCGCACCATGTTCAGGATCGCCATGACATCGCGCCGGTAGCATACGTTTTCCAGCAGCATGCAGTGGGCGCCCGTTTTCTCAAACGCATCGACCAAATCCCAGGCCTCCTTGAGCGTGACTGTAGCCGACACCTCGACACCGGCATATTTACCGGCTTTCATGGTCGCCACGGCCATCGGCACGTGCCATTCCCAGGGCGTAGCAATCACCACCCCATCGATGTCGTCGCGCTTGAGCATGTCTCTGAACGCCTCATCGCCTTTCGTGTACGTGGCCGGGGCCTTCCGCCCCGCTTTCTCAATCAGAGCAGTGGCCCTGGCGATGCTGTCGGCTGACACATCGCAAAGTGCGGTGATCTCCACATCGGGCCGGTAAAGCGCCTGTTGCAGGTGGTTACGCCCCC
This sequence comes from Fibrella aestuarina BUZ 2, assembly GCF_000331105.1. Lineage (NCBI taxonomy): Bacteria > Pseudomonadati > Bacteroidota > Cytophagia > Cytophagales > Spirosomataceae > Fibrella > Fibrella aestuarina. The sequence continues at coordinate 6,453,589 of NC_020054.1, read as the reverse complement.
GCAACCCAACCCCTATGAAGGCCAGCCGTACCTTGTCCAGCATGGGCGGGTGGTTTGTCGTCAGCGACGAGGCGGCTAGTGCGGGCTGCAGCGACAGGGCGGCACTGCTCAGAGCCGCGGTTTTCAGGAAAGTACGTCGAGTTGTTGGGCGCATCAAAAACAGCGTTTATGAGCGTCGGATAATCGTTTCGTTGATATCAACGCTCCGAACGAATACCTAAACCTATTAAGGCCAGCATTGGAAGTAAAGGATTATGTTTTCGTTAAAAGGACAAAAAACGGGCTTTCCGGGTGTGCAACCGTTTGTACTGGCCTGCGCAATCGTTTGCCTAGAATCGAAAAAAATCACCGGTACCTACTGGCAATTGACGAAAGGAAAGAAGACGAATCGGCTTGTCGTTCAGTCGGTGCTTTGCGACCAGCGTTTGGCATTAAGCAAAGCAGGCATCGATAAGGCCCAGCGATCCTGAGACAACTTATATCCATCGTAGTGCAGAAAGCTTCGCCAATTTCATGGCGCCACTGGTTTTGCAGCGCCAATGGGTATCGCTTTAGTTCGTCTGACCTGGCTGATCGGCATAGGGAAATCCCCCTATCAACGCCCATCCAATTCGATAGTTTGTTGACTTGCCAAGAGTGTGCGATAGTGAGCTTGGTAGCTTCAGGCTACACCAATCGGGATATTGTTTAGCCTCGACGCATCCGTGTCGAGACAGTCGAAAGCCATAAAGAGAATGGCCTACGGAAGTTGACGCTTTGTTCGGCCAGCGAATGAGGTCAACTCATCCGGCACGATTAAGGGCGAATAAGGGGATTCCCTTAGCCTGTTCAGTTAAAAAGCAGTGGTTTCACTGATTGTATTAATTGTAGATCAAATAGACCTTTATGGAGTAATCAAACACTCAATACACGTATATGAATCTCTACAAAACAGGCCTGATTCGCATCGGTGCCTATCTGGTGTTGGGCGGCTTACTGACCGTCCCTGTCAGCTGCGAACGCGATAAAGACAGCGCAGCTCAACCTACTAGTGTTAATAACCGCGGCGCCAAAACCGGTGATCCAGGATGTAATATCTACGATAATGGTAGTTTTTTGGGTACCTGGACGGTGACCAACAGCCGCTTGCAGGCACTCATCAATCCCGGTGACAATAAGCAGTACGTAGCCCAGATTATAGGGAATGACGAATTTCTCGTTCGAGGCCGGGCTTTTTTGCAACGTACGGATATTGCGGGCCAGCCTGGTAACCTCAATGTGGGCTGTTTTGAGGGTGATGCTGGCGACCAACAGGGTTTTAGTGTGAACAACTTCCAACCCGCATCAATCTTTGAATCGGGCAATACGCCATACTCGTACCGAGTTAAGTGTAGCCCCCGCTTCAATGCGGCTAGTGATGGGGCTATCATCCCCATTGGCTTCTGGAACCTGACGAATGATCGGGTAGACGGACGCTTCTTTCGGGGCCAATGGTGGGTGGTTCAGAACGTGAGTCGCCAATTCCTAAGAGATGCATTCATTATTCGGGGCCGCAACATGTTAGTTCGCTCCGATGTGCAGATAACGGAAGATCCCTGGGATCGGGGACGTACCCGTTGCTTTGGGGGCGGCGATACAGGCACGGGGGGCTTGGAGCCGCCCAGCAATGCGCCTCAAGAGCTAGTTATCGAGGGGTATAGTAAAGCGTCCTTCCCCGACGGCTCGCCTTACTTCATCAAGAATTAGCCAACAGCGTTGCGATAATAATGAGCCAGCCTCTCTCACGGAAGGCTGGTTCGTTTCGTTGGAGCTATAATGAGCTGCCTCTATTCGTCTCACCTCGAAAGGCTGGACAGAATACTCAACTGCGCCAACTTACTTTATAGGAAGAGCAAGTATTTCACAGATTAGCAAAAGACTGAGAGAACCATGTGTGTATCGAGAACCGGGTACTACCCTTCGTTTCCAGCCCCCCGTTGCTGGCTGACCTAAAAGCCCCATGCTTTAGAATTGACATTGACTTTAGCCCTCGATTTTGAGAGAACCGGCACTAATTGGCTTTTCTGTAAGGATGGGTCCACGGTTGGGGAGCGACTCAGGTACGTTAAACCGCTCGTTGTATGTGCATGAGGTGCCATGCGTCTAGGTGCTTTTGCATTCCCCGTTTAAGCAACAAAAAACCCCAATCACTTGATAAACAAATGATTGGGGTTTGACTTAGTAGCGGGAGCTGGACTCGAACCAGCGACCTTTGGGTTATGAGCCCAACGAGCTACCAACTGCTCCATCCCGCGATGTTGGGAGTGCAAAGGTAATCACGTTTTCAACTAAATCAACTATCTTTGTAAAAAATATTTTAGTTTTCTGTTTGGCGATAGTCGTCGGGCCGAAAATTCACCTCAGCCATCTCGCATGGGATCACCTGACATACAACCACCCGATGGGCACAAAGCGGGCTTTGTGAGCATCGTGGGCAAGCCCAACGTGGGCAAATCCACCCTGATGAATCAGTTGGTGGGCGAACGCCTTTCGATTATTACGTCGAAAGCGCAGACCACGCGCCATCGCATTATGGGCATTATGAACGGCAACCACCACGGTCAACCGTTCCAACTCGTTTACTCCGATACACCGGGCATCATCAAGCCGCAGTACCGGCTGCATGAGTCGATGATGAACTTCGTGCGCGGGTCGCTCGAAGACGCCGACGTCATTCTGTTTGTGACGGACATCTTCGAAAAACACGACGAAGACGACGTGATCCGGCGGCTCAAGTACGCCAACGTACCCATCCTGCTCCTGATCAATAAAATCGATCAGGCCACCGACGAGCAGATCGAGGAGAAGATCCGGTACTGGGAAGAACACTTCGAGATTGGCGGGATCGTCAATGCCGACGACGATGACGATGCAGCCGTGGTCGACCCGGACATCGACGAACTGGCCGCCGAGCACGAACTCGATGAAGAACCTGCTCCGGACGACGTACCTGGCACCAAAGTACCCACCGGGCCGCGCAAAGCCACCGAGATCATTCCCGTGTCGGCGCTGAACGGCGTCAACATCGACCGGCTATTCGACTCGATCATGGCGCACCTGCCCAATCACCCGCCGTACTTCCCGGACGACGAACTGACCGACAAGCCTGAGCGCTTCTTTGCCTCGGAGATCATTCGGGAAAAAATCTTCCTGAATTACAAAAAGGAAGTGCCTTATAGCTCGGAGGTCATCGTGCACGGCTTCAAGGAGCGCGACGATATGATCGTGATTTCGGCGGATATTCTGGTCGAGCGGCCCACGCAACGGGCTATCCTGCTGGGCGAAAAGGGTAACATGATCAAAAAAACAGGCATCATGGCCCGCGAAGAATTGGAACGCTTCTTTGCCAAAAAAGTCTTTTTAGAAACACACGTCAGAGTAGAACCCGATTGGCGCCAGAAGCAACAAATGCTCCGCCGGCTGGGCTATGACGAATAAATAAGAAAGGAGAAACAGAGTAACGGGAGAAAAGAGGAAGGGGAGGCTCAGGCACAACCCCTTTACACCCTTTTCTCCCCTTTCTCCGTTCCTCCCTTTCCTCCTTTACGAAAATGTCAAACATTGTAGCTATTGTAGGCCGCCCCAACGTGGGCAAATCAACGCTGTTTAATCGACTGATCGAGCAGCGGCAGGCCATTATGGATAACCAGTCGGGCGTAACGCGCGACCGGCATTACGGACGGGCCGAATGGACCGACCACTTTTTTACCGTCATCGATACGGGTGGGTACGTGGTTGGGTCGGAAGACGTCTTCGAAGAAGCGATTCGCGAGCAGGTTGAGATTGCACTCGACGAAGCAACGGTGGTGCTGTTCGTGGTCGATACCATGACCGGCATAACGGGCCTCGACGATGAGTTTGCCAATGTGCTGCGCCGGTCGAAAAAGCCGGTGTTCCTGGTGGCCAACAAAGCCGAAACCAGCGATCGGATGCACGCCGCCAGCGAATTCTACGGCCTCGGCATGGGCGAGCCGTATCCGATTTCGGCGCAGACCGGCTCAGGCACGGGCGATCTGCTCGACGCGGTGGTGAAGCATTTTCCCACCAAAGAAGCCGAGAATCCCGACGAAGGTATTCCGCGCATTGCCATTCTGGGCCGCCCCAACGTGGGCAAATCGTCGTTCGTTAACACGCTGTTGGGCGTAGAGCGCAACATCGTGACCGACATTGCCGGTACCACCCGCGACGCCATCAACAGCCACTATAAGGCGTTCGGGAAGGAGTTCATCCTGACCGATACGGCCGGGCTGCGTCGCAAGGCGCGCGTAAGCGACAACATCGAGTTCTATTCGACGCTGCGCACGATCAAGGCGATGGAGGAATCGGATGTCTGCGTGATCTTGCTCGATGCTACCCGCGGGATGGAAGGGCAGGACATGACCATCATCGGGCAGGCGATCAAGGCCAAGAAGGGTGTGGTCATTATGGTAAACAAATGGGATGCGGTGGAGAAAGACCACAAAACGGCCGATGTGTGGCGGAAGGAATTCCTACGGCGGCTGGCACCCATCGATTACCTGCCCATCGTCTTTGCGTCGGTACACGAAAAGCAGCGCATTTTTCAGGTAATGGAAAAAGCGATGGAGGTATACGAGAACAAGAAAAAGCGGATTCCGACCTCGAAAATCAACGAGCTCATGCAGCCCGAGATTGAATCGTATCCGCCACCGGCAATCAAGGGCAAGTACGTGAAGATCAAGTACATGCTGCAATTGCCAACGGCTTCGCCCACGTTCGTGTTCTTCTGTAACCTGCCGCAATACATCAAAGAGTCGTATGAGCGCTACCTGGAAAACAAACTCCGCGAGCACTTCGGCTTCGATGGCGTCCCGCTGACGTTGTTCTTCCGGCAGAAGTAAAACGAATGAATAATGTACAATGAACAATGTATAGTGGGCTGACGCAGTAGTCTGCCACTTGGGCCATTATACATTGTTCATTGTACATTATTCATTAACCCCCATGCAAACGCCCATTACCGCTTCTGCTCCGCCGCGTACCCGCTATTGGGTGGGGGCGCTGTGCGTATTTCTGGCGGCGTTTTGCTTTGCGTTGAAAGGTGTATTGATTAAAGTCGGGTATGGCTATGGCGTCGACAGCATCGATCTGCTGACGTTGCGAATGCTCTTTTCGATGCCGTTTTATGGGGGTACGTTGCTGTGGTTGTCGCAGCGGCTGCCGCCCCTTCAGCTACCCGCCAAACAATGGGGTATCGTGGCGCTGCTGGGCATCACGGGCTACTACCTCGCCAGCTACACCAATTTTCTGGGCCTGCTCTACATCGACGCGAGTCTGGAGCGCATTCTGCTGTTTTGCTACCCTACGTTCGTGTTGCTGATGAACGCGACCGTGCTCAAACGGCGGGTTGCGGGCTTGCAGTGGCTGGCACTAGCCCTAACCTACACGGGCATCCTGATCGCTTTCCTGCCGCACCTGACTAGCGGCGAAAACACCCACATGATTTGGCTGGGTGCCTTCTGGGTAGTGCTGAGTGGACTCATCTACGCCATCTATCTGGTCGGTAGCGACACCATGATCGCCCGGCTGGGAGCGCAGCGCTACACCTGCTATGCGCTGCTTGCCGCCGTGGTGCCAACGGTTGTGCACAACGCGATCGAAAACGGGCTGCACCTGGCACAGTTCCCGCTACGGGTCTACGGCCTCGGTCTGCTGATGGCTCTCGTCAACACCGTTATCCCAACGTTTCTGATGGCGGAGGGCATCAAGCGGGTTGGGTCGAGCAATGCGTCGATTATCGGTAGTATCGGCCCTATTTTTACGATCGTGCTGGCCACGTCGATCTTGGGCGAGCACATTTCCGGCTGGCAGTTTGTCGGTACGGCTCTCGTCCTGGCCGGTGTCTTTCTGATCGGCTGGAAAGGCAAAAAATAAGCACAATCAACCCATGCGCTCAAGTCGCTTAGCTATGCATCGGATTGCCTCAATCGTCGGGCTCGTTTGCCTGTGTCACGCCGTGCTCGCTCAACCGCCGAAACGGCGCGAGACCAATTTTGTCGTCAAACAGTCTGACATGCAGGCGTTCATGAAAAAGATGGGAGCCGAAGCAAAGGGGCGTGTTGGCGTGGCAGCGGCTATTGTCGAGACGGGCGAGAGCATTGCCTACGCGGGAACGGAACGTTTTCCGATGCAGAGTGTCTATAAACTTCCGATTGCTATGGCCACGCTGGCGGCGATCGATGCCGGTACGATACGGCGGCAGAAGCCGATTACGGTCGGAACAGGCGACTACGTTGGGCCAAAACAGCACAGTCCGCTGCGCGATCAGCACCCGAGCGGGGCAACGGTGAGTATCGATGAACTGCTACGCTACGCCGTTTCGGAAAGTGATGGGTCGGCGAGCGACGTCTTGCTACGGCTTGTGGGCGGGGCGTCGTCGGTGCAGAGCTACCTCAGAACGATTGGCGTAACGGGGGTCATGGTCAGGAATACCGAGCGCGAACTGGGTTCCGCTGACTCGGTGCAATACGCCAATTGGGCCACGCCCGTCGAGATGGTGAGTCTGTTGCGGCAATTGCAGTTGGGGCGGGGCCTGTCGGATGCCAGCCGAACGTACCTGCTGAAGCTGATGACGGACACCGCCACTGGCCCGAACCGGCTGAAAGGCCAACTGCCGCCAGGTACGTTGGTCGCCCATAAAACGGGTACGTCGATGACCGTTGACGGTAAAACCGCCGCCACGAATGACGTTGGGCTGATCACGTTGCCCAGCGGAAAGCATCTGGCTATCGCCGTGTTCGTCAGCGACGCCCGGGCCGATCAGGCAACCCGCGAACGGGTCATTGCGCAAATCACGAAGCAACTCTGGAATCGCTGGCAGTAACACGGGTTACTCCAACACGACTTCTTCCAGCGGGTCGATACGAAACCACAGGAGGCAGCCGCCGAGCAGCAGGGCGGCAATCAGGAAGAGCGGTTTGTTGAAATCGCCGGTGGCTTCAACGATGTAGCCAAATACTACGCCCAGAAAGACCGCGCCCAACTGCCCCACCATGTTCATGGCCCCCGATACCACGCCCGCCCGGCTGCGGCCTACGTCGTTGCAAACGGCGAAAGCGACGGGCAGCGTCAGGTCTTTGAACCCCATGCCCACGGCCAACAACACGGCTGCCGTCTGATTGTCAGTGGCTAAGGCCGCACTCAGAATAATAACGCTTGATAGGCCCATGCCCACAATGCCCACACTTCGGCGGCCCATACGCAGCCCATATCGGCGCGAAAGCCAATCGCTGGCGTAGCCGCCCACGAAGCAGCCAATGGCACCCAGCACAAACGGCAGGGTTGCAAACAGTTGCATCTGACTCTGGTTGAAGTGGCGCCCTTCTTTCAGGTACGTTGGTAGCCAGCCCGTGAAGAAATAAGCCCCATACATGAAGAAGTGGAACATGAGCATAATGGCCCACATGTTCCGGCTGCGCAGCACGGCTTTCCAAGGGATATGATGGCTGTTGTGCTTGAAACGCCGGTTGGCTTCGATGTAGGTACGTTCCTCATCGGGTACCCCCGCTTTTTCGGACGGAAAATCGCGGAACCAGGCGTACCAGACAACCAGCCAGATTACGCCCAGCAAACCCATGGCGTAAAACGAAACCCGCCAGCCGTAACTAGCGGCAATCGGCAGCACCAGCCAGGGCGCCAAGACACCCCCCACGCGCCCGGCCGCCCAGATATACGCCTGCGCCCGTCCGGTCTCCTGCTTCGGGAACCAGCGCGACACCACAATGGAGGCGTTGGGGTAAGCGCCCGCTTCGCCTGCTCCGAACAAAAACCGGACGATGACCAGATAAAGCCAACTGGTGGCCGTGCCGGTGAGCGCCGTAAACGCCGACCACCACCCGACCACGCGCACCAGCACCCGGCGCGGGCCGAGGCGGTCGCCCAGGGCGCCGGTAGGTAGTTCAAACAGGGCGTAGGAAAGCGCAAAGGCACTCAACACCCAGCCCCAGGCGTCGTTGGCAATGTGTAACTCTTTTTTGATATCGGCGGCAACCAGCGAAATACAGGTGCGGTCAATGTACGTTATCGTAGACAGCAGCACCAGCAGCGACAGAACGCGGGAACGAAAGCTCATGAAACAGGCGAGATGACCTAAGGCGATGTAACATAAGCGTTTGCCGGGACATTCTTGGCGCTGCCACATAATCTATGCCAATAGGTCGACGGGATAGGACCGTTCATTAATTTTCACAATTCTGTAAACAACAGGGTGTGACCATTTAGAATAACCTAAGTCTGTGTACAGAGACCACTTACATCGGGTACGTTGTTGTGGTTGCCCAATTAGTCATTTCACCAAGAATCGATTGTAAGTCTGGCTAGTTAGCAGTAGGTGGATTGAGGTTAAACGGACAACATTTTAAAGAAAACCTGGTCAACCCACACAACCTGGATAAACCCGTAAAATTATGGAAGACGATAAGCGCATTGAAAAGACAGCCTATGTGCTCAAAGCAGTAGCACATCCTTTGCGGATCAAAATCATTCAGATGCTTCACGAAAACAAAGAACTGAATGTATCAACGATCTATAAAAACCTGAATGCCGAGCAATCACTGATTTCGCATCACCTGATCAATATGCGCGATAAGGGGATTCTGGAAATCCGGCGGAGTGGCAAGAATATCTATTATTTTCTTGTCGATAGTTCGGTATCTGACATCATTGAGTGCATCTATCGGAGCAAGATGCTGACCGCCGCCTAACACGCGGTGGCGCACTTGGCATAGCTATAAACTACAGCAAAGTCCAGCGTTCGAGGTTGGTGACGTGTCGGTAAAGACACCCAATAACCTTGATCACTGGACTTCGTGCATTTAGCTGGTACTTAGTTGAACAACTCCCCGTTGCGCATGCCTGGTACCACGCCGAGGTGGAAATAGGCTTTCTCGGTGGCTTCGCGGCCCCGCGAGGTACGTTTCAGAAAGCCCTCCTGAATCAGGAACGGTTCGTACACTTCTTCGATCGTTTCCGACTCCTCGCCGCAGGCCGTGGCAATGGTCGACAGCCCGACGGGGCCCCCTTTGAATTTCTCGATGATGGTCGACAGAATACGGTTGTCCATTTCATCCAACCCGTGCTGATCGACGTCGAGCGCGTTCAGCGCGATCTCGGCGATCGCGACGTTGATGTAACCGTTACCCTTCACCTGCGCGAAGTCGCGCGTGCGGCGCAGCAGGTTGTTAGCGATACGCGGCGTTCCGCGGCTGCGGCGGGCAATCTCAAAGGCGCCGTCCTCATCGATAGCCGTCCCCAGAATAGCCGACGACCGCTGCACGATGGTCGTGAGCAGTTTGGCGTCGTAATACTCAAGGCGGCAGTTGATCCCGAAGCGGGCGCGCAGGGGGGAGGTGAGCATCCCGGCGCGGGTGGTGGCCCCGATGAGCGTAAACGGATTGAGCTTAATCTGCACGGTGCGGGCATTCGGGCCCGAGTCGAGCATGATATCGATCTTGTAATCTTCCATCGCCGAATACAGGTACTCTTCCACGATTGGGTTGAGCCGGTGAATCTCGTCGATGAACAGCACGTCGTTTTGCTGAAGGTTGGTCAGCAGGCCCGCCAAATCGCTGGGTTTGTCGAGCACGGGGCCCGAGGTCATTTTGATATTGGCCCCCAACTCATTGGCAATGATGTGCGATAGCGTTGTTTTACCCAGACCCGGAGGGCCGTGGAGCAGCACGTGGTCGAGGGCGTCGCCGCGCTGCATCGCCGCTTTGACGAAGACCTCCAGGTTGTCGAGGACTTTGGCCTGCCCGGTAAAGTCTTCGAACGAAAGGGGCCGTAATGCCCGTTCGATTTCCTTCTCCGTAGCCGACATCGCATCCCCCGACCCGGTCATAAAATCCTTGCGCATAACTGATTATCAGGTAATTGTTGTCCTGTCTGTTCTACCTTAAAGATACGAAAAAAGGGTCAAGGTTCAAAGAAAGCCGTTTAACGGTTGAGGGCTAACGTTTGCGGTTGGCTGGCGCGTTCTCTATGCACCAGCCAACCGCAAACGTTAGCCCTCAACCGTTAAACGCACACTCACCTCAGCAACAACACGCTCCCGCGTTTGACGACGGCGGGGCGTTCTGGGAAGTACTGGCTGCGATAGGTAATCGTGTAGGGGTAGAGCATCGACTGCGCCGGTTCGCCCCGGTAGGTGCCATCCCAATCGGGCGTCTCGGGCGTACTGGCGAAAATCACTTCACCCCAGCGGTTGTAAATGCGCAGTTCAAGATCCGTTGTGTAGGCATTAAGCGGACTAAACCGGTCGTTGCTATTGTCACCGTTGGGCGAGAACGCATTGGGCGCAAACACACGTGGTTCGCAACGATCGAGTACCACCGCCGCATCACCCGCCACGCAGCCATTGGCGCCCGTCACCACCACCGAATACGTACCGGCTGCACTGACGGTAAGCGTCGTCGACGTGGTATTGGTCGTGGTCCAGACAACGGTTTGGTCGTTGCTCTGCGGTACTACGCGCAACTGAGTCTGCTGGCGATCGCCCACGCAGATAACCGCCTGCCGGGTTAGGTCGAAGCGGGGCGCGGGCCGCACGAGCACCTGCAAATCATCGCTGGCTTCACAGCCGTTCAGGCTAGCCGTTACGGTATAGCGTCCGGTCTGGTTAGGGCGGATCAACGAGCCCTGCGTACCATCGCTCCAACGGAACAGGGCACCCGGCGAGCCCGAAGCGCGCAGGGCCTGACCACTGCCTTCGCAGAAATCAGCATCGGGGCCGGCATTGACCTGTGGCACCTGATTTAAAGCGATCTGGCGCGGTGCTGAGTTGGCGCAGCCGCTAACGGTAACCGAATACGTCACGGTCACAACCTGACCAACCTGAGCGGGATTTGCGGTGAACGAACCGGTCGAACTGACGCTCGGTCCTGCCCACGTACCCCCGCCGGGACTGGCGCCCGTTAGTTGCAGCAACGTAAGTGACTGCGGTGAGCCTAAACAGAGCGACAGGTTATTGCCCGCCGACACGTTGGGTTTCTGCACAAACTGCGCCGTTGCACTGGCCGTACCGATACATCCGTTCTGCGTGTTCGTAGCCGTCAGCGAGTATGTACCGGCCGTCCGGGGCGAGATGCGTTCGGTGGTTTCGCCGGTGTTCCAGCGGTAAATGACCCCACTCGTGAAGTTGCCCAACCGAGACGGAATCAGTTGCACGGTATCGCCCACGCAGTTGCTGCGGTTCGATAGGCTGAGTGTCGAGGTCGTGCTGAGGCCAATGGTGGTTGAGGCTGACGAGACGCAGCCCAGGCTGTTGGTTGCCGACACGCTGTAGACGCCCGCCGAAGCACCCGTCAGCGACGTACCTGTCGACACAAACGACGAGCCCGGCGGGCCTACCCATCGAACTTCAACGGCGGTGCCGTTGGTAACGCCCAGCGCGACACTGCCACTCGTGGGCTCGCCGCACTGTTGCAGCGAAGGCGTCAGGGCCAGCTGTAATCGTTGCGACGTCGATTGCAACGTGAACGGCGTCACGACTGAACAGGCATTGGCATCGGTGACGCTGACCTGATAGGTACCTTCTGTCAGCGCGGAAGCCGAATTGCTTGTGGTGGAAATGGGTGATCCGCTGACGGTCGTCCAGGAATAGGTAAACGATGTGCTGGCCGTGGGCGTACCCGATACGACCGACGTGGGGGCCGGGGTAATGGTAATGACCCCATCGGCGGCAGTACAGCTAGCCGGTTGCCGGAGCGATGACGTAATGGTGGGCAGTTTGGCCGACACCACGTCGATCTGATCCCGGGCGTAACAGGTCAGTGGCCCGGTCGGCGTTGTTCGGTCATACGAGGCCACCAGCGAATACGTACCTGGTTTATCAATGGTAATGGTCCGGTCGGTCAGGGTCGTACTCAATACCCCCGATGTCCAACTGAAGGAGGTGAATCCGGGGGACGTTAGGGTCAGTTCGCGCGTACTTTTCTCACAGAGCGGGACGGGTGGCCCCAGGTCAATGTTACCGGGCCTGTAGAAATTAATCGTGATCTGATCCTGCTCCACGCACTCGCCACCGTTTCCGATATAAGCTGTGTACCGACCGGAGACAGTCGTGCTGAGTACCCTCGACGTGCTCACAATCTGCCTGCCCAATACCCAGGCATACTGCTCGGCTACGGCGGGGATCGTTAGCGAAACGGGGTTCGAATCGCACTTGTTGATATCGGGCCCAAGGTCGAAGGCCGGGGGCTGTTCAATGACGGTAAACGATGTCTCGGCTGTGGCGGTCGTACAGGTAGTGCCGGTCGATGTAATCACGCGCACCTCCAGCGTCGCTGAGTACGTACCTGGCGTCGAAATGCTGTAGCTCTGCGAAGTCGTCGTAAACGACAGGGTTTGAGCCACAATGGCGCCCGCGCTGTTTCGTACCCGCAGGTTGTACGTTTCTTTCAGTTTGGGGCAATAAGGCGTAATCTGTAGCTCAACCGGATTCCCCTGACAGACATTGCTGGCCGACACACCGGGGTTGCTCGAAGGCTGGCTGAAGTTGGCCACCTGGTTGGGCAGCCCCAACTGGCTGACTTTTCCGCCCAAATCCTGCCCCGTCAGCGTGAACGTAGGCGGCTTGGCAAACGGGTTGGTCGTGGTGCCACCACTGCCATCCGCGTTGTCGATCACCCCCAGCGACGAAGCCCCCTGTACAGCTACGTAGATTTTGCCATCGGGGCCGATCTGCAAGGACCCAAACTGCTGTTGCGTGCTTTCGGCCACCACCGCACTGGTACTGGCTGGGTCGGCGTCGGTAATGTCGTATTGTATGATGCGCGAGGGTCCCGTCTGCGTTTGTACCCCGCTCACACTGGAGACGGAGCCTATTTGGGTGACGTATACTTTACTGCCGTCGGGCGAAAACTCGACCCCATAAGACGTGGGCGGTGCGGGGCCCATATCAATTCGTTTATCGGGTCCCTTGAGTTCGCCCGTTTCCGTGTTGAAGTTGAATATCTCGACGTAGCTTTTCTGTCGGTCAGGGTCCGTACTATTCGGGTCGCCGGGTATGACCACCGCCACGGGCCTGACGGCCGTGTTGCTGTTCCCCTGTGTAGCGGTTCCCGAAACCACCGTTCCCGACGTACCTGTGCCGCTGGTGGCGGTCGTGCTGGCGGGTTGGGGAGCCGGGCCAAATTTCATCTGTCCTTCGCCACGGGCGGGCGAATCGTGTGCCGTGCCGAGGCAATACTGTTTCTGTTCGGTCTTAAGCTGCGCCGTCAGGTGGTCAACCCGGAAACAGTTGGTCCCGTAATCGTGCGTCATCACCCAATAGGTTGTGTCACGGTCGCGGCGCACCGAGGCCGACCGTTCGGTACTGCTGGCCGACGTTGTGTTGGAAACGACCGGCAAATTCTGCTGGGTGATGGCACCGGCCCCGCTGTTGCGGCGCATATCGACGATGCTGTACGTAACCTGCCGGGTGCCGTTGATTTCGGCAGTGGTGTAGACGTAGTATTCGTAATCGCAACCCCGGCAAACCGGCTTGGGCACGATAATGGCCGACTGCGTAGAGCGCTGGTTGCCGCTGAGCGACGCCGCCGTGGTGAGCGTGCCGCTGATGGGGTCGAACAGCTGCATGGGCTTGCCATCCTTGTCGAAGATCGTAATGCCATCCGTGTAGAACAGTACGTTTCCCTTTGTGTCGGTGATGGAGGCCGACCCTTCGATGGTACTCAGCTTACCGTCGTCGATGGGTTTGGGCTCGCCCCCGGCAAAGTCAAGGCCGGCGTTGTTGCCAAAATACCATTTCGAACCCGCCGAGGCGTTCTGCTCCGGACACAGACTGACCTGGATTTTATCCTGCACCGAACAGCCTTCTGCATTGGTGACCTCTACCGAATAGCAGCCCGAGGCGGTGGTGCTGATTGACTGCGTAACCTCGCCTTTTGGGTACCACAGGTACGTTACGCCATCAGGCGCCCCACTCGGATATGGGTCAATCTTCAGTTCGGTACCTTTACAAATGGTGGTGTCGTTGCGCCAGTTCTGAAATTGCCTCGGGGGTGTACCTACGTTGACGGTGAATGTCTTGGGTACACTGACAGTGGTGGAGACGCCGCCGGTTACGGTCGATGAGTAGAAACGGGTCAGCGTTATGGATTTGACCCCCGGTGTCGTGAAGGACGTGCTGGCTACGCCGCCGGTTTGCGGAGCGCCACCGTCGATCACCCAAACGGTTCGGTCTTTGAAGGACGCCGGGTCGACGTCGTAGAAATTAACGGGATCACTGCCGCAGTTGGCGTTAGCCGAGGTCGCGGAACCCGAACTGCCGGTAGTGCTGACTGGCCCGCCCCCCGGGTTGGTAGGCGTACACAGTTTGCCGATAATCTTGATCTGATTTTCCTGTTCGGTTTGCCGAATCAGCGAAGCAGCCGTGGGCGTGCTCGACACAGGCCCGGTTTGCGCCCACCCGCTGGAAGGAAGGAGCAGCAGCCCGACTATCGCCCAAAGTGTCGCGTATATGGTAAAGGTAACCCAGCGGTTCATAGGTATGTTGAGAACAAACGAAAGTCTGGCGCGTACATAACAGACAACAGACTCGTTACGTTATGTTAAACGAATCGGGAAGCGTAAAATTTTACCGGGCTAACCCTCAACGTTTCACTCAATAAGACGAGTATTACACGTATAAACGTTGGAACCAGTTGCTCGATTTGTGGCCGGACCTAACGACCGTCAATACTCGGTATGAAAAGCCCGTTCACGTTCTGTTTGGCGTTAATTTTGCGCAGTTTTATCCATATGGCATTACGATATACGTTTCTTGGCGTGCTGATGTTGCTCGGCAACCTGTCGGCCTGGGCACAGGACCCTCAGTTTACGCAGTTCTATGCGGCTCCGCAGTACCTCAATCCGGCTTTTGCAGGCTCGGCGCTGGCACCACGAGCCACCATCAATTATCGTAACCAGTGGCCTGCCATTACCAATTACGTCACTACGGTCGTCGGCGTTGACCATTTCATCCCGAAATTGAATAGTGGTATCGGCGTGATGTTCATCAGCGACAACCAGGGACAGGGTGCCGTGCAGTCAACAGAGTTTGCTGCGCAATATGCATACCAGTTTCAGGTGGGCGAGGCATCGTTTGTCCGGCTCGGGGTGCAGGGCAGCTACGTCAACCGGAATGTCAACTACTTCGGGCTGACGTTTGGCGATCAGTTTTCGACCAGCGGCATCATTCGCGATAAAACCTCCGATCCAGTCGTGCTGGCGGGCGCGCCAGTCAATAAGTATCTCGATTTCTCGACGGGCGGCCTTTTTTACTCCGACTGGTTCTGGGTGGGGCTGTCGGCGCACCACATCAACCGGCCCGACCAGAGTTTCTTCTCGGCCACCAGCGGAAGCCGACTGCCCATTAAGGGAAGCCTACAGGCTGGCCTGCGCATTCCGTTGCAGGGCATAACGGGCTATGGTGATGAGATGGACCGCGAAATCAGCATTTCACCGGTCGTCAATTATAAGTTTCAGGGTAAATACGACCAGCTCGATATCGGTACGTACCTGACTTACTCGCCTATTACGGTGGGCGTGTATTACCGGGGAATTCCCTTCAAAAAGTACGATCAGCGGATCAATAACCACGACGCATTTGCGGGGCTGATTGGCTACCGGGCCGATAAATTCTCGATTGGTTATAGCTACGATGCTACTATCTCTACGCTGGGTTTCGCCAGCGGGGGCTCACACGAGATTTCACTTTCCTACATCTTCGACCGCCCCGAAAGCAACCGGGACCGCTACAAGCCGAAGAAAGGCATGTTGTCATGCCCCAAGTTTTAGTTTCGAGTTTACAGTTTCGAGTTAGCTAACGCAAGTTTGCTCCCGGCATCAGTCAACGGGAAACACCAAACTCGAAACACTAACCTCAAACTCGAACCTAATTCCCCCCTTCATCCCGCACCACCAACTGCACGGTGATGCGGCTTTTTTGTTCCAGCAACATGGTCTTTCCCACGAGTACCCGGTCGATGGTGCTTTGGTCGTAATGCCGGATCGTGATGAGTTCGAGGGCTTCGTTGTAGGTAACGCGGAAGTGTTCGCGGAGCCGTTCGAGCAGATCGGGGATGCGCTCAGGGCGCGAATCGACCACGACGGAAAAGTTGAGCGCCGTGTTCTGCATCAGGTTGATCTTCACGCCCGCTTCGGCAAACAAGCCAAAAATCAGGCTCAGGTTGTCTTCCGCGATAAAGGAAAAATCGGTTGGGTGCAGCGAGATCAACAGCTGATTTACCTTGAAGATAAACGAAGGCGTTGGATTCGGCACGGGTGGGCCGCCCACCATCGTTCCCGGCTGGTCAGGCTGCACAAACGACCGCACATAAAGCGGTATGCCCTTATTCTGAAGCGGTTTAATGGTTTTCGGGTGAATGACCGTCGCGCCATAATAGGCTAGTTCCGTGGCGTCCTGGTACGTCAGCGAGGGCAGCAGCACCGTCTCGTCAAAATAGCGCGGATCGGCGTTCAGCACGCCAGGTACGTCCTTCCAGATGGTCACGTCCTGCGCCTGCGTGCAGTAGGCGAAGATCGCCGCCGAGTAGTCGGAACCTTCGCGGCCGAGGGTCGTCGTTCCGCCGGTTGGGGTACCGCCAATAAAGCCTTGTGTTAGCACCAGTCCGGGTTTGGTGGCCATCAGCGACTGAATCTGTGTCTCGGTCGTAGTCCAGTCAACGCGACCTTCACGGAATGTGTCGTCTGTACGAATCAGCTGTCGGGCATCGGTCCACTGCACGGGTAAGCCGAGGTGGGTCAGGTAGGCCGCCAGCAGTTGCGTTGAGATGATCTCGCCCATCGACACGATCTGGTCGTAGACTTCGTCGTAGCCTTGCATCGCGGGTGTGGTCAGTTGCGTGGCTACCGTCGCAAATGTCTCCCTGACCGGTGCCAGCAGCGCTTCGGACAGTTCAAATTCGGCCACGATCAACTCATGCGCAATCACCACGTTCTGCCACCGAAGCTGTGCTTCATCGGCGCGACCCGCCATATGGCTGACAACAACCTCTTCGAGCGCGTTGGTGGTTTTGCCCATTGCCGAAACGACAACCAGCAACTCGGCTCCGTCGGCAATGGTTTGACTGATGATGCGGCCTACATTACGAATACCAGCCGCGTCGCGCACCGAAGCGCCACCGAATTTGAATACGTGCATATGGGTAAACGAATGAACGAACAGCTCAGGGCACTCGCTGCCTTCATGGGTAGTTTCGTTCGTTCACTCGTCGGTTTAGTTGTCGACCTGTAGCGGCAAGGTGTAGAGCATAGCGACCGGGCCGCCATCTAGCTGAGCCGGTTGCCAGCGGGGCATTTTTTCGATAGCCCGTATAATGCTGATGCGATAGGTATCCATGCCTTTCTCCGCCTCAGGATTGGTCACCGGTTTGGAGTCGACTGTAATGTCATACAGGGCGCCATCCGGTGCCACAATGAACCGGACCGTAACCGGCCCCGGCTTGTATTGAATCCGGTCGAGCACGTTGGGGTACTCGATGTTATCGGCCAGAAAACGGAGCATCGCCTCGCGCCCACCCGGAAACTGGGCCAGTTTCTCAACCGACGTATAAAAGCGGCCTGGGTACGTTCGGCGGGGTTTGGGCTGGGCGTGGCCAGCTGTAGTCAGCGCCATCTGTAAGGTGATGGCAAAAAGGCTCGTTTGGAGCAAACGAACAAGCCAGGTACGCATACGTATCTTATTGGTTAACGGAGGATAACGAATTAAACGAGGCCACCACATTGGCCAGTTCAGGCAATAGATCGGGGTTTTGTTCGATGCCATTTCCCACCACGATCAGGTCGGCACCGGCGTTGAGCGCTTCGTAGGCTCGTTCGCCGGAGTTGATACCGCCACCCACCACAATCGGGGAGTCAACGGCGGCCCGAACGGCGGCAATCAGGGCCGGTGGCACCGGGCGCCGGGCACCGCTGCCCGCATCCAGGTACGTTAGCCGTAGTCCCAGCAGTTCGCCAGCCATAGCGGTGCAGGCCGCCACACCCGGCTTGTCGTGGGGGAGGGGAGTCGTATTGCTGATGTACGATACCGTGGTAGGTACGCCCCCATCAACGAGCATGTAGGCCGTCGGGATGATGTCGAGCCCGCTGCGCTTGAGCAGGGGCGCAGCAATCACATGCTGGCCGATGAGCAATTCAGGATTGCGCCCCGAAATGAGCGACAGCAACAGCAAGGAGTCGGCAGAGGGCTCGATGTGCAGTGAATTGCCGGGGAACAGAATGACGGGGATCTGGGTCAGGCGGCGGATCGTAGCGATCATGTCGCGCTGAACATAATCAGTGATCAGACTACCACCTACCAAAAAAAAGTCAGCCTGATGCTGAGCAGCCCGGCTGACGGTTTGGTCAAAATCGTATTGCTCAACCTTATCCGGGTCGAGCAATACGGCAAAGGATTTACGACCTTGCTCCCTACGACTGATTAGCGTAGTCAGCAGGCTGTGTGGAAGCCTTTTCGTGGTATTGGGTGTCAGCGTGTTGCGCTGTGGGGTTGATTGCATTATTTGTCCGAATGCGCGTCAGCAGGCCTGAGAGCTGTTCTTTGGCGATGTTTGTCAATACTGACGTTAACAATCCGCCAATGAGCCCGCTCGCTGCCGCTGACCGTTGCGTTTCTTTGGCTTGTTTCTGAACCGACTTGGGCTGTCTCCGGGCCACAGGCTCGTCGTCATCATCCTCGTCGTCATACTCAGTGTACTCGTCGTCGTCATCCCATTCTCCGTATTTCTCAGCCCGGCGGTATTCGTCAGACTTCGGCAGAATCAGATTGGCAAGCAAAAATACACCGAAAGCAACACCAGCCACCAAGGCGGTCGTTTTCCCGATTTCTGAGGCGTCAGACTTCAGCGAATCGACGTTATCCTGGATCGATGATTTGAAGCGTTCGGTCGCCTGCATCAGTTGGGCTCGGCGGGCTGTCGTATCAGAAAACGGTACTTTAGGATCATCCATGATATTACGTGTCTAAAATAGAAAGAAAAAGTTGTGTTGTTGATGCGTTATCGCGCTACAGGGCATAGCCCCGAACGCTTTGTTGGCGCTTGGCGGAAAAGACAAACTACCCGTTTGCTTATTGGCCAATCTGCTTCATCGACGCCGTGGTTTGGTTCATCAGATCCTGCACGGCCTGTGAACGGTCGTCGGCCTTCTTCTCCTGGCTTTCCTTGAGGGCTTTGTAGGCAATTTTTCGGATTAGGCTGGTCATCGATTGCTTCGACACCGCCCAAATGATGGTCAGTATCAGGAAGAAACCTGCCACGATGAGGAAGCCAAGGTACCGGCTATTGGTCACCTCGTTGAGGTACGCTGCCAGCAGGCTGAACAGGAAGATGGTCGTGATTGTCGCCAGGAAGCCCAGAATAATTCCGTGAGTGGCCACTACGGCTCCTTCTTCAACTTTACCCCGCGTTTCGAGGGTAAAGAGTTCAATACGCGCTTCGAGGTAGCGGAATATATTTTCGCGAATTTCCTCCAGACGTTCTAACATGACTCGTTCAATAGTTTACTGTGGATTACCAGTAGATACTACTAACAAGTGGCAGCTTTGTTTTAAGCTTTTGTCGATTGTCTATTCTAAGGGCGCCGAAATGGTTACCTAAACAGACAGGCCGAAGGGCCTTATCGAAACAACTGTTTGAGTTCCTGCAACGCGGAGCGAATGCGGGTTTTGACCGTGCCGAGCGGCAAGCCAAGCTCGTCGGCGGCTTCCTCATGAGTATAACCGCCGAAATAGACCAAATCGATGAGTTGCTTCCGATCGGGGCGGAGCTTCTGGATGACTTCGCGCAGCCCGATATGGTCGGGGTTTTCCGGGGCAACCGCATATTCGCGATCGACGGCGAAGGTACCGGCGTCATCGGTGGACAACGTCTGCGCGCTACTGGGCCGACTCATGGCTTTGCCCGACCGAACGGCATCGATGCCGGTGTTGCGGGCAATGTTGAGCATCCAGGTGAAAAGTCTTCCTTTCTGCGTATCGTAGGTAGCGGTATTGTTCCAGATTTTTATGAATACTTCCTGGAGCAGGTCCTGGGCCTGCTCTTCTTCCCGGACAATCTTCAGTAAGACACCGTAAAGAGCTGCCGAATAGTGTTTGTATAGCCACTGAAAAGCCTGCTCGTCGCGCTGAAGTAGCTTTTCGACGAGAACCGATTCTGTAGCAAGAGGCGAACGCTTAGACAATGCAGGTAGGGGTTGTCTCTCCAAATATAGCGGCTGAATAGTAGCAACGTATACCTGACCCATAGTATGTAATAATATGAGCAGCGTATATGTGCTGCTAGTAGTCAACAGCGCATTGGCATTATAGTTTAAAATTTAAAGGGTAACGAATGGGTTGGGACAAAACCCGCAAGGTCCTGACAATATTGACAGGACCTTGCGGGTTTGCATGAACAAGTTAACACCTAGTTATACAAGTAGGCAGAAACTTGGAAATTTATTGTTACCTAAGCCAGGTAAGGGGCTGCGATAGCCAACACCTGTTCTTTGGTGAGGGGCTCATCGAACGCCTCCCGAACGCGGGCGGCATCCTTGCCGGTAGCACCAGGCAGGGCTACATCCGCCTGCGTGGTGTTGTCTTCACCCGCATACACGGCGGCCGGCTGCTCAGCCGGATCAGAGATCCATCCTTTCTGGGCACGTACCCGGCGAATCATGGCGGCGTGGCGCGCTTCAACGGAGTGAATCTGCAAAGCCGTCGTCAGGGCGTCGGTGCCAAGCAGATTACCCGCCTGACCTTTGTAGGCTCGCACACCCGTGTCTTCCAGGGCCTGGGCTACGGCCAGGAATGTTTGCTGACTGCTGAAGACGGTGCCAAATTTGAACGTAGGTTTCGCAATGGCAGCGCTGCCCAGCGCTCCTTTCAAAAGGGCTACGTGAGCGGCTTCGTGCTTGCTGATCTGGCGGATGATCTGGTCATCGGAGGCGATCAGGCCGGAGGTATTCAACGCCGTACGGTAGTATTCGTCTTCGAGGTACTCGAGCGTAAGGGCAAAGTTCAGTACATCGACAACGGCCGTTTGCGACGCCTGTGCGTAGGCCTGGTTCAGGCTGGCCGCCAACACGGTTGGGGCGGCTACGGCTGTCGATACCTTACGGCTCATTTTTAGCCAGTTACGGCGGCTGTAGTACGACACGCGTTCGGGCATATCGCCGTCTATTTTCTCGATATCTTCGAAAAGCTGGAACAGGTTCATAGTGCTGAGTATATTAAGCCAGCTGAGTGGCGGTTACTTTATTTTGAATGAACGGCTGGGCCAGCGGCAACACGGCCGATGGCAGGCGAGCGGCGTCCAAGCCATTCGAGGCCGTAACGACATCGTCACCAGCGAAGGCTGCGGTGCGTGAATTGAGCAGGTCGCGGATAATAGCAGCGTGGCGGGCTTCCACCGACACGATTTTACCGGCGAGCAGCAGGTATTTTACGTCTTTGATCAGCTTACCGGCTCCGTTATACGCTGATACCCCCAGGTCTTCAAAGGTGCGGGCGGCAGTTAGCACGCTGTTGCGGTCGTTGAAGTTGATGGCGCCAAAGTTGGGCGTCAGGGCCGGTATGGCGGCGCTACCGATTGCCGTTTTGAAGAAGTCGCGGTGGATTTGCTCGTGATCCCGAATTTCCGTCAGGATAGTCATTTCGTCGGCGCTCATGCCGCTGTAGGGCGTAGCCACAACCTGCGTGTAGAAGGCGGCTTCCAACTGCTCAAGAGCGTAGGCGTAGTTCAGGATACCGACATCACCGGCGCCGAGGTCGACAGCCTGTGGGGTAGGGTTGGTGCCAACGTTATCGTTTTTGCTACAAGCCGTTACGAGTAGGCTGGCCGAAGCGGCTGTGAAACCGGCGTAGCGGAGAAACAACCGCCGACCAACAATCAGGGACGGGTGTTCGGGCGAGACAACAGGGCTTGACTCCTGCTGATCATTCTTGGATGTAAGCATAGTTTTTCAAACGTTACTATGATCTGCCACCTGCAGACCCACTATGCTTACGGAATATGAAGCCCCTCTGGATTTGTAGCGCCTGAAAAAAGTTCGTTATTTCTAACTAAGTCCCTGTAAAGAGGAAAAGACGGGCGCACACAATAAAACGTCTGGGGAGCGATTTAGCCCGTTTTTCAGGCTAAATCGCTCCCCAGATCCAGTTTAAACAGGATAGTGTTTTATACACTTACCTTTTGATTGGCGTAAAGCAAGTGGCGAACGGCGTCGGCAATGCCCTGTGGGTCAAACCCGCATTCGCGCTGCAACTCCAACTGCTCGCCATGCTCGATGATTGCATCCGGAATGCCCAGGCGTTTCACCCGCGCACTGTAGCCATGATCCACCATGAACTCCAGCACCGCCGATCCAAAACCGCCCTGTAAGCAACCGTCTTCCACCGTCAGTACGCGATCGAAGCGCTGGAACACCTGATGCAGCATCGCCTCATCGAGCGGCTTCACGTACCGCATATCTATGTGCGCGGGCCGGATGCCTTCTTTGGCCAACGTACCCAGCGCCTGCGTGGCATAGTTGCCGATATGACCGATGGTCAGGATAGCTACGTCCTCGCCATCCTGCACCAGCCGGGCCTTACCAATGGGCAGTTCTTCCAAGGGAGTGCGCCAGTTGGGCATCACCCCTTCGCCCCGGGGATAGCGGATAGTAAACGCCTGCTTGCCCTGTTGCACCGTAGCCGAAGCGGCCGTGTACATCATGTTACGCAACTCCTGCTCGTTCATGGGGGCGGCCACAATCATGTTGGGCACGCACCGCATATACGCCAGGTCATAGGCCCCGTGGTGGGTGGGCCCGTCGGCCCCGGCAAAGCCAGCCCGGTCCAGACAGAAAATGACGGGTAGTTCCTGGATGCACACGTCGTGGATCACCTGGTCATAGGCCCGTTGCATGAAGGTGGAGTAGATGTTGCAGAACACCACTTCACCCCGCGTGGCCATACCCGCCGAGAAGGTCACCGCGTGTTGCTCGGCAATACCTACGTCGAACGCCCGATCCGGCATGGCCTTCATCATGATGTTCATCGACGAGCCCGACGGCATAGCCGGAGTTACCCCCACAATGCGTGGATTCTGCTCGGCCAGCTCGACCAGCGTGTGGCCGAAGACATCCTGGTATTTGGGCGGCTGCGGCGTCAGGTACGTCTTCTTCTTGATCTCGCCTGTCAGCTTGTCAAAGAGGCCGGGGGCGTGCCACTTGGTCTGGTCCTTCTCGGCCGGGCCGTAACCCTTACCTTTTACCGTCAGTACGTGCAGGATTTTGGGGCCGGGAATGGTCTTCAGATCGGCCAGCACATCCACCAGCCGGTCGACGTCGTGGCCGTCGATGGGGCCGAAGTAACGCAGATGCAATGACTCGAAAAGGTTGCTTTGGGAGAGCACCGACGACTTAATGGCGTTCTCCACTTTAGAGACGATCTCCTGAGCCGACTTGCCGAAGGTGCTGAACTTACCCAGCAGGTTCCAGACCTCGTCTTTGACCTTGTTGTAGGTGGGCGAGGTGGTGATGTCAGTGAGGTATTCACGCAGGGCACCCACGTTGGGGTCAATGCTCATGCAGTTGTCGTTGAGCACGATGAGCATGTTAGCATCGGTGGCCCCCGCATGGTTCATGCCTTCGAAGGCCAGACCGGCCGTCATTGACCCGTCACCGATTACGGCAATGTGGTTGCGGGTAGGGTTACCCTGTAGCTGTGACGCCACGGCCATACCCAGCGCAGCCGAGATCGACGTCGATGAGTGGCCCACGCCAAAGGCGTCGTAGGGGCTCTCTTTGCGCTTGGGAAAGCCCGACAGCCCGCCGTAGAAGCGGTTGGTGTGGAAGTTATCGCGGCGACCGGTGAGGATTTTATGTCCGTAGGCCTGATGCCCCACATCCCAGATGAGCTGGTCGTCGGGCGTGTTGAAGACGTAATGAAGCGCGGCGGTGAGCTCGACAACCCCGAGGCTGGCCCCAAAGTGCCCTCCGTAGACCGATACCACATCGATGATGAACTGACGGAGTTCATCGCAAAGCTGAGGCAGCTGTTCTTTGGAGAGGTGGCGCAACTGGTCGGGGGTATGAACGGTTGCCAACAGAGGGCCGGGGGTAATCAGCATGATAAACCGCGTGAAGTGTTAACTGTGGTGGGTAAACAAGCCTGGGTGGGGAATTGTTTCTACGCCCATTCCCTGTAAAGGTCTGACAGCAAGGGCGCAAAAGTACGCTATAACTTGGATAATTGGTAGGGTCCAGCACGGGTATAATAGGATTATTCCTTTGTTTTAGCCCCCTAAGTGGCTGTTACCCAAGTGTAAGGAGTTTTGCCCTTTACCAGATAGCTAGCGACTGTAGCTTTTACTGTATACCGCTACCTGTCTGGTAAAGGGCACTTTTAGGTTATACCGCTTCCTTTTTCAGCTTATCGCGGAGCTGGAAAAGCTCATCGCGCAGGCGGGCGGCTTCGATGAAGTCGAGGTCTTTAGCGGCTCGTTCCATACGCGACTGGGTCTCCTTGATCAACTGTTCCAGGTCGCTTTTGCCCATGTACTGAACCACCGGGTCGGCCGCAATCCGAATCTCTTCCGGCTCGACGTAGAAGTGCTTGGGTTTGGAATCGGCCACTTTAGTCTGACCCAGAATTGCCTCCCGCGATTTCAGCACCGTCTGTGGCGTAATGCCGTGATCGGTGTTGTATTCCATCTGAATGGCCCGGCGGCGGTTGGTTTCGTCGATTGCTTTTGCCATCGACCCCGTGATGGTATCGGCATACATCAGCACCTTCCCGTTGGCGTTCCGGGCGGCCCGGCCGATGGTCTGGATCAACGACCGGATGTCGCGCAGGAAGCCTTCTTTGTCGGCGTCCATGATCGCCACCAGCGATACTTCGGGAAGATCGAGACCTTCGCGTAACAGGTTGACCCCCACCAACACATCGAAATTGCCAAGACGGAGATCGCGCAAAATCTCGACGCGGTCGAGGGTTTTTACTTCCGAGTGAATGTAGCGCGTCTTGATGCCGACCCGTTCCAGGTATTTGGTCAGTTCTTCGGCCATTCGCTTGGTCAGGGTCGTAATGAGCACCCGCTCATGCCGCTTGATCCGCACGTCGATTTCTTCCAACAGATCATCGATCTGATTCAGGCTGGGACGTACCTCAATCTCGGGATCAAGCAGACCCGTGGGGCGAATCAACTGCTCGACCACCACGCCTTCGCTCTTCCGCAGTTCGTAGTCCGACGGCGTTGCTGATACATAGATGGTCTGACCCGACAGGTCTTCAAATTCCTGAAAGGTCAATGGGCGGTTGTCCATCGCCGAGGGCAGCCGGAAGCCGTAATCGACCAGCGCAACCTTGCGGGAACGGTCGCCGCCCCACATCGCCCGGATCTGCGGAATGGTAACGTGACTTTCGTCGATCACCATCAGAAAATCGTCGGGGAAATAATCGAGCAGGCAGAACGGGCGTTGACCGGGCTTGCGGCGGTCGAAGTAGCGGGAGTAGTTCTCGATGCCCGAGCAGTACCCCAGTTCGCGCATCATTTCCAGGTCAAACTCGGTGCGCTCCTTGATCCGCTCGGCTTCCTGCTCCCGGAATTCGCTTTCAAAATACCGAATCTGAGAAACCAGATCATCCTGAATTTGGGTGATCGCACCGTTGAGCGTATCACGACCCGTTACAAACAGGTTGGCCGGGAAGATCGTCACGAGCTTTTCGTCGGACAGCTTTTTGCCCGTAGCCGGATCGATGCGTTGAATGGTCTCGATTTCATCGCCGAAGAAGATAACCCGGTACGCAAAATCGGCGTAGGCCACAAACAGATCGACGGTATCGCCTTTGACGCGGAAATTGCCCCGGGCAAACTCACCCTCGGTGCGGCTATATAGGATGCTGACGAGCTTGTGCAGAAACTGGTTTCGGCTCATGCGTTCGCCCACCCCGATACGCACCACGTTGTTGCGGAACTCCTCGGGGTTGCCCATGCCGTAGATGCACGACACCGACGCAATCACGATTACGTCGCGTCGGCCACTCATCAGTGCCGACGTCGCCGCCAGCCGTAGCTTGTCAATTTCCTCATTGATCGCCAGGTCTTTCTCGATGTAGGTGTTGGTCGTGGCGATGTAGGCCTCGGGCTGGTAATAGTCGTAATACGAGATGAAGTACTCGACGGCGTTATTGGGGAAAAACTGCTTGAATTCGCCGTACAGCTGCGCGGCCAGCGTTTTATTATGGCTCAGTACCAGCGTAGGCCGATTGACCTGCTGAATGACGTTAGCGATGGAAAAGGTTTTCCCGCTGCCCGTAACCCCCAGCAACACCTGGGCGGGTTCGTTCTTTTTGAGGCCGTCAACGAGTTCGGCAATGGCCTTGGGCTGATCGCCGGTCGGTTGAAATTCCGAGGTTAATTCAAAGTTCATCAGTCTTGTTGCTCCGAGTTGGCATACGCTGCCCGGCGGAATACAGCAAGTTACGCATAAACGGCCCGAATGACAAGGTAGTTTTGAAAGGTTTCTGATTCGTCGTTACACGTTGAGCGAATCGTACGACAATCCTGCGATGAAGCTGTACCCGGATCGCACAAAAGCCGTATTTTGCCTCGCATGAGCCTCTTCCGCGCCCTTTTTGTCTCGATTCGTGTCTGGCTGATCCTGCTGGGCTTCGTGGTTGCTTTCGTGGTGGCCTACGCGCTGCCGCTATTGTTGCCCGTGTTGGAAATTGCCTTTTGGGTGTTTCTGCTGCTGGTCGTGATCGATGCGGTGCTGCTGTTCCGGCAAAGTCAGGTCGGTAGCCAACCCGTGTTTTTCGCCCGGCGCGCCCTGCCCGAACGGCTGTCGAACGGCGACGATAACCCCATCACTTTGTATCTCGAAAGTCGGTATCCGTTTAACGCATCGGTCGAGATTATCGATGAAATTCCCTTTCAGTTTCAACGGCGCGACGTGCTGTTTCAGAGCGAGGTAAAGCCCAACGAGGTCCGAACGCTTCGCTACGACCTGCGCCCCACCCGCCGGGGTGAGTACAGTTTCGGGGCTATCAATGTCTACGTGATGACGCCTATGCGGCTGCTGAAACGTCGGTTTCAGTTTGAGCAGGGGCGGTTGGTGCCCGTCTATCCGTCGTACCTGCAAATGCGCCAATATGAACTGCTGGCGGCCAGCAACCGGCTCACCGAACTGGGTATCAAGAAGATTCGGCGCATCGGGCACAGCATGGAGTTTGAGCAGGTACGTCCTTACACCCAGGGCGATGACCTGCGCACCATCAACTGGAAAGCCACCGCCCGCCGCTCCGATCCTAACCAGTCGAATCTGGTGGTGAACGCTTATACCGACGAACGCTCGCAAGCCGTTTACTGCCTTATCGACAAAGGCCGTGTAATGCGCTCCCCTTTCGAAGGCCTCACCCTGCTCGACTACGCCATCAACGCCTCGCTGGTGCTCAGCAACATTGCGCTGATCAAGCAGGATCGCGCCGGGCTCATCACGTTTTCCGACAAGATCGGACAGGTGGTGCCCGCCGAACGCCGACCGGGTCACATGCTGAAAATTCTGGAGGTGCTGTACCGCCAGAAAACGCGCTATCTCGAAACTGACTTCGAGGCACTCTACGCCACCATACGTACCCAGGTACGTCAGCGCGGACTACTGCTGCTGTTTACCAACTTTGAAACGATCAGCGGGATGCGGCGGCAACTGCCCTACCTGCGCCGACTGGCCAAGGATCACCTGCTGCTGGTGGTCTTTTTCGATAACACCGAACTCCGCTCGCTGCTCGACACCCCCGCCCACACGACCGAAGACGTGTACCTGAAAACAATTGCCGAAAAGTTTTCCTACGAAAAGCGCCAGATCGTTAAAGAACTACAGCAATACGGTATCCAGAGCATCCTGACGGCCCCCAAAGACCTGACGGCCAACACCGTCAACAAATACCTCGAACTGAAGGCGCGCGGCATGATCTGAGCGTAAAAGGGTAGGGCCGGATTACTTTCCAGTAACTAAAACCTATAAAATGGTACTGGTGAGTGAACGTTATCTCGATAACTTAGCCTAGTAAAAGCGCCGATGAAATGGGAAAGCCTGCTGCTCGTTCAACCGATATGCACACCTGTCCGATGGTTACGCCAGGAACACCGCCCGTGCCTCACGTAGGAGGGCCCATCTTGAAAGGATCACCTAACGTACTGATCGGTGGCCTGCCTGCGGCAACGGTAGGGGATACTTGTGTGTGCGTAGGGCCAACTGACTCGATTATTGTCGGGTCGATGTCGGTGTATATCAATGGCAAGCCGGCTGCCCGTATGGGCGACAATACCTTACACGGGGGCATTATCGTGGGTGGCTGCCCGACTGTGCTGATTGGGGATGTGGGCGTGATCGTACCGGGCGTAAGCCTGCCTGATCTAAACTGGCTGGACAAGCTGTCTGATGCCGGGAAACGAGCTGCTCGGCAAACCATGGCTCTCAAACAGGCCGCCGCCAACGGAGCCATATTCTGTGAAGTCTGCTAGGCTGATTTACTTACATGCTGACCATTCGCACCCACCAGATCGAACGCCTCGACGCTCATTTTCAGGAGCGACTGATTGAGCGCATCCGCCAGCATGTGGCCATGCACCTACCCGATGACTATGCCCAGCAGTTGGCTACTGATCCGCACAGCACGTCAATCCGGCAAAGTCTCGATGCGGCTCGCCGCTACGGGCTCACTACCGACGCTAACCTGACTATTTTTACTGATTTTAGGCTGGTATATGGCCCCGATTTTCCGCTGAATAGCGAATGGGCGATCGAGATTTTGACCGATGGCAGTCTACATGAAGACGAGAAAACAGAACAGTTGCGAAACCAGCTGGACACGTACCTGACCGACGCCAAACCCAAGCCATGAACACACAACCCAAACCGCCCGCAAGGCCGCTGACACCCGCCAGAGCTGCACAGTTGAAAGCGGCTACCGGTGCCGTGCCCAAAACCAATGCAGTCAGCAAAAGCACGCAGCCTTGTGCCAAACCGGCTAAAAGTGACTGGAGCTGTCTGCGGTATGGTAAGCTGCGGGGGCCAGCGTATAACAACAAAACGAACAAACAGCCTATCAGTGGCTATCGGCGGTGGCACTCCCTCATCGACAGTCAGCAGATTACCGAAGGCGACGCCAAAACGATGTTGCTGATGTCGCCCAACGAAGGTGATTTCAACGCGGTGCAGGCCTACGATAATCAGGCCCTGACAATGGGCGCCATGCAAAAAACGATTGCCCCAGACGGTAAAGGCGAGCTTACCGATCAGATGGTGGCGTTCAAAGCCCGCAAGCCCGACAAGTACAAGACGGTCTTTCAGGATCAGGGCTGGGATACCGAAGAGGTCGAAGTGACCAAGACGGTAGGGAAGGGCAAGAAAAAGAAAACCATCAC
The DNA here is from genome assembly GCF_000331105.1 of Fibrella aestuarina BUZ 2. Taxonomy (NCBI): domain Bacteria; kingdom Pseudomonadati; phylum Bacteroidota; class Cytophagia; order Cytophagales; family Spirosomataceae; genus Fibrella; species Fibrella aestuarina. The sequence continues at coordinate 6,424,163 of NC_020054.1, read as the reverse complement.
GACCACCGAAACGCGCGCCAAGTATACCTACACCAATAGTAAAGGCGAGCAGGTGACTATCGGTGGTGATAAACTGTATGCCTTTATCAAAAGCTACTGCGATCCGAATACCGACGCCGAAACCAAGGCAGAGGTCGAGAAGGCACTCGATGCTATGCGTAAGGCGGGTGAAGATGATGAGTTTAAAGATCAGCAGATCATCGACTTTAAAAAACGGATCGACAAGGCGACTGGTACAAAGCCCAAAGGCTACGATTATCCCATCGCCGACTATATGACCTCCGACAAAGGCCGGGCGCTGGCGCTGGACCAGAGCGTAAACCGCCCCGCCTATCTGTCAACCGACTATGGTTCGGCCCTTGATACGTTCTACAAGAACAACCCCAAGGTGTCGAAGAACCCCGCCGACTGGGGAGAGAATCGGGAAACGTATCAGGACGAAATCAATTCTATTTATGGGCCTGCCCGGCGGGGTACAGACATGAAAGGGCGATACGAGCGCATTCGCGATGCGCCTAACCCGGTAGTGCCCGCTGATACGCCGCCCTCATGAACACACGCCACCTTACCAGTATGTTACATCCATGCTTCGTTTTTGCTCTGGCGCTGCTCTGGGCGGTTGGGGGCATCAACCCGCCCGCCAACGGTCAGGCCACGCGTCGGGTGGTTACAAGAAGCGTTAAACCCAGCTTCACCATGACGCATCCTGTCTCAAAGATCAAATTAACCTTCCACGAACCAGCTTTGCTGGAGGCAACGGGCGAGGTGGCTGCCTGGAAAAAACTGACGATCCACCTGCCCGACGACACGTTTACCATCGAAGCGCGGCCCGAGGACGGTTACATGATCGATACCAAGGCTGGCAATCAGCAAAGCTGGTCGCCAGACGGTAAATACCTGGCACTCTACCAACCGCACGGGATACTTGACAAAAAAAGCTTTACCAGCACGTCGTTGATCTTTATTGATCTGGAATACGGCGAAGAAATCGCCTTTCAGACTCGCGCCCGGCAATCTATCGGAAAAGACGATTTTCAGGGTTGGGTAACCGGTAAACCACATGTGGTTAAGGTGGGTGGCCGTGCCATTAAGGCTACGACCGTAGCGGACAACCCCAACGAAGCTTATCCGGCCGACGAATTAACAAAACATTGACCGGTCATTGACCAGAACGTACCCACATCATATGGCTCATGTATTATTGGACGCCGCCCGAATGAGTGAGGCCATAGAGACGGCTAAAGAGCTCGTGGGCGACAATCAGTACCGGTGTCTTTATGCGGGTAGTGCTGAAGAAACCCTAAGCCACGTAGCCCCCTATCTGTTTTCCCTGCAAAATCCCGCCTTTGTTGACTGGGTACTGGCCGAAGGCTGGGGGCAGGCCTGGGGGGTAGTGGTGGTGACTGAGGCAGAGCCATCGGTGTTGTACCAGCACTTGAAGCGCTTCCTGTATGTCAGACCCGAACAGGGGCCCGCGCTGTATTTTCGCTACTACGACCCCCGCGCCTTGCGGTTGTTCCTGCCCACCTGCGACGCCGATCAGCTACGTGCGTTTTTCGGACCGGTACGCTGTTTTATCGCTGAAGACGAAGATCCGGCCTATGCGCTCAACTTATCTATTGAACAGGGGCAGCTCAACCAACAACGCCTGCCGCGCGCCGAAGCCCATACGTACCTGAAGCAATACTTAGTTAAACGATACCAGCGGCACCATGTATAGCTGTCCTTACACGCGGAAAGCGCCTTCCACCAACTCGTGAAAGGCGCTTTCCGCGTATAAAGGGTAATGTACCTGTCTATTGCACGAACGTCCGGCGGGCGCCGTCCGAGGCGAACAGGGCGCGGCTGCGGGCGGCTTGGCCGTTGGTAAACATGTACATGCAGCCGTCGTCGGTATAGTCCATGTAGTTCATGAACAGATCGCCGTTGGGACCGTTGCCGCAGGTTACGTGCGGGAAAGCGGGGCAACCATAATTGGCCGTCTGCTGCGTGGGGGTGTCGGCAACCTGATCATTGCCGCAGCTGGCATCGCCCCAGATGTGCCGCAGGTTGAGCCAGTGACCAACTTCATGCGTGGCGGTGCGGCCTTTGTCGTAAGGTGTGGCAAAATACCCACCCGACGGCACAAGGGCGCGGCTGCCGAAGTATTGCGGCCCAATCACTACGCCATCGGTTGCTGCGGTGCCACCCGGAAACTGCGCATAGCCCAGAATGCCGCCACCGATGTTGCAGACCCAGATATTCAGGCTGCGCGTGGGGTCAACGGCGTCGACGCCGCCCTTCTTGCTGCTCTTCATCGCATCGCGAGTGCCCCACGAGGTTTTGCTCGACTGCTTACGGTCGACGCTCGCCAGCGTAAACTGAATCTGCATGTCGGAAGCCAACCCCGAAAAGACACCCGGCAACAGGCTGACGTCGCTGTTGGTTTTGCTATAATCCCGATTGAGCACCGTGATCTGCGACTGAATCTGCGCGTCGCTGATGTTCTCCTGCGCGGTGTTGTAGATAACGTGCACCCGTACCGGAATGGTCACTACGCCCGTGTAGGCTACGGCGGCGGCCAGCGAACTGCCTTTCATGAAACGGCTGGCTTGTTTGTCGATATCATCCAGTTTTTTAGCAAGGCCTGGATTCTCCTTGATGTTTTCCGCCAGCACGTCCATGGTGGCGCACTGCCGCGGGCCTTCTTCGCCCTGTTTTGCATGTCGATCACTTGCTGATGAAGTACCTGACTGATCGATGGTGGGGTCGAAGCAAGACGATACGGCGCCTACGACAGCCAAACAAACGATGGGTAAAAGGAATCTTTTCATTGGTTTGATTAGGTTAACAATTAATCAAACCTATACTTTATTCTAAATATTAACAAATGGTACTTCATAAAAATAAGACAAAACTTACTCATGGGAAAGTATGTATAAAAAGTCGTTGCTCAGGTTGCTTAAGTGCTCAATAACCATCGTCTGATTGAGCCTACAGCGGCTACTAAGTTGCTTGGCCCCTTCGCCAGTATAGGGGAATAGCCCCGACTAGTTCACAGGGTGAGGATAGGCTATGCTGATGAGTCTTTATAAATTAGCTGAGTGGTATTGACCCGCTTTTGTTTGTGCGTCTACATAGTAGGTCACTTGTTGCCAATTGGCCTTAGGCGAATCGTTTGCGTTGACTCATTTCGGTAATTATGACAAAATATATACGGCTGTTTCTCTTTTTGATTCTCTATAGTGCGAGCCCGCTCACCTTTGCGCAACTCATCACGACCCAGGCCATTGCAACGAACGCCATCTGTGCGGGTACTGCCATCGAGGTGCCTTTTACCAGTAGCGGCTTGTCGGTTACGGGCAACACCGCTTATACCGTCCAACTGGCCAACGGGAATGGTGCCTTTGTGAACGTACCCACGGGTGCCGCTACCCAGAATGGAGCGGCCTATACGGTAACAGCAACGATTCCGGCCAGTACCAGCTATGGCAACGGGTATCGCGTGCGGGTGGTGAGCAGCGGCGTGTTGGGCACCGTAAGCCCAACCACCCTGACGGTGAAAACACGGCCCGGCGCCCCGGCTCTACCGCTTCAACTGATTGCGCCCAATACCTACCAGTATACCTTCTGCCAGAACGACAAACCCGTTACGCTATCGGACATCACTGGCCCTGTGCCCGATAATTACCGGGTGCAATATGACGTGGGCAGCGACGCCGCGCCTACGGGTCAGAAAACGTTTACGGCTCCGACTATCACGACAACAACGCCTGGAAAAGCGACCTACAACCTGCGTTTCGTGGTAACGGATGCCAGCCGGGGCTGCAATCCCGACAACGACGCTGTGGCCTACCTTCAAACCGAAGTGAAACCCCGTCCCGAGGCCCCATCAGTGCCCAACCCGACGCTGACGTACTGCCAGAATAGCAACGCTCCGGCTCTGGCTGCCTACACCACGGTCGCCAATGCCAATCTGTTCTGGTACGATGCTAGTGACAAACTGCTTTCAGAAACCACGGCGCCTAGCCCGCCAACGGGCCAACTGGGCGTACAGACGTATCTGGTGGCGCAGTCAGTCAATAATTGCGAAAGCATCAGGGCCCGCCTGACGGTGACCATCCAGACTACGCCGATACCGGCCGTTGGCCAGACCCGCTTTGACATCTGTAAAGGCAGTGCAACTCAGCCCCTGTCGGCCACTGGCACAAACCTCCGCTGGACCGACCCCACGGGGGCGACCTTTACGGCGGCTCCGACTCCTTCAACCAGCGAGGTAACGAAGAATGCGGATGGTGACATCTATTACGTAACGCAGACCGGGAGTAACGGGTGTGTGAGTCCGCGCGTGGCCATTCGGGTGTTTGTGTTGGGTCCGCCCACGTTGGCCCTATCGGGCAGTACAACCATCACGCTCGGGCAGACGGCCCCACTCACGCTGGCGTTTACGGGCAACGGACCCTACCGGTTCAGGCTGTCGAACGGCGTTTCGGGGACCGCCCAGAAAGACACGACGATCCGGGTGGCTCCCACCGTGACGACGGTCTATCAGGTAGCCGAGGTGAGCAACAACTGTGGTACGGGCCTACCTGCCAGTACGGCCACCATCACCGTGGCAGTCCCGTCGATTCGTACGTTACCCCTGTCGGCCAGCCTGGTCTGTGCCGGTAGCCCAGTGACGGCAAGTTTCCAAACCACGGGGAGTTTCAACGCAGGGAACACGTTTCGGTTACGCATCGCCCGGACTGAGCCAGGTACGACGGCACTGACATACACGGATCTGGACGAACAGCGGGTTGGGGTAGGGCAGGTGACCGGTACGTTGCCGGGGACGATAGCCGTAGGTACTTATTCACTGCTCGTGGTATCGACCAACCCCGACCTGTCGACAACCAACACGGCCACCCCTACCCAAATCGCGGTGCGGGCGCCTGCCAGTGCAACGCTGTCGGCCACACCGAACCCGGCGCAAGTGGGTGAACTGGTCAAACTCAACGTTACGTTCGGTGGCGAAGGGCCATGGACGTTCAGCTATCGCGACAGTAGCAACGTGGTCGGGGCTGCGCAGCAGGTAACCACCAACGCCAACCCGCATAGTATCGAGGTGCGCCCTCAACGCACAACCGCCTACCGGCTGACGGCCTTAACCAATAGCTGTGGCAATGCGCCTGCGCTGCCTTCCCCACTGCTGATCACGGTGATGCCGTTGCTGGCAACTGAACCGCTCGTTACTGATGACCTAAGTAAATCGATTCGGGTATACCCAATCCCGGCTACTTCGGCCCTGACGGTACAATTTACCCAGCCGCTTCAGGAGGCGGCTACGCTTGATGTGCTGGATGTACAGGGGCAGACGAAGCAACAGCAACGCACCACGCAACCGACAACGACTCTGTCGCTCGGCCAATGGCCCGCCGGTACGTACCTGCTCCGGGTACGGGTGGGAGAAAAGACCACGGTGCGGCGTATTCTGGTCGAGTAGGCAGGTCCTACCCTCCATATAGCTAAAAGACGGCCGGTGCGCAACAGACAGGTACGCGGTAGCGGCCTGATGCGCACTAGCCGTTTTGTGTTTATCGTGCAGAATACGCGATGATTGGGCAATGGATTTGTATCAGGTACAGCCAAGGCTGCTCACAGGGAGCAACGTACCCAGGGCGGCCTGTAGGTTGTTGAAAGGAGCGCAGGTACGTTGTAGGACAGTCAGTCGGTTGCGGGCGAGCCAGCGATTACTGGCCCGCAACCGAGAAAGTGGATGGTGTGGACTAGGCGGAAAACTCACCGTAAGGCACAGAGTGAATCGCCTTCTGAATTTTTAATCAAACATACAGCCACTGAAACCAGAACGAACGGGTCATTATGCCCTATTCTGACGGGGAAAAAAACCGGTAAATAGGGTGATTTTCCCCTGTTCACCGGTTACAGCCGAGCTTAGTTTGCCGCCTGTAGTCACCACAAGCCTCAATAGTATGTCCACATCTGTCAATCTTAACGATTTAAGCCCGGAACAACTCCGGGAGGCCGTCGCCCGGTTGGGCGACTCGCTGAAATCACCTGCCGACTGGGAAGCCGTGCGGCCTCAGTTTACGCAGGTTGAATCCATTAGCATTCGTCGGTTACAGGAAATTATAACCCTCACCGAGGCCGCAGGGTCCAGCTACGTCAAACTCTATAACGCCCTCGACGAAGCCGGTAACCATTTCTTTTTCCTGGCGCCCAGTACCACCGATGGGCGTGCCCTCGACGGGAGCGATGCCGTAGCGGTTATGTGCTGCTGCAGTCGACCACCCTGCCCGGATAGCTCATCGGACCGCTATTATACGGTAGGTTAACCAACCGCTGAGGCACCGACTGCCTGCCCGTTTTGACATGATCGACACCATTCTTTATCTGTCTGTATTGTGCATTAGTACGCTATTGTATGGCAGTCATTACAGCGTACTGACGCCCCCCTTACGATGGCTGGCCATTGGTATCGGGGTCACCTTCGTTGGCAACCTGACGGCCGTGATTGCCTGGCGGGTGCTCAAGCAGCCCAACAACCTGTACGTGTTTCACCTACTCACGATTGGGCAATACGTAGCTTTTTCCCTGATGTTCAGCCGGGCGTTAGTGGGGGTGTTCTGGCGGCGGGCGGCGGTCTGGTCGGCGGGGTTGTTTACAGTGGTTGCGCTGGCGTTCTCGCTCACTATTCAGCCGTGGACGCACTATAACTCCTACGCCCTTACCCTCTACAACTGCCTGCTGTGCGTCTGGGCGCTGCAATACATCCGGCAACTCTTCACCGAAATAAAAGTGGCCGGGCTCGAAAAAGACCCCATGTTCTGGGTCAGTACGGCTATTCTCTACACGGCGTTGGGCAATTTATTCGTGCAGGGGCTGATGAACTACCTCATTCAGCGTTCTACACAACATGCGTTGTCGGTATATTGGATTCAGGAATTGCTGAACGGGCTACAGGCGGTGCTGTTTATCGTGGCTTGGTACGTAAATCGACGGTACGTTCAGCGGGGGGTATAATCAGTTATGCGTATGGAGTACGGATTATCGGATGTCGTGTTGCTGATTATCGTAGGTACGTTGCTGCTGCTGCTACTGGGTGCCTTTATTACCGTATTGCTCTTTATCTATAAGCGCCGGTACGTGGAGCACCAGGCCGAACTAACGCACCTGCACGAAGCCCATCAGCGCGAAATCCTGACGGCTCAGCTCGAAACCCAGAACCAGACGCTCCAGCACATTGCCGACGAACTGCACGACCACATTGGGCAAATGTTGTCGGTGATCTGGCTGCACCTGAACCTGCTCGAAGATGAAACCGCCCACTTACCGGTGCAGGGTAAAGTGTCGGAACTGCTCACCCACACCGCCACCGTGGTGGCCGACGTCAGGAATTTGTCGAAATCGCTCAGTACTGACACCGTCGCTCGTTTTGGCTTGCCGGAGTGCATCCGGCTGGAACTTGAGCGGATTGACCGGGCGGCGGGTTCAACACGTACCCAGCTCCGGGTGTTGGGCGATGCCTACGCGCTGTCGGGAGACCGTGAAATCGTGCTGCTGCGTATGGTGCAGGAGGCCCTCAATAACGCCCTTAAGCACGCGCCCTACGCACCCATCCGGCTGACGCTCGATTACCAACCCGATGCGCTTCAGCTGATCATAGCCGACGATGGGCCCGGCTTTTCGATGTCCGAGGTAAGCGCCCGCCCACTCGATAAAGGCGGGCAGGGGCTGCGTAACCTGCGTCGGCGGGCGCAGCTGTTGGGCGGACGTTGCGTATGGCACACGGCTCCCGGCGAGGGAACGCAGGTTGTGCTGACCATTCCTCATATCAGCTGATCCGGTCTGCTGTCACTGGCGCGGAGCCAGTTGCCCACCGTCCACTAACTAATCAGGCGCAATCTACTGCCAAGCCGGTATTGACGGCTGCAAAATTATTTACTTAACTTGTTGTCTGACATTATCTTATGTTGATTTATGAAAACCACCGTTGCGGTTGTCGACGACCATCGGTTACTGGCGCAGGCACTGGCCGATCTGATCAATCGGCTCGATGACTACACCATCTTATTCTGTGCTGAAAACGGGCAGGATCTGTTTCGGAAACTGGACGGGCAGGCCGTGCCCGACCTGGTGCTGCTCGACGTAAACATGCCGGTCATGAATGGCCTCGACACCGCTATAATGCTGCGCGAACGCTACCCGGCGGTGCGTGTGCTGGCCCTTTCCATGCTCGACGACGAACAGACGGTCGTACAGATGATGCAGCATGGCACTCGCGGCTATCTGCTGAAAGGTTGCCACCCGCACGAACTCCGACAGGCACTCGACGATGTGCGGGATAAGGGCCTGTATTCATCGGCCTTTCTGACCGGGCATTTGCTGGGGCAGATTAGCCGGCCAACCGCGTTGGTGCCGCCCGTTGAGGCAAAACCCAGCCTAGCAACCCGGCTCAATGACCGCGAGCGGCACTTCGTAAAACTGGCCTGTAGCGAGTTGACCTACGTGGAAATTGCGGATAAGATGTGCGTGAGCCCGCGTACAGTAGACGGCTACCGGGAGGCGGTGTTTGAGAAGTTACAGGTAAAAACGCGTGTCGGGCTGGTGATGGAAGCCATCCGGTTGGGCTTATCCTAGCTGGTAACAGCCCATCCGTAATTTTTGTCAACGGTACTTGCAGGAGTAGGGCGAGACTGTATATTTGTACCTCACAAGCGGGAGTAGCTCAGTTGGTAGAGCGGCAGCTTCCCAAGCTGCAGGCCGTGGGTTCGAGACCCATTTCCCGCTCCAGTCACAACTAGCCAGTTAGATCAATCTAACTGGCTTTTTTGTTGGCGATCGCGCTAGCTGCTGGCCACATTGCTTGCAAAGCCTACCTGTCGCGCAAAAAGCATTAAGTGATAGAATGGTTACTAATTTGTTAGTATACGTTAATAAAAAGTTTATTGCCTTTTTTCAACAATAGAGTGGCTACTCTAGTTAGAAGACTAGTCATATGTATAAATGCAGACAGGCTTCTAGCGATTCAGCAGGCAGCATTTTAAGTGATTTTATACATTTTCTTTGCTTTATCCAACTATCAAACGTACTTGGGGCTACCGTATCATACGGTAGCCCCATTCGTTTATAGCCGCTGACCGAATGACAATTAGGTTAATCTAGTTAAATTGACTAACTACAAATAGATTATCTAATCGATAATTTGGCAGAGTAAACGTTGGCGTTGTTAGCGCAGGTATCATATTTGCGTGCATTACTATCGAGGGTGTCAACAAAAAAGCTTCAACTCGATGCGGCTGAAGCTTTTCACATTACGCTTTATCCAACTAAAGAAGGTTACCAGGTCCATGTGTTTGCATGGACCTGTTTTATTTCTGGTCAGCTTTACCCGATGTTTATCATCGGGTAAAGCTGTCTATTTATCCGTTAAGCAACCTACCGTACGCTGCACCCGCCGGGAGCTGCCAGGCGATGGAAAGACAGCGTCTTTGGTATGTTTTAAACGATCAATGGCGTCTTTCAGCCAGCAATTAGCGAAGAAAGACGGTAATCTGCTCATTTTTGTATGCCAATATATGTGCAGATGTTGTGAATGAAAGAAAAATTAATTCTACGACCCTGCTAGTCGTTTAAATCGGCGTATTGGATACCAATTGGACAGGGCTTTTGTCTGTGGAAAAATGCCATTGCCAATCTTATCCAGGTTGGCTGGTTGTTACAATGTTGCCATATCGATCACGAACCGATACCGAACGTCGCCTTTCAGCATCCGATCATAGGCCGGTTGAATGTCTTTGATATCGATCAGCTCGATGTCGGAAACGATGTCGTGCTCGGCGCAGAAATCCAGCATCTCCTGGGTTTCGGCAATGCCACCGATGGTCGAACCCGCCAGCGATTTGCGGCCAGGAATCAGGCTGAAAGCCAGAATGGCTGCTGGCGTCGGTGGCGCCCCCACACAAATGTGTACCCCGTCGGTCTTCAGCATGGCCAAATATTGATTGTAGTCGTGTCCGGCCGAAACTGTATCCAGAATAAAGTCGAAATAGCCCGTTACGGCGGCCAACTGCTCGGGGTCGCTGGTCACCACAAACTTATGGGCGCCTAATTTCCGGGCGTCTTCTTCTTTTTTTGGCGACGTACTCAACACGGTCACCTCGGCGCCAAACGCAACCCCGAATTTCACGCCCATATGGCCCAGGCCGCCTAGCCCCACTACGGCCAGTTTATGCCCTTTGCCCACTTTCCAATGCCGCAGGGGCGAGTAGGTCGTGATGCCCGCGCACAACAGCGGCGCGGCTGCCGCCAGATCGAGCTGCTCGGGCATGTGCAGCACAAAATCTTCGTGCACGACAATGGTATTTGAATACCCGCCATAGGTAGGCGTTTTCCGATCCTGCTCCAGGCTGTTGTAGGTGAGCGTGTTGCCGTTGATACAATACTGTTCCAACCCATGCTGGCAATTCTCGCAGGTGCGGCACGAGTCGACCATGCAGCCCGTACCGGCCAGATCGCCCATCTTGAACTTACTGACCTGATCGCCCACTGCGATGACCCGGCCAACGATCTCGTGCCCCGGCACCATCGGGAAGATGCCGCCGCCCCATTCGTCTTTGATCTGATGCAGGTCAGAATGGCAAACGCCGCAGTAGGTAATATCAAATTGAACGTCATGAGGACCAACCGTCCGGCGGTCGAAGGTCCAGGGGGCGAGTGGGGTGTCTTTGGTTTGCGCGGCGTATCCTTTAGCGGCGATCATAATGCGGTTTTTTAGAAATGAAGTAAGGTACAGAAGCCCAACGTACCTGTGCGGCCTAAACTGACAGACGGCTGCTGGCGGGTAGGCTGGGTACGTTGACTCAACAGCCTAATCCCGTCTGATGTTTTTAATCAGTCATTCTTGGGTCAGTGTGACTTTTTGATCAATTATGCGCTGATAATGAGTTGATTGGCTGATGAAGTCAGGTCCAATAACCTAGTGCGCTGGAGGGTTTCCAGCTGATAGGCTACGGTTTAGTATGGTCTGCCTACAGCCCGGTGTGGCTTTCCTGCGACCTATTTCAGTAACGTTTCAAGAGAAAACTAGGCTGCTGAGCCAGGTACGTTGTCAGCACAGGTAATTCAAACACGGTTTAACTACGCTGACTCGGCTGTAAGTAACTGAGTAAAAAGTAGTAGCCGCTCAGTAACATACCCATTAAAACGGGGGCGAAACGCATCAGCTTTATTTGTTTTGACTACCTTTCAAATTGGCTAATTATCAATGAGTTAGCAATAATAATTGCCCTATTAAATTGAATTTTTCAAATAGAAAAGTAAGCGATTGGGCAGGTTAGTCGACATACGGCAAATCCGTCCGCTTGCCAGTACCTCACCAGTAAACGTGTTTGTTGCAACCTCATGGCTCTCTTAAATTTCTCAACTCAATGCCGTTGCCCAAATTGCGGGGCAGATCATACGCTCGAACGGATTAAGCGTAATCCGATGACCAGACTATTGCTCTTTTTCCTGACTGCCCGACGGTATCGCTGCTGCTGGTGCAATCACACATTTACCCAGATTGTGCTGCACGACGAGAAAGCTCAGTCGACGTAGCGCTGTTTGGTTTGCCGACCTTTCAGGTACGTTGTCACTCGGTCTGGCGTACAGCCAGAAGGGCTAACGTTTCGGCGGCTCGTGTGCCACACTCCGCAAAGCCAGCTACCGCCTAGCTGGCTTTTCTTGGCTATAAGCCATCAGGCTACGCAGTTTTCGGAAAAGTAGGATGATACCCGGAATGAGTTTGTATTGAACAGGTATTATTTAGATTAATTAAAAACAATTTCGTTTTGTCGCTCGCCTTGCCTTGCTTTGCAACCAGATTCATTACCAAAGCAACTGTATGCGACCATTTATAAAGGCTTATATACTGGCTATCGGGCTATTGCCGTTCGTGGCACAGGCTCAGCAAGCCGCTAGTATTCGTGGTACCGTAACCACCTCTGATGGCAATCCGGCCGAAGCGGTAACGGTAAGTTTGAAAGGAAAAGGGCAGGGGGCCGTCACTACCGACAAAGGCAATTACACCATCAACCGGGTGAAGCCAGGTACGTATACCGTGCAGGTATCGGCGGTGGGCCTGACTACGGCGGAAAAGGAGCTGACCCTAAATGCGGGCGAAAGTGCAACGCTCGATTTTGTGCTGGCCGAAAACACGGCTCAGCTTCAGGAGGTGACCGTCAGCGCTGGGCGTATCAACCGGTTTGCCCGCCCGTCGAGCGACTACGTGTCGAAGATGCCGCTGAAGAATCTGGAAAATCCACAGGTATACAACAGCGTCGGCAAAGAGCTGCTGGCCGAACAGCTCGTTTTCTCGGTCGATGATGCCCTGCGTAATGCCCCGGGTATTCAGAAGATGTGGGAAGCGACCGGCCGCGCGGGCGATGGCGGCAGCTTCTACAATACGCGTGGCTTTATCGTACAAAGTCAGCTACGTAACGGACTGGCAGGCAACGTCACGAGCGACATCGACGCCGTCAATCTGGAGAAGCTGGAAACGATTAAAGGCCCATCGGCCACGCTGTTTGGCAGCGCGCTGACCTCCTACGGCGGGCTCATCAACCGGGTGACCAAGAAGCCCTACGAAACCTTCGGCGGCGAAGTGTCCCTCTCGGCGGGTAGCTACGATCTTCAGCGGGCCAGCGTTGATGTGAACACACCCCTCAACCAGAGCCGGAACCTGATGCTGCGTGTTAATACGGCGTTTACCCACGAAGGGACGTTCCAGACGCAGGGCTTTAGCCGCCGGTTTGCGCTGGCCCCCAGCCTGTTGTACAAACCCAACGACCGGTTGTCGATTCTGCTCGATGCGGAGCTGTTCCGGGGCGAGGGTATCGGCAAGCAACTGTTGTTCTTCTACGTACCGGCCTCCACGCTCGGGGCTACCCGCGCCGACGAACTGAACATCGACTACCGGAACTCCTACATGGGCAAGGGGCTGACGCAGCAAACGCGCAGCACCAACCTGTTTGGGCAGGTGAACTACCGGATCTCGCCCTCGTTTACGTCATCGACCAACCTCAGTAGCAGCCACAGTTTCTCGAATGGCTTTGGCCCCTACTTCTACCTGCTGCCGTCGGGCGGCGCGCTGGGCACCAACAACCTGGTCCGGGCCGACCAATCGACGCGCAACAGCACCAACGATGTGTTTGAAGTGCAGCAGCTGATCAACGGCGATTTCCAGCTGGGCAGCCTGCGCAACCGGATCGTGCTGGGCCTCGATTACCTACACGTCAATTCGAATCAGTTGTTTTTCGGCAGCGTGTTCGACACCATTCCGCTGTCGGGTAATACCGATTTCAGCCAGTTCAACGGGGCAGCGCTGGCGGCGCTCTACGCCAGCAAGGCGCCCGATTTCACGTACCCCATCACGGGCATCCGCAACACATACAGCGCCTTCGTGTCGGACGTGCTGAACCTGACCGACCGGCTGAGCGTGCTGGCCGCGTTGCGTGTCGATAACTTCAACAACAAAGGCGGAAAGGTTGGCTCCGACGTACCTGGCTATCAGCAAACGGCTTTCTCCCCCAAATTTGGCTTGGTTTACCAGGCGGTACAAGACAAGGTGTCGCTGTTTGCCAACTACCAGAACAGCTTCAACAACCAGGGCATCTACAACGCCTACGACGTGACGGCCCCGGATAGCCTGGCGCAACGGTTTGCCAAACTCGAGCAGGCCAACCAGTTTGAGGCGGGGGTAAAGCTCAACGCCTACAGCGGTCGCCTGAGTGCTACCATCAGCTACTACGATATCCAGGTGAAAAACCTGCTGCGCACCGACCCGAACCCACTGGCGGCCGCCCGATTCGCCCAGACCCAAGACGGCACTCAACTGAGCCGGGGTGTTGAAGTCGACGTCGTCGCCAATCCCTTTGCGGGTTTCAACCTGGCAGCGGGCTTCTCGTATAACGACTCGAAGCTGACCAACGCCGACGCTGATGTGAACGGTCGCCGCCCGGCCACGGCCTCATCGCCCGTGCTGGCCAATCTGTGGCTGAGCTACCGGATTCAGAGCAGCGTGTTGCGTGGCCTCGGCGTTGGGGTTGGTGGGAACTACGCCAGCGACAACAAGATTCAGAACAGCATCAGCCAGGGAGTATTTATTCTGCCCGCCTACACGGTCCTGAACGCGTCGGCCTTTTATGAGCAGCGCAAATTCCGGGTGGCTGTGAAAGCCGATAACTTCACCAACGAGCGTTATTGGATTGGTTACACCACCATGAACCCCCAAAAGCTGCGCAGCTTCGTGGGGAGTGTGACCTACAAGTTTTAAGGAAGAGGGTTGGTTTGTAGTCTGTTTAGTTGCTCAAGGGTATGACGTTCAGGAAAGCAGTTGGTAAACTTCATCTATGGCTTGGGTTAGCCTCGGGGCTGATCGTATTCATCGTTGCCGTCACGGGCTGCCTGTATGCCTTCAAAACGGAGATCGAAGACCTGACCCAAGCCTACCGCTACGTACTGGCGGAGACGCGGCCACTGCTACCACCGTCGCGCTTCGAGGCGATTGGGGCGCAACTGTTGCCGGGCAAAAACCTGCACAGCGTTACGTACCGCACCGGCGGCCGGGCAGCGATCTTGGCGTTTTACCACTACGAGCCAACCTACTATTACCTGGCCTACATTCACCCGTATACGGGTAAGGTACTGCACGTGCAGGACATGAGCCACGATTTCTTCTATCAGGTGTTGCAGGGGCATTATTACCTCTGGTTGCCGCCCACCATCGGGCAGCCCATTGTGGCCTCAGCAACCCTGATTTTTGTGGTGCTGCTTATCTCGGGGCTGGTGCTGTGGTGGCCCAAAAACCGGGCGGCGCGCAAACAGCGGTTCACGGTTAAATGGACGGCCCCCTGGCGGCGACGCAACTACGACCTCCACAATGTGTTTGGCTTCTATGTGATGGGTATTGCCATGCTGCTGGCGTTGACCGGGCTGGTGTGGGGCTTCCAGTGGTTTGCCAAATCGGTGTACTGGGCGACGTCGGGTGGCGAGGCCCTGCCGGCTTACTACGAGCCCACCTCGACGGTACCTGCCCGCCTGCCTAGCGTTAACCTGCCCGCTATCGACCGGTTGTGGCAGCAAACGATGGTCAGCAACCCAACTGCCGAAACCGTCGAGGTGCATTTTCCCGAAGCGCCAACGGCCTCCATTGCGATCAGTACCAACCCTGATGCCGCTACCTACTGGCAGGGCGACCATCGCTACTACGATCAGTATACGCTAAAGGAATTGTCGGTCAATCACCAGTATGGGCGTTTCGATGAGACGGTGTCGGTGGCTCAGAAAATTGCCCGGCTCAACTACGACGTCCACGTGGGAGCCATATTGGGACTACCGGGTAAACTCATTGCCTTTTTGGCGAGCCTGATGGTCGCCAGCCTCCCCGTCACAGGCTTTCTGATCTGGTGGGGCCGTCGTAAAAAGACCAAAAAAGCGATCCGGCATCACAAGCCCATCCGCCACCATGCCCGGCCCCGGTTGCGAACCAGCCAGCTACCTAACCCCTGAGGGGAGCTTATGTAGTCGACTAACTTAATGGGATAAGTCTATCTGGCTGAGTATAAGCCGGAAAGAGGTCTGTTGGGGGTGATGTGTAGGCTCTAAAATGCCGAACAAAGCTCTGCTGGGTACGTTGTAGTGGGTACGTAAGCAACACAACGTTATGAACAACCAACAGCACATTCAGCACCGCTGGCTACTGACGGCCCGCGGGGTCTGTTACATCCTGATGGGGGTCGGCATGTTTATCTATGCCAACACCTTCACGCCGGGTACAGGGCGTATCCTGGGCGCAGTTACGTTAGCAGCGGGTCTGGCTGGCTCGGCCTATGCACGAGCCAACAGCCGGGTCGACGGCAACAACTTCTGGGTGGTTCTGCACAGCCTGAACGACCTGATCTTTGGGGTGGTCTTTCTGATCACTGCCAGCAGCGGACTAAAGAATTTTGTGGATATGCTGGGTTTCTGGGCGTTGATCTACGCCTTTTTGCAGGCCGTCCGGGCTATGTATGCTGCCCTGATGGAAGGTGGCTCGTCGTTGGCGAATAAGCTGCTGCATTTCCTGAGCGTAGTGGTGGCTGGCTATCTGGCCTTCAATACCCTGATGCGCCCTATCGGTCTGATCGACTCGTTGGGCATTATGGGTTTCTTCCCGATCGGGCTGGGTATTCTGCTCATTATCCAGGTTCGACTGACCGAGGAAAAACCAATATCAGCACCGCGGTAGTGCTCACCGATTGAAAAACGGAGCCCCGTATTCGGTTTGCATCGCTACGAATGCAAACCGAATACGGGGCTTGTTCATTTATAAACGTGTTCGTTGGCTTTTTCTGTGGAATAAATAGCTGATTTGTAGGTAGTTATTTGCTGACAATTAATGAGTAGTCTGGTTGTCGGCCCCATCGGGTAAGTAGCTTAGTACGTTTGGTAATAGGCTGGTTTGTTGAAGAGAATAGGATTTTAGTTAAACAAAACGGCTTTTTGTTGCGTTAAAACTTACGTACTAGTTACCATATAGGTGTTATGAACAATCAACAGCAAATGCAGCAACGATGGTTGCTGATAGCCCGAGGGATTGGCTATATCCTACTGGGAGTAGGCCTATTTGTCTACGCGAATACGTTCACGCCAGCTATCGGCCGGACGATTGGTATAATCACTATCCTGGCTGGTTTGACTGGCTCTGCATACGCCCGTATCAACAGCCGGGTCGACCCCAATAACTTCTGGATTATTCTACACGGCCTGAATGACACAATTTTCGGTATCGTGTTTCTGATAACGGCAACCCAGGGGTTAAAAAACTTTGTGGACATGCTGGGTTTTTGGGCGTTAGTCTACGCTTTTCTACAGGCTGTGCGCTCTATGTATGCAGCCTTGATGGAGGGCGGCGCTTCACTTTACAACCTCGTCAATAAGCTAACTCATTTTGCCAGTGTACTGCTGGCGGGTTATCTGGCCTTTGATATACTGATGCGCCCCATCGGCTTTGTCCAGTCGCTTGGCATCATGGGCTTCTTCCCGATCGGACTCGGTATTCTGGTCATTCTGCGAACTCGGCTTAATGACGAAAAAACCGTGACGATTGCTGAAAACCGGTTGAAATAAACACAAACCTTAACTAACAGCGCGGGGGCTGGTTCTGAGCTTTTAAACTCAGAACCAGCCCCCCTTATACGCCTGCCGACTCAACGGCACCCAACTCGCCCTGCTCGGCGGCTTGCTTGATCTGCTCGCTGAGGGATACATACTCCACTTCGCAGGGGTAACCAAACAGGCAGTTGTCTTTGATGCGTTTCACCACCTGTGCCGGTACCATGTCTTCCCAACCATCCTGACCCGCCTGAATCATCTCCAGCACCTGATCCGTCGATATGTGCAGGTTCTGCTCGTTGTAGTCGGTGATGTCCTCGATCTTGTCGTTCTGTTTCAAGTATTGAAACAGTGGCTCCAGGGTGGGGGCCAGTTGAAACTGCTGGCCCGTATAGAGCTGTCCGTCACGCAGGGTAGGGTAAATAAACAGCTTTACCTTCCGGCTGAAGAGCGTGGCAAATGCCTCTAGAATGCCGCCCGGCAAAAACGAGTAGTGCTCCTCCTCGAAAATGTATTCGAGGTTCGGGATACCCATAATCAGGCCGATTTTCAGGCGGGTAATGCGTGACAGATACGCTACCAGCCGGTAATACTCATGGTAGTTGGAGATCATCACCGTCTGCCCCATGCTGCACAGGATATCCACGCGGTCGAGGAAGTCCTTCTCATCGATACCCTGTTCGTTGGCTTTCAGGTTATGCAGCGTCAGTTCGGAGAGTTGCACCACGCGGTTGGCCTCCACGTCGGGCTCTTCCAGAAACTGCTTGTAGCCGTTCTCGATCATGTCGAGCTGCACGTTGGTGAGGGGGCGCAGCCGCCCGCGCATCACCAGAATGTTCTTCTTGTACAGGGCCTCTTTGGGTTGGAGAATCCGGCCGCTGGGGTCAAACAGGGTGGCGTCGGTGAAACCATTGCGGACCAGGTATAAACTCATCAGCCGGTTGTCGACCTGGGCAAACTCGGGCCCTTCGCAGCGCACCGTGTCGATCTGGATACGCTCCGGTGAGAGGTCATCCATGAGCGACAATAGCAGCGTTTCGGGCGATTTGCTGTAGTAAAAACAAGCGTAGATCAGGTTCACGCCAATAACCCCCAGCGTTTGCTGTTGCAGCACATTCTCGTTGTCGAGCAGCCGCACGTGGATAATGACGTCGTTGTATGGTCCCTGTGGCTCACTCTGAAACCGGCACCCCAACCAGCCGTGGCCTTCGTTGGTTTTCTGATAGTTGAGCGCGACCACCGTGTTGGCAAAGGCAAAAAAGGTCGTATCGGCACCGCGCTTTTCCGATAGGCGTTTTTCCAGCAGGCTGTACTCTTTGTTGAGCATTTTCACCAGCCGCGATTCAACCACATACCGGCCGCTCTCTTCGGTGCCATAGATGGCGTCGCTGAACGTCATGTCGTAGGCCGACATCGTCTTGGCTACCGTTCCCGACGAGGCCCCCGCTTTGAAAAACATAGCCGCTGTTTCCTGCCCCGCCCCGATCTCGGCAAACGAGCCGTAAATGCGTCGGTCGAGGTTGATGCGTAGCGCTTTCTGTTTTGTACCTATATTTTTCTCGTACATACGCGTTGATGGGTGTCAATCAAATTTACTAGGATAACGTGAAAACCGATCATTTGGGTTTGGCGTTGTTGGGACAAACAACGTACCCAATGCACTGCGCTCGCCTCTTATTTACCGCCACTTTGTCGACTTTCCTTTTTTCGTGCAATCCCGACCGGGTGCAGTACAACGATCAGCTCAAACAGCAAATGGCCGACATGAAAGTAAAGCGTGTCACGAATGCTGATCTCAGTGAAGCCGTAAATAGTTGGGGGGAGCAGATCGTGGCCATCGCTAACCGGGAAGCCACCGCCAAGCTGACGGCCGGGGCCGAAACGCCCACTGTCTGCAATCTGAGTGCCCTGCCCAAGACGCAGGCGCTGGCTAAACGCTACGGCATGACCATCAGCCTGCTGGGCGCCGCCGACGTACAAAATCCCAAGCTGGCCCAGAAAGAACGCGAGGTGCTGGACGCGTACCTATATAACGTCGAGAAGAAGCTGCCGCAATCGTCCAACATTCAGCGCATCGGCGACACGCTCTTTGTCTACAACGACGCCGTCCCTGTCACCGATAAGCTCTGTCAGGCCTGTTTCGGTACGCAGAAGCAGCCATTGGCCGTGTGGCGACTAGCCTTCCCCAAACGCGAAGTCATCCGCCATATCAACGCCAAGAAGTAGTTTAGTTTGAACGCAAAGGCGCTAAGGAACACGCGAAGGGCGCAAAGCATTTTTATTTCACAGGTGTAATCGGAAATCTAATAGCACCCTTGCGCCCTTCGCGTGTTCCTTAGCGCCTTTGCGTTCAACACGTCACACAAAAAAGCCATCACCGAACCCGGCAATGGCTTTTTGACTCTTCAGTTGTTGTAAAGGGGGAATGTCAGTTGCCTTCGGCGTCATTAGGCTGCGCCGTCATTGGTAGTCATTTGCCTACGGCGTCATCGATGGTCATTCTTTGCGATAAATGACGATGAATAACGGCGCAGCCTAATGACAACCAATGACGCCAAAGGCAGATGACAACGAATGACTAAAACACGTACTTATTCTCCGCGATCATGGCGTCGGCCACGCGGCGGCGAGCGTCTTTGAGGTTCATCGGCTCAATTTTCGTGAACCGCTTCAGGCCCATCAGCATCACGCGCAGCTCGTCGCCTTCAGCAAAGCTGGTGATGGCGGCGCGGCCCGCGTTGTTGATCTTCTCGACCGCCTCGTGCAGGTACGTTAGCGCAATGTCTTTTTGCAGCGACAGCGCGCCTTCGCCCTTCAGCCCGATCAGCTTCTCGACGCGCAGCAGCACCGACTCGGCCACATACACCTCGATTGCCATATCGGCCAGGTTCATCAGGATCTCCTGCTCGTGCGAGAGTTTCGCCATGAACTTCTGGGCAGCGGCACCGGCTACCATCAGTACGGCTTTTTTGAGGTTTTTCAGCACCTTCTTCTCGGCGGCAAACAGCGTTTCGTCGTCGTCGCTGCTGAAATCGGGGATCGACATGATCTCTTTGGCAATGGCCATGGCCGGGCCCATCAGGTCGAGTTCACCTTTCATGGCCCGCTTCAGGAGCATATCCACCACGAGCATCCGGTTGATCTCATTGGTGCCTTCGAAAATCCGGTTGATCCGGGCATCGCGGTAGGCGCGTTCCATCGGCGCGTCGGCCGAGTAACCCATGCCGCCATACACCTGAACTCCCTCATCGACCACGTAGTCGAGGGCTTCCGAGCCGTGTACTTTCATGATGGCGCACTCGATGGCAAACTGCTCCAGCGCCTTCAGTTTGGCCTGGGCGTCGTCCATGCCACCCGCTTTGAGGTCTTCGATGGCGTCGTCGATATTCTGACCCGCCCGGTAGCTGGCTGATTCCGACGCGTAAATCTTCACGGCCATTTCGCCCAGTTTGTGCTTGATGGCCCCAAACCGCGAAATGCTGATGCCGAACTGCTTGCGCTCGTTGGCGTAGCGAACGGCTTCGTTGACGGTCTGTTTGGCACCACCCACAACGGCGATACCCAGTTTGATTCGCCCGATGTTCAGGATGTTTACGGCGATCTTGAAACCGTTGCCGCGTTCTGACAGTAGGTTCTCGACCGGCACCTTCACGTCGTTGAAGAAAACCTGACGTGTATCGGAGCCTTTGATGCCCAGTTTGTGCTCGGGCTCGTTCATCGTGATGCCGTCGTATGAACGCTCTACGATAAAGGCCGACAGATTTTTATCATCATCGATTTTGGCAAAAACGATGTACAGATCGGCGAAACCACCGTTGGTGATCCACATCTTCTGCCCGTTGATGACATAGTGCTTGCCGTCTTCGGTCAGTTTGGCTTTGGTCTTGCCCGAATTGGCGTCTGACCCCGAATCGGGCTCAGTGAGGCAGTAGGCCGCTTTCCACTCACCCGTGGCGAGTTTGGGCAGGTATTTAGCTTTCTGTTCTTCGTTACCGTAATACACGATCGGCAACGTACCGATGCCCGTATGGGCCGAGAGCGCTACCGAGAACGAGTGACCCGCGCCGGTTGCTTCCGCCACCAGCATCGAGGTGTTGAAATTCATGCCGAAACCGCCGTACTCTTCGGGAACCGACGTACCCAGCAGCCCTAGTTCACCCGCTTTGTCCATCAACGACGACATCAGCTCGGGCGATTTCGCCGCGTCGATTTCGTCGAGGCGGGGCCAGATTTCGCGTTCCAGAAACTCGCGGCAGGTGGCCGCAATCATCTGTTGTTCTTCGGTAAATTCTTCGGGAATGAAAACCTGCGAAGCGTCCGTGTCTTTGATCAGGAATTCGCCGCCCTTAATCGACGCTTTGTTGTCGGTGGCAATCATTGGTCAGGAATTGTTATGCGTGCATACTATTTCACTACAAATATGGTGAATGGGTGGATAGGTAGTATGCATGCATAACAATTTTTTATAAATGGGTGTTCCGCCTGACCGTTGTCCGCTACAGATGAAAAATATTTATCGTATTATTGCGATTAATAAAACTACCCCTACCTTTACAGCATGGGACTGACCAAGACCGAAGTATTCACCGCCGACCAAAACCGCATTGCCGATCTGGCCAAGGCGTTTGCGCATCCGGCGCGGGTTGCCATTTTGCAGCACCTGGTCAAAACGCAGTCGTGTATCTGCGGCGATCTGGTCGACGTGCTGCCGCTGTCGCAGGCCACCGTGTCGCAACATTTGAAAGAGTTGAGCCGGATCGGTATCGTGAAGGGAAATGTGCAGCCGCCCCGCGTGTGCTACTGCATCAACGAAGACGTCTGGGCAGAAGCCAAAGCCATTTTTGGGTCGTTGCTGACGTCATTTGAGGGGAACATCTGCTGTTAAAAAAAATTGACCTTAATCATCGTAATATCGCAATAAACCAATTCTGCTATGCAAACCGACGAACAACTCAAAACGCTTGTGCGCGACACCTACACGCAGGTGGCCGATCAGTCGCGGACGGTCAATGCGGCCTCGTGCTGCGGCTCGGCCTGTGGCTGCTCGCCCCTCGATGATGCGGCGATTATGGCCGACGACTACACCGACATGGCTGGGTACGTTGCCGACGCCGACCTCGGTTTGGGTTGCGGCCTGCCCACGCAATTTGCCCAGATCAAACCCGGTGACGTCGTAGTCGATCTGGGTTCCGGGGCGGGCAACGACTGCTTTGTGGCCCGCGCCGAAACGGGCGAAACCGGCCGCGTGATTGGCCTCGACATGACGCCCGCTATGATCGACCGCGCCCGGCAGAACACCAAAAAGCTGGGCTACACCAACGTCGAGTTTGTCTATGGCGACATCGAAGACATGCCGCTGCCCCATAACCTGGCCGACGTGGTGGTGAGCAACTGCGTGATGAACCTGGTACCCAACAAAGCCCAGGCGTTTGCCGAGACCTTCCGAATCCTGAAACCGGGCGGCCATTTTAGCATCTCCGATATCGTGCTGGCCGGTACGTTGCCCCCCGCAATTCGGCAGGCGGCCGAGCTGTACGCGGGCTGCGTATCGGGTGCCATTCAGGAGCAGGCCTACCTCGACACGGTGACGCAGGCTGGCTTTACAAACGTCCAGATTCAGAAGCGGAAACCCATCGTACTACCCGACGATTTGCTGACGCAGTACCTGACGGCGGCGGAACTGACGGCTTACAAGGCTACGCAGATTGGTATTTTCAGTATCACGGTTTACGCCGAAAAAGCGAACGTTCAGGCGTCGGCTGAAGCTACGTTGGTGGGGGCTACGGCTGGCACCGCCTGTTGCGGCCCCGATTGCTGTTAATCCGTGTCTGTTAGTTTTGCTCCCAAATAGCCAAGCCATGACGTACCGCCCCGCCACCGCCGACGACCGCCCCGCCCTTGTTACCCTACTGACGCAGGCGGACTTGCCTACCGCCGATCTGCCCACCGATTTGTCGACCTTTTTGCTGGCTCAGTCGGAGGAGGGTGAGTTGATTGGGGCGGCCGGGATCGAGCCGTTGGGTGAGGTGGGGCTGCTGCGTTCGGTGGTGGTTTCGCCCGAGTACCGGGGCCAATACATCGGGCAGACGTTAGTGGATGGCCTGTTACAGGCGGCGCAGCACAACGGCCTGACGGACCTATACCTGCTCACCACATCGGCCGATGCCTATTTTGAACGCCTGGGTTTTGGCTACATCAGTCGCGACAACGTACCTGAAGCCATTGCGCAAACGCAGCAGTTCAGCACACTCTGCCCGGATTCGTCTGTGGTCATGCAGCTCACTATATAGTTAACAGTCCACTGTTCGCTGTCCTCCGTCTACCGTTCACTGTTGTCAACGGCTCATCCCCCATATCGGCATCTGTACAGCAAGCAATTCGTTTCGACAAACAGTGGACTGTCAACAGTGAATAGAAAACACTAACCTGACTATGTTACATATCCTTGTTCTCTGCACCGGTAACTCGACCCGCAGCCAGATGGCGCATGGGTACCTGCAACGGTTCGCCGGTGACCGGGCGGCGGTGTACAGCGCGGGCGTCGAAACGCACGGCCTGAACCCCCGCGCCGTACAGACGATGGCCGACGATGGGATCGACATCAGCCATCATACGTCGAATCACGTGGATGAGTACGCGCACCTTCCATTCGATTATGTGATTACGGTCTGCGATAGCGCCGCTGAGCGTTGCCCCGTCTGGATTGGGCAAACCAATCGGCTACACCATAATTTCGAAGACCCCTCTAAAGTCACCGGCCCCGACGAAGCGAGCGTCATGGCTAACTACGCCCGCATCCGCGATCAGATCAAAGCCTTCAGCGAGGCGTTTGTGACGAGAGTGGCGAGTGATAAAGACTAGGCGAGCCCACGTTATGCCCTCACCGTTTATCGCTCATCGTCCTATTTGTTGAACTTTGCGCAGAACGGTCAACGTTAACCTTCAAACGTTAACCTCATTACCATGCACGCAGCGTTGCGCCCGCCCGTTTCGATTTATACGGAACAAAGCCCGAACCCCAACTCGATGAAGTTCGTGCTGAACCGAGAATTGGTTCCAGATGGTCTTTCGTTCGACTATGCCGAGCCGTCGGAAGCGCTGAAAGAAGGCAAAAATTCACCCCTCGCCGTGGCGCTTTTTGGCGTCGATGGTGTCCGTCGGGTGTTTATTGCCGGTAATTTCATCACCC
The DNA here is from genome assembly GCF_000331105.1 of Fibrella aestuarina BUZ 2. Lineage (NCBI taxonomy): Bacteria > Pseudomonadati > Bacteroidota > Cytophagia > Cytophagales > Spirosomataceae > Fibrella > Fibrella aestuarina. The sequence goes on along the minus strand of NC_020054.1, from coordinate 6,399,865 downwards.
TGACCAAAGACGAAGACGTCGACTGGGGTGAGATTCTATTTGAAGTAAAGGTCTTCCTGAAAGACTATTTTGAGGCCGACAAGCCCGTGTTTGTGCAGCGCACCATGGAGCTGAACTCGACCCGCCTCGAAGCCGACAGCGAAACCGTACAGCAGATCAAAGCCGCGCTCGACCAGTACGTCCGGCCGGCGGTTGAGTCAGACGGGGGCGCCATTAATTTTCACGCCTTCGACGAAGCAACCGGCACGGTGAAAGTGCTGTTGCAGGGCTCATGCAGTGGTTGTCCCTCGTCAACGCTCACGTTGAAAGCTGGTATCGAAAACTTGCTGACGCGCCTGGTGCCTGCCGTGAAAACGGTTGAAGCTGAGGGCGTTTAAGCCGCCGGGTTGCCTAACGGCCATCGGTGCGGGTAATTCCAGAAAACGTCGGGCTGTCAGGCGGTCTTTCGTCCGTTTCATCAGAAAAACAAAGAAAACGCACGCTTTAGCCGCGTTGCGTTTTCTTTGCGGCGTATAGCTACCTATAGACAACCTGTAGTGTAGCCTGCGCATGAATACAACCAACTCATCTTTGCGTACGCGATCCTACCTCCGTCGGCTCTTTCTTCTTGGTGCCGGTCTTGCCCCATTCGTCGCATCCGCGCAGAACCTGCTGGGGTTAACGACTAGTCCAGAAGGGGGAATTCACCGTGCCTACCAAAATCCGGCGTGGCTGGCCGATTCACCCCACCGGTTTTACTTCAGCCTTGGGGCAGTGGGCCTCAACGTCAACAACAATTACGTACGGTATCAGGCACCGTACTCGCTGTTGCGCCTGGTGACCGGCAACGTACCTGGGCAGTATCGGCAGGCCAACGGCGCGCTCCGCTTCGAAACCGATTACACGCAGGAAATACTGGATGGTAAACCCAAAAACGGCACGCTTTGGGCCGAATTCCGGGGGCCAGCGGCGCAGTTGAGCCTCGGACCACGCACCGTTATCGGGCTGTCGACGCGCCTACGGGCATCGGGCCAGATTTGGGGGGCGTCGGAGCAACTGCTGGCGGCGATTCGGGCCAGCCTGGCCAGTTCGGCTTATTACAGCATTCCCAGCCGCAACAATGCGTTCAGCGTAAACACAAACGTATATGGCGAACTGGCCGCGAGCATCGGGCATACACTGCTCGAATCGGAGACCGACAAACTGATGGCGGGTATTACCTTAAAATACCTGGTGGGCTTTACCTCGGGTTATTTCGTGAACCGGGGCCTCGACTACACCGTCTTACCCGACCCGAACGTACCTGACGGGGGCTACCTCGACATCAGCCGCATCAACGCCGACTTTGGCTTTACGTCCTTCCTGAATAACCAAAACCTGACGCTCAGTTCGCTGGTCAGCGGCAATGCGCCGGGCCGCGGCGTGGGTGTCGACGTTGGGCTTGCCTATGTACGTCAGCTTGATTCGGAAAGTCCCACCATGCGCCTGGGGCTGGCCCTGACCGATCTGGGCGCCGTGACGTACTCGGGCGAGTCGTATGATATCACGCAGCAGAAAACGAGATTCCTGCCCAGCGATTTCGACGATGTGCGCAATACCGAGCAGGCCGTGAACATTATCCGCGAAAAGCTGGGCGTGACCGAAGCGCAGAACCGGGGTAAGTTTACGAGCGGGCTCCCGACGTCGCTCAACCTCTCGGCCGACTACGCACTGCCTACGGGCCTGGGGTTGCAGGTCGCTTTGTGGCAGGATCTGCGCAGCAACTCGGCCATTGCGGCTCACCAGCCTACCGTGCTGGCCATCGTGCCCCGCTACGATGTAAAATGGGGCGGCGTATCGGTGCCGCTTTCGGTGGTCAACGGGGGCGCGCAGGTAGGGCTGTCGCTACGGGCCGGGCCAGTCTGGGCCGGGTCTGATAACCTGCTGGGGCTAATTGGTACGAGCAACAACGGCATCCGCCCGCGTGGCGTCGATGTGTACCTGGGGCTGGCGATGGGCTTCGGCTCCCGCAACACCGACAACGACTAGCATACAGATTGAATGCAGAGGACGCGGATTGGGCAGATAAGTACGGATTGTGTAAGGATAATCGCTTACTTGTTGGTCGGCGCTAGTCACGAATCCGCGACCATCCCCTCAATCTGCGTCATCGGCGTTGCCATCGCCACCTTTATCGTTGCGAAACCCTGCTAAGCTGGCTATTTTTGCGGCCACTTTTTACGTTCAACGTTGGCCGGTCAACGCAGTCGATGGGACAATACCCGCGGTGCTACTCTTGATTGTTGGTCGCCACCGTTGGCCCTTGAGACCTTATCATGCTTCGAACTCATACCTGCGGCGAACTGCGTTTGTCGGATAGTGAAAAAACGGTTAGCCTAAGTGGCTGGGTACAAACCATTCGCGATAAAGGAGGGGTACTCTGGATCGACTTGCGCGACCGCTACGGCATCACCCAGCTTATTCTTGAAGAAGGCGTGTCGGCGGCTCCACTTTTTGCCACGGCCCGCACGCTGGGCCGCGAATTTGTGATTCAGGCGAAAGGCAAAGTGACCGAACGGCAGGCGAAAAACCCGAACCTGCCCACCGGCGATATCGAGGTGCGCCCGACCGAACTGACCGTTCTAAACCCCGCCAAGCTGCCGCCCTTCCTGATCGACGATGAAACCGACGGTGGTGATGACCTGCGGATGCGCTATCGCTACCTCGACCTGCGCCGGAACCCGGTTCGCCGCAACCTCGAACTGCGCCATCAGGTCGCCCGCCGCACCCGCGAGTACATGGACGGCCAGGAGTTTATCGAAGTTGAAACGCCGGTGCTGATCAAATCGACGCCCGAGGGTGCTCGTGACTTTGTGGTGCCCAGCCGCATGAACCCCGGTGAATTTTACGCCTTGCCCCAATCGCCGCAGACGTTTAAGCAACTACTGATGGTGTCGGGGTTCGATCGGTACTACCAGATTGTCAAGTGCTTCCGTGACGAAGACCTGCGCGCCGACCGGCAACCCGAGTTCACGCAAATCGACTGCGAGATGTCGTTTGTGGAGCAGGAAGACATTCTCAACATGTTTGAGGGACTGGTGCGCCACCTGTTCAAATCGGTGAAAAGCATCGACCTGCCCGAAGTGCCCCGCATGACCTATGCCGATGCGATGCGGCTCTACGGCTCCGATAAGCCCGACATCCGGTTCGGTATGCCGTTCGTTGAGTTGACCGAGCAGGTGCAGGGCAAAGGCTTCAGCGTATTCGACAGTGCTGAACTGGTGGTGGGTATCTGCGCAACGGGCGCGGCCTCGTATACCCGCAAGCAGATTGATGAACTGACCGACTGGGTGAAACGCCCGCAGATTGGTGCCAAAGGCCTGATCTACGCCCGTGTCAATGACGACGGCAGCGTCAAATCGTCGGTCGATAAATTCTATTCACCCGACGAACTCGCGGGCTGGGCAACGGCCATGAACGCACAGCCCGGCGATCTGCTGCTGCTGCTGGCGGGCGAGGCCAACAAAACCCGCAAACAACTGAACGAGCTTCGCCTCGAAATGGGCACGCGCCTCGGTCTGCGCAACCCCGACGACTATAAGGTGCTGTGGGTGCTCGACTTCCCGCTGCTCGAATACGGCGAGGAGGAAGGGCGCTGGTTTGCCATGCACCACCCGTTTACGTCGCCCAAGCCCGAAGACATTCCGCTGCTCGACACCGACCCCGGCGCCGTGCGGGCCAATGCCTATGACCTGGTGATTAATGGTACCGAAGTGGGTGGCGGCTCGATCCGGATCTTCAACCGCGACTTGCAGGCCCGCATGTTCAGCCTGCTGGGCTTCAGCGACGATGAGGCCAAGGCGCAGTTTGGCTTTTTGATGGACGCGTTTGAATTTGGCGCGCCGCCGCACGGTGGTATCGCCTTCGGATTCGACCGGCTTTGCTCGCTCTTCGGTGGGGCCGACAGCATTCGTGATTTCATCGCTTTCCCCAAAAACAACGCTGGTCGCGACGTCATGATCGACTCGCCCTCGACCATTGCCAACAAGCAACTGGACGAACTAAAGATCAAAACGACCGTTTAAGGAGAAACCTGTTTGATTGTATACTGCTAGAAAGGTCCGCTAAAACGGGCCTTTTTACTTACTCTTGCGCCACAATCTGTTTTCATTGCTCATGGACTTAACCGCATTCGACACAACCACCTGGCTCATAATTGGTGGGGTTGTGCTCCTCCTGATTCTGATCGCGCTGTACCTTCGCTGGTCGGGCAGCCGCAGCCCCAAAGCCGTCGCCCAGGTCACGCAAAATGGCATTTCTGTAAAGGTGACCTACAGCCAGCCCAGCAAACGGGGCCGCACGGTCTTCGGGGGCGTGGTGAAGTACGATACCGTCTGGCGCACAGGCGCCAATGCCGCTACGCTCATCGAACTGGCGCAGGATGTACGTCTGGGGGGTAACCGGCTCACCAAAGGTCGTTACTCGCTGTACACCATCCCGACGCTCACCGACTGGACGGTCATCATCAACCGCCGCACGGGGCAGTGGGGCGTGAGCTACAAAGAAGACGCCGACGTCATGCGCCTGACCGTGCCGACACGTACCTACACGCCCGCCGCCGAGCAATTCTTCATCAGCTTTGAGCCGCAACCCGGCGGCGTGAATATGCTCTTGACCTGGGACGAAACGCAGGCGGTCGTCCCGATTCAGAAAGCCGCCTAGGTACGTTTCCACTGGCAGACATTGAGTGAATTATTGATGATTTATTCGAATGACATATATCATCCTAAACGCAAAAAGCCGCTTCCTAGGAAGCGGCTTTTTGCGTTTGGGGGTAGCTACTATTGCCCCGTTGGCAGGAGTACGAACTTGATCAGGTTATTGCCCAGGTACGTGTTGGCGGCGGCTTTGGTGCTCTCGACAGTCACGGTTTTGAGCAGTTCGGGTTGGCGCAGGACTTCCTGTGGGTCGTCGCCATTGTAATACTGGTTGGCGAGATAACTAAGCCAGAAGTTGTTGTCGCGTAGTTGCACTTCCTGCTCGCGCTGGGTTTCGGCTTTGAACTTGGCGATATCTTTCGCGTCGGCACCCGTCGCTTTTAGCTTGGCCACTTCCCGGTTGACGCTGGCGACGAGCTTCTCGACGTTTTCGGGCGCACAGCCAAAGTTGATGCGGAAGGTGTAGCGCGGCACCGGATAGCGTCCATAAACCCCGCTGGCACTGACGCCATACACGCCGCTTTCTTCTTCCCGCAACTTCTCGATCAGCTTGATCTCCAGCACTTCGGCCAGCGCGTCGACCTGCACGGCGTTTTCGGGCGTCCAGTCAAAGTTGCCCGTGTAGACCAGTTGGACGCTCGCTTTGGGGTCGACGCCCCGCCGCACGGTCTTGCTCAGTTGCCCCTCCGGCGCTCGGATGCCCAGATCGCGGAACGTCTCATTCGACTGGGTGCTGGGCAGGCCACCCAGGTACGTTTCGAGCAACGGCCGGACCTTGATCGGATCAAAATTGCCGACAAACGTGAACGTGAAATTGCTGGCGTCGGCAAAGCGGTCGTTGTAGATCTGAAGCGCCCGGTCGAGGCTGATGCGGTCGAGGTCGGCGGGGGTGAGGGGCTGGCGGCGCGGGTTGTTGTTGCCCAGCGTCACGCTCACCGTATCCTGAAAGACCTTCTGGGGCGTGGGCGTCGCCAGTTGGTTGGCCAGCGCACTCTTCTGATTCGACAGGAATCCGGCCACCACATCGGCGTCTTTGCGCGGCTGAGTAAAGTAACTGTAAAGCAGTTGCAGCGCCGTTTCCAGATCTTTGGGGGCCGTACCGCCGCTGACGCCCTCGTTCAACTCGCCTATGTACGGACTCACGTTCAAGGCCTTACCGGCCAGGAATTTGCCCAGCTGTACCTGACTGTACTCACCCGTGCCGCCCAGCGATACCAGCGTCGAGGCGAAGCGGGCACTCTGAAAATCAGCCAGTTCGTAGCGCGAGGTGCCGCCGAGGCTATTGCCCGAAAACAGAATCTGGTCGTTTTTGAAATTGGTCGGTTTCAACACCACCCGAACGCCGTTGCTCAGGCGCAATTCAGTAACCCCAATCTTGTCGAGCTTCTGCTCGCTGATGATCTTGCCGGGAACCGGGGCCTTCGCCAGCAGCGGCTTGTCGAGTACGTTGTCGTTGTAGGCCGTCAGGCCTTGTCCGGCAGCATCAACGTACCCAATCACCTGCTCCACGCTGGGCAGCTTGGCTTTGTCTTTTTCGGGAGCCATCAGCACCACCGCCCGGTTTTCGTTCCGAATAAACTGATCGACCAGCCCGTTCACTTCCGTGAGCTTAATGCCGTCGAGGTGCTGTTTCACAAAATCGAAGTAGTAGCCAATATTAACTACCGGCTCCTGATCGGTGAAATTGCCGACGTACTCGCCGACATAATTGGCCGAGCGGGTTTTATCGCGTTCGAGGTAGGCCTGCTCGATGCCGCGCAGCAGATCGGTTTTGGCACGGGCCAGTTCGGTAGGAGTAAAGCCAAACTGCTTCACCCGCGCGTTTTCGTCGAGCAGCGCCCGGATGGCCCGCTCGATATTGCCTTCCTTGGCGACGGCAAAAGCCGTGAACGCGTCGAGGTTGCCCAGAAAACTGCCGTAGTTGCTGTAGCCATACAAAAACGGCGGGTCGGCCTGCTGCGTCAGTTCCTGAATGCGGTTGCCCAGCATCCCGTTGAACAGGTCGCGGACAATGTCGGACCGGAGGTCACCCAGTGTTTTTTCTTTTAATTGCGGCCGTTTGTAGATGATCTGAACAATGGTGTTCGGCTGCTCATTGTCGGTCACGATCACCACCTTCGTGTCTTTGTGCGGCGGAATCGTAAACGTCGGGCGGGGTAGGGGCGTGGTGGCCTTCGGAATCCGCCCGAACTTCTGCCGGATCATCGCTTCCACCTGGTTCACGTCGAAATCGCCCACAGCTACCACCGCCATCAGGTCGGGCCGGTACCAGGTTTTGTAGAAATCGCGCAGCACGGCGGGTTTGAAGTTGCGGATGATGCTGTCTTTGCCGATGGGCAGGCGGTTGGCGTAGCGCGAGTTGTTCAGGATGAACGGAAAGTACTTGTCGCGCATCCGCTGTTGGGCACCCCGGCCTAGCCGCCACTCTTCGAGCACCACGCCACGTTCTTTTTCGACCTCGGCCGGGTCGAGCGTTACGTTGTGTGCCCAGTCTTCCAGAATCTGCATCGACTGCTCAAACACGTTCGCCGAATCGGTGGGTACGGGCAATTCATACACGGTTTCGTCGAAGCTGGTGTAGGCGTTGAGGTCGGCCCCAAACCGGATACCCGACGATTGCAGGAAATTGACCAACTCGTTCTTCGGGAAGTTTTTGGTCCCGTTGAACGCCATGTGCTCCATGAAGTGGGCAAGCCCCTGTTGGGCATCGTTTTCCAGCACCGATCCCGCCCTGACGACGAGGCGAAGCTCGGCGCGGTTGGCCGGTTCGGCATTCTTGCGGATGTAATAGGTGAGGCCGTTCGGCAGTTTACCCACCTTCACGTCGCGGTCAAACGGGATGGGGGCCGTCAGGGGTTGCCTGGGTTGGGGGGCGGCTTTGCGAGCCGTTTGGGCCAGCGCGGTGGTGACCGTGCCAGGTACGTTCAAGGCCGCTACGAAAAGCAGCGACTTAAGCAGGGTTGAATGCATGCAGAAACGAGTTGATTCAGGGTGTACGGGGCATCGGGCCTACCGAATATGCCCGCTTTTCAGGCTATTCAGCTGGTGCTACGTACTTACGTTGGGTATAACGATTTACGAAAAAGAACAGTTGCCATGCAGGCTAAGCATAATTAATCAGGAGATAGTCTGTTTCGGCTGATTATCAGGGCGTTGTTGAGCTGAATACAAAATAAGTGATAACAGAACGTTTCATATCGGGCAAACGGATATACTTTCGCCGCCGATAAACCATTTACAAAACCAACCGATGAAGTATTTTCTTTCTCTCAGCGTGGCCCTGTTGCTGGCCGTGTCAGCACAGGCGCAGGAATTCAAACCGTTCAAAGTGAACGTGTCATTGGGCGCGGCCATTCCTAGTGGTGGCGGTGGCGTCCTGTTTGCCGTTGAGCCAAAATATGGCGTCAGTGATCGGATCGACGTAGGTCTTCGGCTTGAAGTAGCCGCAATGGCCCGGTCGGTCGTATACAACGGCAACGAAACATCGGGTAACGCCACTGGCGCGGCCTCGTACCTGCTGACGGGCAACTACCTGCTGTCTGACGCCAATTTCCGGCCGTTCGTAGGGGCTGGCGTTGGTCTGTTCGGTATTGCCGGTACGTCGTTCGTAACCAACGGCAATCAGGGCACGAACGGTGAAATCCAGGCAGGTAACGTGTTCGGTGGTATGGTGCGGGCTGGCTTCAAAACGGGCCACTTCGTACTGGCTGCTGAATACAACATTGTTCCCAACACCAACTCAGTGGTGTATGACAGCAATGGTAACGTACAGGTTGGCACGAGCGTACAGAGCAAAAACTCGTACGTGGGCGTGAAACTCGGCTTCGACATCGGCGGTGGCCGTCGGTAGACAGTCGCGCTTTCCCGAAATCAAACGGCCTTCACAGTAAGTGAGGGCCGTTTTTTTGCTTTTTAGCCCATGAGAATAGCCCTGATTGGACCCGGCAAAGTAGCCCATCTGCACGCACAGGCGGTGCAGCAAACCCCCGATGTTACGCTGGCAGCCGTGTGCGGCCGGAACGAACAAAAAACCGCCGACTTTGCGCGTCAGTACGGCATTGCGCCCTACACCAGTGTGGCGGACATGGTGAGCCGGGAAGGTATCGACGTGTGCGTGGTGCTGACGCCGCACCCCAATCACCGCGAGCCCACGATTGCCGCGCTGGAAGCCGGGGCGCACGTGCTGGTGGAAAAACCGCTGGCGGCGTCACTGGCCGACTGTGATGCCATGATCGCGACCGCCGAACGTACCCAGCGGGTGCTGAGCGTGGTGAGTCAGCGGCGGTTCTATGCGCCGTCGCAACGGATTCGGGCGGCGATTGATGCGGGCAAGATCGGTACGCCCGCGCTGGGCATGGTGCAGATGCTCGGCTGGCGCGACGAGGCCTACTACGGGTCGGACCCCTGGCGGGGTTCGTGGCAGCACGAAGGCGGTGGGGTGCTAGTGAATCAGGCGCCGCACCAGTTGGATTTGCTCCTGTGGTACATGGGTGAGCCGACGATGGTCTACGGGCAGTGGCGCAACGTAAACCACCCTTACATCGAGGTAGAGGATACGGCTGTAGCCATCGTGCAGTTCAAAAACGGGGGGGTGGGTAACATTGTCGCCAGCAACAGCCAGAAGCCGGGGCTCTATGGCAAAGTGCACCTACACGGTAGCAGCGGGGCGTCGGTGGGGGTACAGACCGATGGCGGCAGCATGTTTATTGCCGGCCGGTCGGGTATTCAGGAGCCACCCGTCAACGACCTCTGGACGGTGCCCGGCGAAGAACACCTGCTGGCGGAGTGGAAGGAGGAAGACACCACCCTGTTTGGGGAAATCAACGCACTGACGCACTATTTCGCACTTCAACTCGCCGATTTCTGCACAGCTATTCGCGAGCAACGTACCCCGGCCATCACGGCGCAGGACGGTCGCCGCGTGGTCCAACTCTTCGAAGCTATTTACGAATCGCAACGTACCGGACAAGCGATCAGAATTAGTTAAAAAAAGTCCTCCGTCTACAGGCCTCCGTTACGCTGCTAACTCACGTAGTGTGGAAAACGCAGCGCAACGGAGGCCTGTAGACGGAGGACTTTTCGAATTAACGTTTACTGCTTATCCCACCAAACACGGGTGTCGAGGTTGTCGGGGCCTTGCCGGGTGATGGCTTCCTGGACTTTCGCCGAGTTTACCGAAATTTCGGAATCCGGGTAGGAGAGGCGGTTGATGAAACTGCCTTTAATCTCCTTGCCCGGATAGGGGTTGGGCGTCAGCTTAGGGAAACCGCTGCGGCGGAAGTTGGCAAATACCTCGGGCCCATTCAGGAACGAAGCGATCCAGTATTGGGTATTGATCTGCTCCAGTCCTTTGGCCGCCGTGTAGGGATTGGCCGTCAGGTACGTAGCAATGTTAGCGTCTGATACCAGCGAAGTGGCATCATAATCGCCCAACTGCTGCATATGTGCTCTTACACCCGCATTGTAGTAGTCGGCCGCGTTGCCGGTAGTCCAGTTGCGCACGACGGCTTCGGCCAGCAGCAATTGAGTTTGGGCATAGGTGACAAAATACGTTGGGGCGGCTAGTTTGCCCATGCGCGTACGGTCGAGCTGCGAGTAGTCGTAGAAGCTGGCCAGCCCGTCGGCGGTGGCGCGGGCGCCGATCGTCCCGTTGTCGAAGCCCAGCGGCATGCCTTTTTGCACAGCCGGGTCGCGGTTAGCGCGGGCGGCTGTTTGCTCAGGGCCGCTTTTTGCCCCCACATACCGAACAGCAATCGAGGCCAGCCGCGGATCGGCGGTCGATTTCAGGTAATCGACAAAATAGCCCGTCATGTAGTAGTTGGCCGCTTCGGTCGAGTTGAGCGTAACACCGACCTGATTCTGGTAGTTGGCGTCGTTGCGCAGGACCGCATTGTCGGCGTTTGACTGAAACACACCCCCGGCTACCGCCTTCTGCACCGTCGCCTGAGCCAGCGTCGGATTCACTTTTGACAGCCGCATCCCCGCCCGGAGCATCACCGAATAACCGAATCGTTTCCAGCGGGCGATGTTACCGCCATAGACCACTTCACCCGCTTCGGTGGGCTTGGCCGCATCCAGCGCCGCCGAGGCCTCGGTCAGCTCTTTGATGATGTCGTTATAGATGCTTTCCTGCGTGTCGTATTTGGGTACAACGTTGCTACCGATATAGCCCAAACCAGCTTCCGTGTAGGGGATGTCGCCATACGTATCGGTGAGGACCATAAACGAATAGGCTTTCCAGAGCCGGGCCATATTGTACAGGTTCGACCGGTTAGCATCGGACTTGGTCTGATTGATCACCTCAACCAGATACCGGATATTATCGCGGTAGTACCGTTGCCAGAGCGCGGCGTTGGCGCCGGTGGGCCCCCGGTTGTCGATGTTGAAATTACCGCCCGCTACGATACCTGAGTTGGGCGTAAACAACTGCTGCACGATCGGGTGCTCGAAGATCAGCGTGGAGCCTGGGTACGTGCTGTTGATCAACGCATTATTAAACAAAAAGGCCGGGTTAAGCGAAGTCGCTGCCGTTGGGTTTACGTTCAGCGTATCGAACCCTTTGTCGCAACTGCTGACGCCCAGTACGAGGGCCATCAGGGGCGCAAGGAATTGTATTTTTTTCATAATGGGGTTCAGCTTATAGTCGAACATTCAGATTGAAGCCAATGCTGCGGGTGATGGGCAGACCCGTCGATTCCAGACCGATGAGGTTGTCGGAGCTGAAGCCAAACTGCTCAGGGTCGATGTTGGGCACCCATTTTTTCAGTACCAGCACGTTATTGGCCACTGCATTCAGACGAAGCCCTTTGATAAACAGGTTTTTCGGGAGCAACGACGTGAAATCGTAGCCCACCGTGATCTGGCGGAGCTTCCAGAAACCGGCGTTGTAAATCACCTGCTCGCCCAGGCTCTTCGAGCGGCCAACCGAGTAGTAATCCTGCACAAACGCCCGAACCGTATTGGGTTCGCCTTTTTCGTTCACACCAGCACCCACCATTTTGTTGTCGGCATCGCCCCGACCCACCAGCGTTTCTTTCTGCAAGCCGTGCCGGAAGAGGTTCAGGTTGGTGCCCGACATCATGTTGTTGCCCAGCTTGAAGTCGATCAGGAATGAGAGCGTGACGCCTTTGTAATTAAATGAGTTGGTGATACCACCCACGTATTTAGGCAGCGCCGACCCAAAGGAGATGGGCGTGTTGGTCCGAAGGGGCAGTCCATCGGTCCCGTGAATGATTTGCCCCGTTGCGTTGCGCTGGTAGCCGTAGGTGTAAAGCTGACCGAGTGGCAGGCCCACTACCTGCCGCAGATCGCCCACAAACACGCCCGTACCGACCACGATCTGCTCGGGCAGTTTGTCTTTGTTGTAATCGCGCTCGGGCGAACCGTCGTCGTCGGTGATCAGGCTCAGCAGCTTCGTCTCGTTATACGAGCCATTGAACGTGACATCCCACGAGAAAGCCGGGGTACGAACAGGAGCCAGATTCAGCAACAGTTCGACGCCCCGGTTACGGCTAACCCCGCTGTTGATGAGCGTGTTGGTGTAGCCCGACGCATCCGACGACTGCACCGATACGATCTGATCCCGCGTGACTTTGTTGTAATACGTCAGGTCGATACCGATCCGGCTGTTGAACAACTTCAGTTCGAGCCCCACTTCCGACTCGGCCGTGCGGCTTGGTTTCAGCGACGCGCTTGGCACCGTGTTGGAGGTAATGAACCCGACCGGCTGTCCGGCTCCCGCTGGATTGGGGAATAAGTTGGCCGCTACACCGTAGAACAGGTTGTTGGAGTAAGGCGCTACGTCGCCGTCGCTGCCCACTTCGGCATAGGCGGCCCGCAGTTTCCCGAAATTAAGCCAGTTAGGTACGTTCTTCAGCGCCTGCGAGAACACAAAACTACCCGTCACCGAGGGGTACAGGATGCTCCGGGCGGCCGGAGCCAGCGTCGAGAACCAGTCGTTCCGGGCGGTGGCGTTGATGTACAGGAAATCGTTGTACGACACCTCGAGCGCACCATACAGCGAGTTCACCCGGCGTTCAGTAAGGCCGTAGGTTGGGTCTTTCACGCGGCCGTTTTGTGGTACATACAGGCCCCGAACGATGAAGTCGGTAGCCAGTACCGAATTCACATCGCTGCGCCGGTAGAGCTGGTTGCCACCCGCCGTGAGGTTCAGCCCGATTTTGCCAAACTTACGGTCAGCCCCAATCAGGAAATCGCTGTTGAGTTCGCGGAAACGGCGGGCTTCCTGCACGTAGGCACCGTTTACAAAACCGGCGGGTGCTGCCGCCAGTGAGGCCTGCCCCGTGGGGAAGTTGTAGTCCTGATCGCGCGCCCAGAAGTCCTGCCCGATCCGACCCTGCAAATACAGCCAGTCGGTGAAGTTGTAGCGGGCCGTGATGTTGCCAAACAGGCGGTCGCGCCGAATGTTCTCAAACTTGTTGTTGAGGACGAAATACGGGTTAGTACGGTTCATAAACCGCGAATACACAAACTCGTTGCCCGTGGCGGGGTTGATCTGGTTGGCTTCCAGCACGTCGAACGGCATCGAGTTGGCCAGCGTGTAGATCACCGTTGGGGTGCTGTTGTCCTGCTGCGCAATCTGCGGCGGGTTTTTGTTCAACTCGCTCGAGTAGTTGAGGGTGCCCGTTATGTTCAGTTTGGGCGACAGGTTGTAGCTGAAACCCAGGTTGATCGTTTGCCGCGTAAACGTGTTGTTTGGCGTGATGCCCTTGTTGTCGAGGTTGGCGAGCGAGAGGTTAAAGCCCCCCTTTTCGTTGCCCGACGAGATGGCTACGGAGTTGGTCCAGGTGCTGCCAGTGCGGTAGAAGGTGTTGATGCGGTTGCGCACGGGCTGGTAAGGCACGGTAATACCGCCAAACAGCACCTGCGTCTTGCCCGGCTCAAACTTCTCGCCAAAGCTCCAGACACCCGAGGTTGGGTTGGCGGCCGTGGGCCGTACACCGTATTCGCCCTGCCCATATTCATATTGGAAATCGGTCATGTCGAGGGGCTGATCGGTCGTGAAGTTGGAGTTGTACACCACACCGATACCGCCCGTCGTTCCCTTCGTTTTGGTGGTGATCAGAATGGCACCGTCCTTCGCCCGCGAGCCATAGAGCGCTGCTGCCGTACCGCCTTTCAAGACGGTCATGCCCTCGATGTCGTCGGGGTTGATACTCGACAGGCCATCACCGCCGTCGGAGTAGTTGCGGTCGCGGTTGCCGATGGAGTTATCGCCGCCCACGTTCCCGTTGTTCTGCCCGAAGTTGGTGTTGTCGACGGGTACGCCATTGATGACGATCAGCGGGTTGTTCTGCCCCGAAAAGGACGATTGCCCCCGAATCCGGATCTTCGATGTACCGGCAGCTCCTGTGCCGAGCGACGAGATGTTGACACCCGCAATCTTGCCCTGTAACGCGTTGATGAAGTTGACGGTCCGGTTGGTGGTCATCTGCGCCGGATCGACCGTAGCGGTGGCATAGCCGAGGGTCTTCGACTCCTTCTTAATACCAAGCGCCGTAACGACGATTTCCCCCAGGTTCTGCTCGGCTTCCTGAAGCGTCACCGTCAACTGAGTTTGATTGCCAACCTCAACCGTGGTGCCCGTGAAACCGATTGCACTAAAAACCAGTGTTGCGCTGGGCGAAACGTTGAGTACGAACCCACCGTTGGCGTCGGTGGTGGTGCCAACCTGGGAGCCTCTCACCAAGATGGTGACGCCCGGTAGTCCCTGCTGATCTTTGCTGGAAACGACTTTCCCGGTTACACGTCGATCCTGCGCGTGAACGGCGCCTGACCAACACAGAAGCATACTTAGCAGAAGCCAGGTGGCTAACAGGCCCGGTCTGCTCAATAGGTATTTATTCGTCATGTCGTAAAGGATATTAGGTTTACGACAGAAATATAACAAAACTAAATCGCCAAAAAGTACTATTATCTATTGCGGTGTTTATTTTTAACCAGTAAAAGTTAATATGCAATCAGTTGCAGGAAATCGTGTACACAGAATCAGGGAATTTGCATGGCATTTATGCGTTAAACTGATTAGCTAATTTTCTAAATGAATAGATTATCAATTGATTAGCTGTATGGAGATGACCATTTTATTTAAGTAAATACTGACAGTATGTGTGCTAGCAAGAGCCCGGTCGCCAGCTAGCCAGGGAAAGCAGCAACTACTGGCAACCGGGCTTAAGCTATGGTATCAGTTAATCAGTCTGAATATCAACGCCGTGCTTTTTAGCCGCCCGCTGAATACGCTCTTTGATCAGCCGTACTTCATCGGCCTCGTACTTGGCTGCGTTGTCTTTATGATTGATGTAGCTCCAGGCAGCGCGTACATGCTCAGGTGTATCGATTGGGTATTTTTTGTTGGTTGGGTCGGCAAAATCAACATCGCCGTATTTGTGCTCGCCTTCCGCCGGGCGCACGTCGTCGCGCCGGTCAATGTTCGGGTCCGTTTTCATCGTTGTCTATGGTTTTGTTAGCCTATTAGTTTTGTAGGATAACAAATGGTGGGTCATCTGGTTTTCGGTTTCCTCAGTAATTAAATGCCACGGCTCATCGGCACTCAGGTACGTTGGTAGAGTGGGTCATTATCTATATTCGCCCAATCAAGACAACGTTTATGAAACCGATCGGTCCCGTCGAAACCGCCCCGTTATTTCCCATTCTCCACGAAAAACTCGTTGAGCTGCTGCGCAGCCTGTCGCCCGACGATTGGCACCGCGATACGATTTGTGCAGGCTGGACGGTGAAAGACGTGGCGTCGCACCTGCTCGATACGGCGCTACGCACCATCACTTTGTATCGGGACGGCTATTCGTCACCCGAACCGGTGGCCATTCACTCCTACCGCGACTTGGTCGATTACCTCAACCGGCTCAACAACGACTGGGTACGTGCCACCCGCCGACTAAGCCCCGCATTACTCACCGACTGGCTGGACGAGGCTGGCCGCACCGCCGACGCGCTGGTGATGGCGCTGCCTCCCGATGAACCGGCTGTTTACTCCGTAGCGTGGGCCGGGCAGGCCGAATCGCCCAATTGGTTTCATGTGGCGCGCGAATACACCGAGCGCTGGCATCATCAGCAGCAGATTCGGCTGGCTGTTGGGCAGCAGGAAACCTTGCTGACCGATGCCCTATACCACCCCCTGCTCGATACGTTTATGCGGGCCCTGCCACACGCCTACCGCGAGCAGGTAGCGCCCACAGGTACGTTGCTGCACATCGCCATACCGGCGTTGAAGGGAGGCGACTGGTGGCTACACCGATTGGCCGATCAATGGGCGCTGGTCGTGAATGAAACAAAGGCTCAGCCCGATGTGACCGTGCGGATCGAGCGGGATTTTGCCTGGCAACTCGTTACCCGACACCTGCCAGCTCAGCAAGCCGCCGCCTTCATCGAGATTGAAGGCAACGAGGCGCTGGGCCGACAGGTGTTGCGTATGCGGTCGGTCATGATGTAGCCGTTCTGTTAGAACGCCCGAATCTCGGCGATGGCTTCATCGTCTTCGCCGGGGCGGGTGCTACTGTTGTTGGGTGTTGAGTTAGGGTCTGCAACGGATGAATTCAAGATCTCGCTACTGAGGCGGCCCGAGGCCGTCGGGATCCAGTAGATAATTTTGGTTAGCGATTGGTTGGCGCCAACTTGGCCCATACTCATGGACAGGGAAGCGTTACCTCCAACCGAGAACCAGTTGTCGCCATCGGTGCTGAACGAGCCGTTAGGGATTGTAAGCGACGCGCGCACGTTGGTTGTCGGTAACCCGCCCCGGTTCTGAATTTTCAGCACCACCTGAATCGTGTCAGTCTTACTGGCTACTACGCGGCGACTGGTCCAGAGCATCAGACTTAGATCGGCTTTATTGGGAACGGGTGGGGGCTGATTCATGGCCACTGCGGGTAAGACACGGCCATTAGGATTGGGCGAAATCGCGTAGTAGCGAGTGGTGTCAGCGGTACGCCAGTCGGCCAGCGTCGCATCGTCTTCGCCGTCGGCCGTGCCTGTGCCAGGTTCGCTGTCAGGGTCAGGCGTGTCGCAGGCGCTCACCTCAACGGCGTTAACAAAAGCACCGGTACGTTTGGTCTTGATGCCAAAGCTAAGCGTCATCGACTGCCCAGCCGCCAACGTACCCACCGTGTAGCTGGTTGTGCTGACCCCCGAGGCGCTTCCGACGTAAGACGTACCGGCTGGCAGGCGATTGGTAAGCGCAAGCCCCTCGGCCGGATCAGGACCGGCGTTGTAGACCCGTACCGTCTGAATAATGACACTGTCTACACTGGTTTGGCGTTTGCTGACCCAGCTGCTAAGCGATACATCGGCGCCACCCACAAACACCCGGGCGAAGCCAGTTACCGTACCCAGGCCGCAACTATTGGCCACACTGACGACGGAATAGCTGGTGCTTCGGGCGGGTGCGACCGTCAGCGAGTAGGGGCTCTGGGTTGTGTTGGTGATGAGTTGCCCGGTCGACAGCGACAACGACCAGGGGGCTGTGCCCGCCAGACCAATGGCTAACGTGGTCGACTGCCCCGGCTGAATGAGGGTACGGCCCGCCAGTGTCGCCGACGCCGACTGCCCGAAGGTGATCGTTAACGCGTTTGATTCGGTAGTGCAACTGCCGTCTTCGTAGGCCACCGTATAAACGCCCGACTCGGTAGCGGCGTAATGGAAACTGTTGGCATTGTCGATGCGGACGCCGTTCCGCTTCCAGACGCTATAGGGCCCTTTCGATACGATCAGATCAACTGCCGAATTGGGACAGCGAAGCACGGCACCACTGGCTTCAATGACCGGTGGAGCGGGTTGGCCAATCGTCAGGGCCAAGGGAGCAGACACACCTCTACAGACGCCGTTGGTTACCGACAAGCTATACGTACCCGACGTGTAGATGGTTTGGTACGACTGATCACCGCTAGCGACTACCTGCCCGTTTCTCAGCCAGTAAAAGGAGGTGGTCCCTGAGCGGGGGTAGTCCTGGGTTGAGAGGTCGACGCTGGTGCAACGCTCGTTGCTGGTCAGTTTAGGCGTAATGGTCTGGCTGAATACCAGCGACACCGCCACGGCAGTAGCCGAACAACCGCCCGAGGTAGCCCGGAGTGTATACGTACCAGATGTCTTGGCTTCGTAGAACAGATCGGTTTCGCCCGGAATATCGACGCCGTTTCGCATCCATTGCAACGACTGATCGTAGCGTTTGGCATACAATGAGATGCCCTCACCGGTACAGGCGGTAGTGCTGCCGAACGAATAAAAGCCGGTAGCGAGCTGCGTACTTGTGGTTACTGATACTGGACTACTAACAGCCTTGCAACCACCCCGCAATACTTGCAACGCGTACACGCCCTCATCCGTCACGGTCAGGTCAGGCGTGGTTTGGCTAGCCAGTGGGTAGCCGTTGCGAAGCCATTGATACGCAGTGCTGTCGGGCTGGCGGGTAGCGTATAGCTGTACCGTATTGCTGCCACAAAGGGTAGGCGCTACGTCGCCCACCACGGCGATGGGAGAGGCGAGAATGGCCTTGCTAAACGTCAGGACAATGGGCGGGGCGGCTACCCCACATGAGCCTTTAGCGACGCTGTAGGTATAGGCGCCGGTTTGCGTGGCGGAGAAGATGGCCGAGGTGGCACCGGGGATCACTGCTTCGTTCCGGAACCACTGGTAGGCGGCCCGCTCGCCCAGGTAACTGGCTACCAGCGGTGCTTTCTGACCGGCACAGATGGGACCATCGTCGGGGGTGGGGTTCAGCACGATAGGGGCAGGGCTATCCGTTGCTTTTAGTAGAAAGCCATCGGCATTGGTGGCCGTGCAACCAAATTCGGTCACGGTAAAGCTGTACGTACCCGTCTGACTTGTTTTGAGCGTGGCCGATGTTGCCGCAGTTAGTACGGTTTCATCGACGGCCCAGCGGTAGGTAGCCGATGTCGAGAGCGGGCGGCCAGGTACGTTGGCATACAGGGTGGCCGTGTCGCCTACGCAGATGTAGCCGTCGGTAAACCGAATCAGCGCCAGGCGCGAATCGGCGGCATTGCGCCGATCCGCGATGTACGGTTGTTGCGTAAGCAAGTCGCTGATCGTCAGCGTCTGGCTGGCCATGGCCGTCAGGTTCAGGTCGGGTACGTCGAGGCGAAGGCGGTAACGGGTGCCATACGTCGCGCTGGCCGGCAGGGTGACTGACAAAGGGCTTGTTGTGCCACGGCCTACCAGCACACTAGTCGTGAAATTCCCCTGGGCATCGGATAGCCGAACCTCAAGTGGCGTACCGTTGCCGTTGACAAGCGTGAAAGGCACGGGCAGGGTGCTCCCGGCGCAAACCGACGTTTGTGCCAGGCGCCCTACGGTTAAGGTGGGTGACGCCGGGTTAGCAATGGCCCAGGCATTCGTTTCCCACACGCCCCGACCGTCGGTAGCAACCGCTACGCGCCCATCGGCCGCGCGATAAGCCAGTTGCACAGTGCGGATGGCAGGCATCGACCCGTTGCTGAGCGTCCAGCCGGGCGAGGTCGCCGTGATATCGTCGGTTGCCCAAAGGCCCAGTTCCGTAGCCAATAGTACCTGTTTGCGGTTGGCCGGGTTCATCAACACATCGTAAACGGGCAAGTCGGGCAGGCCCGAACCGCTGTCATCTTTGCTGGTCCAGGTGGTGCCGCCGTTGGTGGTATACCACACCGACTTGATGCCGTAGTTTGCCATGGTCACGATCAGTTCGTCGTTTGTCGCGCCTACGTCGATGCTGCTGATCGCGCTGTTGGCCGGAAATGCCCCCCGATCAATGGCCGTCACGACCATCGTCGACTGATTGGTGGCTGTCAGGCGGTAAAGCTTGGCGTCGATCGTCGCCACAAAAAGTGTATTGGGCAATGCGCCCACTTTCAGGGTCGTGGGTTGCGCCAATGTTGTCGAGAGTGCTTTGAAAACGGGATCAGCGGTGGGGCCGCTGGCCGAACCGAAGGTAGCGGTCAGGTAGTTACCCGCCCAATAGTAGAGTGTATTGGTCCGGCTGTCGTAATCAGACAGATCGTTGAGCGACGTATTGCCCGTGGCGAGGGAGGTCGACGTGTACGTCCAGTCGGCGGATTGGGCTGTATTCCGCCACAGGAAACCATCGCCGGGTGTCGTAGCCAGTTGCAAACCAGGTTCATCCTGATCGACATAAGGGCGCAAAGGATAGGCCTGATAACTGACCTGTGCCGCCGTTGCACTCCCCCCCGAAACCGGCATCTCCAACAGACCAGGTTCGCCACGGCTCCCAATCAACCGGTAAACGCTACCAGCTGAATTCCGCATGGCAACGCCATTGGCCGATAGCCCACCGAAGCCTTTGGTGCGCCCGTTTTGTGCATCGGTGAATCCCTGTTTCGCCAGTGTACTCATCACTGAAGCGTAACGAACGGCCACGTCGCCACCCCAGACAACCCGTTGGGTCGACGTTTGCAACATCGCCGTCGTCCGGTCGATAAATATACCCGCCGACCAAGTTTTGCCCGCATCAGTCGAGCGGTACAACTGGTCGTAAGCACTGATATTGATGGTATTGGCATCATCGGGGGCAATGTTCATCGTCAGGTAGTTATCCCCGAAACCCAGTGTAAAATCAATGCCCGAATAGTTGGCATTGACGGGTTTGGCAATGGTTACCCAAGTCTTACCGCCGTCGCCCGAACGACGTAGCCAGCGAGTTGTGTACCCTCCGTAGTTGTTGTCGTAGGCGATATTGATGGCGTAGATCGCCTCAACGCCTGGTTTCAATAGCGGACCTAGCGAAATTTCGGTGCGTACACCCGTGTAGGGCGCCGTTGAAGGAGGCGTTACCTCGGTCCACGACGTACCTGCCGTGGTGATTGAACGGAAAATGCGGCCTGTGCCAGTGGCGGCGTAGAGTAATCCATTACTGTGCATCTCCACGTCGGTCATACGGTCGTCGCCGTTGGTAACGGGCTGTGCGCCAATGTTTTGCTGGGGGGCCAGCGTAAATTGCCAGGAGGTGCCTCCATCAGCCGAGCGAACGAGGCCGTACTGGGTCGCGGCATACACAGCACTACCGCGCCCGACTACGAGTTTACTGACGCGCAGAAACGCCGACTGAAGCAGGCTGGTGCCACTAGTCGGAACGGTCGAACTGAGTCTGCTCCAGGTCGAGCCGCCGTTGGTCGATTTGTAGATGCCGCCGCCATCGGGGCCACCCAGGGTGCTGAGCAAATCGCCGGTCGCCGCGTAACGTACCTGCGGATTGGCCGAGTCGGCAGCTAGCGCCGACACAGCCCGGTTGTCCCAGCCATCGCTCACGCATCGCCAGGTGCTGTCGGCGCTGTTGATGTTGCCATTGACCCAAAGGCCCGCCGTGAGGCTGCCCGCCCATACTTTGCGGCCATTGGGGTCGAGTGGATCAACCAGGAAGGTGCGGATGGTGCCGGTCACGCCCTGAGGGCCGCGTTCGGTCCAGGTCATGGGCGCTGCCGCACGAGCCTGCCGTTGGCTGGCCAATTCCTCCCGGATACGATCGAGGCGTTCAACCGGGACCCGGCCCAGCGCGGGATCCTGGGTACGTTGGCGCTGCTGTCGCTCAATCACCCGCCGCAACGAATCGAGTTGCCTCGCGTTGCGCGTGACGAAAGGGTTGTTAAGCTGGGATTTTTGGGCTAGTGCCGAAACGGAAATGATCAGAAGAAGCAGAACCGTAGGCAGGCTGGGGCATAAACGTAAACGTACAGGCATACTTGGACAAAGCAGAGTTACCTGTGCTGCATCAAACTACATGCCCGACTCAGTAGATAGGGCAGTATATGCCCGTATTTTAATATTAAAATTCGTGGTCGAGTAACATAACGTGCCAATACTAGCCTCGACTGTTTACTTAATCTGCGCTTTTTCCTTGCCCGCCAGCTGCCCGCAGGCAGCGTCGATGTCTTTGCCTCGGCTTCGGCGGATGTTGACCGTAACGCCCCGATCGTCCAGATAACCCGCAAATTTGTCGAGCGTCTGGGGGTCGGTATTCTTGAAATTGGCCTCGGCAATGGGGTTGTATTCGATGATGTTCACCTTAGCCGGTACCTTTTTCGTGAACTCAAACAGCTCTTTGGCGTCTTGTATGGTGTCGTTGAAATGGTAAAAGACGATGTACTCAAACGTGACGCGGGTACCGGTTTTGCGGTAAAAGTAATTGAGTGCGTCGGCCAGGTTTGCCAGCGAATTGCTCTCGTTAATCGGCATAATCTGGTCGCGCTTCTGATCGTTGGCGGCATGCAGCGACAGCGCCAGATTCGTCTTTACGCCATCATCGCCCAGCTGCCGGATCATCTTGGCAATGCCTGCCGTTGAGATGGTGATCCGCTTGGGCGACATCCCCAGTCCGTCGGGCGATGTAATCCGGTCGACCGATTCCAGCACGTTCTTGTAGTTGAGCAGCGGCTCGCCCATGCCCATGTAGACGATGTTGGTAAGCGGGCTGCTGTAGGTCTCTTTCGCCTGCCGGTCGATTTCGACCACCTGATCGACGATCTCGGCGGCGGTGAGGTTCCGCTTGCGGTCCATGTAGCCCGTCGCGCAGAATTTGCAGGTCAGTGAGCAACCCACCTGGCTCGATACGCAGGCCGTCATTCTATCCTGGTCGTCGGTACGGAGCGCCGGAATCAGTACGCCTTCCACCAGGTTGCCGTCATACAGCTTAAACGACGATTTGATGGTGCCGTCGTTGCTGCGCTGCTCGGTGGCGACCGTCAGCGCGTTGATGGCAAAGTGCGCATCGAGTTTCTCGCGCAGGGGCAGGCCGAGGTTGCTCATCTGCCCAAACGACCGCGCCGCTTTCTTCCAGAGCCACTCCTGTACCTGCTTGGCCCGGAAGGCCGGTTCACCGTTCTGTTTGAACCACTCGGTCAACTGCGCCGGGCTATATGTACGAATATCCTGTTTCATTTCGTGAAGAGCGAAAGGATGACTACTTGAATGGTCAACAAGCTGAGCAAGCACCGAGCGTTGGCTGCTCGTTCACTCGGTCAGGCGTTCACGCTTCAAGCGCCGACCGGCTTCCAGTCCTTTAGGCATCCAGACCGTCGCTACGTTCATCACCTTTGGCGCCACAGGGCGCAGCAGCGGGTACATGAAACTGTCGCGGGTTTGGTTGGGCGGCATCCTGACGTTCATAAAGCTGAACAGCCATAAGATCGTACTAATTCCAAAGACCCACGTGAAGATGCCCACCGCCGCACCGGCGAGGCTGTCGAACGTACCCAACAGGGTATAGCGCAGGCTCCGGCGCAACGAATAACCCATGCGGTTGATCATGAACACGACCGGGAAGAAAATGACCGAGAAGCCCAGCCAGGGCAGAAACTTCCGGGCCAGTTCGCGGCTGATGTAGGGGGCCAGCAAGTCGATACCGAACTGTAGGAATTTGAAGCCAATAATCAGGGCCACCACGAAGGCAAGAATCGCCACGATCTCGACCAGCAGCCCTTTGCGGTAGCCATTGTAGGCCCCCCAAATGAGCGGAATCAGGATCAGAATGTCGAGGGTAGCCATGAGCGAAATGTATAATGAACAATGTACGATGAACAATGCGGTCCGCCGGGGGCGCCTGGCTGTTGCGGGGTGATTACGTAGTCATTGTGCATCGTACATTGTTCATTATACATTACAACAAGCTCTTCACCATCGCCGAGATGGCTTTGCCTTCGGCCTGGCCGGCGAGCGCTTTCGAGGCCGCGCCCATCACTTTGCCCATGTCGCCGGGTCCGGTGGCACCCACCTGCGCGATCAGTTCCTGCACTTTAGCGCGCAGTTCGTCTTCCGATAGTTGCTTGGGCAGGTAATTCGAGATCACGGCGATTTCGGCTTCTTCCGTGGCCAGCAGGTCCTCGCGACCCTGTTGGCGGTAGATGTCGGCTGAGTCGCGGCGTTGTTTCACGGCTTTCGATAGTAGCTTGATTTCGTCGTCTTTCGAGATCGTGCCGGTGGCGCCTTCCTTCGTTTCTTCGAGCAAAATCATGCTTTTTATGGCCCGCAGCGCCCGGAGGCGATCCTGTTCCTTGGCGCGCATGGCGTCTTTAATATCAGCGTCGATTTGTTCTTTCAGTGTCATCAGGGTAGTTGATTGAATGAATAGGCAAAGGTACGTCGGTTTTTAGACCTATTGGGCCTGGTCGGATAAGTTGGCCCGGCGCACGGCATTGACCAGATTATGCGCCCGGCGGGTTGGTTCGGGAAGGCGATAACCACCATCACAACGTAACATGAGGTCGATGCTCGTTTCGAGGTCGATCAGATGGCCGGGCGAGACATAGACGGGATTGATCCGGTTTTTGGTGCGTAGCGCCGCGCCGATCACCTCACCCCGGTGCAGCATGGGCGACCACGCGCCGCGTTCGGGAGCCGGTTCGTCGTAGCGGCCTACCAGCACCGACTTACCGCAGCCCAGTGTAGGGCGGTCGAGGAACAAACCGGCGTGGGTGGCAATGCCCATACGGCGTGGGTGTGCGATGCCGTGCCCATCAAACACGACCACGTCGGGCATCACGGTTAGTTTATCCCAGGCTTCCAGCAGGGCGGGGATTTCGCGAAACGATAGCAGGCCCGGTACGTAAGAGAAGCTCGTGGTGGTGATAGCGGTGGCCTCGGCGATGGTTTCGAGCGTATCGAGGCGTAGCACGACAATGCCCGCATAGACCGTCTCTTCAAACTTGTTAAACGAAATATCGCAGCCCGCGATGGTTTCGGGGGGCTGTGACAACGGCTGGATACGTACCTGATGCCGCAATTGCTGTTGCAGCGCTACGGCTGCTTCGGGGCTGTCGGGCCACGCGTGGAGGGGAGTGAGCATGAGAAAGTTAGCTGCCTGATTTGTCGCGTTTCGTGTCTGTTTATTTACATTTGATAGCTAGCTCGTTACGCTTATGTATTTCCCTATCAGTTCGCCGTCAGTTGTACAAGAGGATTATGGTGTTTGGGCACCTATTGATCACCAGCGCGTTATTTCACTGCTAACAATCGGCTTAGGGGTAATGTACCACCGGGAGAAAACGATCACACTCGAACCGCTCCCCGAAACGATGCTGGATGAAGGTAAAGCAAGCCTGGTGCCCGACGTTTCATTGCGCGATAATCAGACCGATCAAACGCCGATTATTATTGAAGTGTGCCACACAAATGGGCTCAAGGCTGATCTACGCAAAGTGATTCAACTCATCGATGACGATTTGTATGGTATCCGTGAAGGCTTTGTGTACAACTATAAAACTACGGAATGGTTGCGATACCGCTTTGGCGATGGTGGCCTGACAAGTGCTTCGTCGTATTCGATTATTCTTGGCTTGGATTTGGCCAGCCTCCTGTAAGTTTATCCACCCATCGTTGTATTATAACTCAAACATAATCGAACCTACCGGCTTGTAATTCCGTTGGAAACAAGATAGCCCATCTGCTAGTCCAACGCATGAGTCAACAAGCCGAAGCCGACGTTCAGCCCGTTCTTTCCACTGGTACCCTGAATGGGTCGGTTGATCAGTTAGACCCCAAACAGTTCATTATCATCAAGGGGGCGAAAGTCCATAATTTAAAGAGCCTCGATGTCGCCATTCCGCGCAACAAGCTGGTGGTTGTCACGGGGTTGTCGGGGTCGGGCAAGTCGTCGCTGGCCTTCGATACGCTCTTTGCCGAAGGGCAGCGCATGTACGTCGAGAGCCTCAGCAGCTACGCCCGGCAGTTTCTGGGCCGGATGGAAAAACCTGAGGTCGAGTACATCAAGGGGGTTTCGCCAGCCATCGCCATCGAGCAGAAAGTGACGTCGCGCAACCCGCGCTCGACCGTGGGTACGTCGACGGAAATCTACGATTACCTCAAGCTATTGTATGCCCGCGTCGGTATCACCTACTCACCCGTTTCGGGTGGGGTGGTCAAGAAAGATACCGTCACCGACGTGGTAAATTTCATCTTCGCCCAGCCCGAAAGCCAGCGGGTGATGGTGATGGCACCGCTGCACCTGCGCGAAGACCGCCCCCTGACCGCCGAGTTGAAAATTCTGCTGCAAAAAGGCTACACGCGGCTGGTCTCGGAGGGGCAGGTGCTTCAAATCGAGGATGTGCTTGATGGCCCAGCCGATGCGCAGCTACCCGCTAACGACTTGTACATCCTCATCGACCGGGGAACGGTGATTCTGGATGAAAACGGCCAACCCGACGAAGACACGCAGTACCGCTTCTCCGATTCGGTACAAACGGCCTTCAACGAGGGCGAGGGTGCCTGCCGCGTCGATGTGGTGGGCGTCGAGGTGCGCGATTTCTCCGACCGGTTTGAGCTGGACGGGGTCGCCTTCGAGGAGCCGAGTGTCAACCTGTTTACGTTTAACAACCCCTACGGGGCCTGCCGCCGCTGCGATGGGTTTGGAAAGGTGCTGGGGATCGACCCCGACCTGGTCATTCCCGACAAAAACCTGTCGGTGTTTGAAGGGGCGATTATGCCCTGGCGGAGCGAAAAGATGAGCGAGGAGTTTTTGAAACCGCTGCTGCGCAACGGCATTCGGTTCGACTTCCCCATTCATCGGCCCTACAAAGAACTGTCCCGCGAACAGCAGGAGGTGCTTTGGACGGGTAACCAGTATTTCAACGGCTTGAACGATTTCTTCTCGTTTGTCGAAAGCCAGACGTTTAAGGTGCAGTACCGCGTGATGCTGTCGCGCTACCGGGGCAAGACCACCTGCCCGGAGTGCCGGGGCTCACGCCTCCGCCGCGATGCCAGCTTCGTGAAAGTGGGCGGCAAGTCGATCACCGATCTGGTGCTGATGCCCATCGCGCAGACGGCGCAGTTCTTCCGCACGCTTGCGTTGCCCGAAGGCGATCGTAAAGTGGCCGACCGGATTCTGGTCGAGATTCAGAATCGGCTCGATTATATGGAGCGCGTTGGGCTCGGTTACCTCACGCTCAACCGGCTGACCAACAGCCTCTCGGGTGGCGAATACCAGCGGATCAAGCTGGCAACATCGCTCGGTTCGGCGCTCGTAGGGTCGATGTACATCCTCGACGAACCCAGCATCGGGCTGCACCCGCGCGATACGCAGCGGCTCGTGAGCGTGCTGGAAACCCTCCGCGACATGGGCAACACCGTGATTGTGGTGGAGCACGAAGAAGAAGTGATGCGCGCCGCCGATCAGATCATCGACATCGGCCCCGAAGCCGGTTCCGGTGGCGGTCACCTCGTGTTTCAGGGAACATGGGAGGCTATCGCCTCAATGATGAATGATGAACGCAGAACGATGAATGAAACTGCTAATGGTGAAGCAACTACGCCTACTAAGGCCCATTCATCATTCATCACTCATCACTCATCATTACACTCTCATACCCTCGATTTCCTCACCGGTCGGGAGACGGTGCCGGTGCCGACGTTCCGGCGGAAACCGACGCACTGGATCGAACTGAAAGGCGCGCGCGAAAACAACCTTAAAGACGTCGACGTGCGCTTTCCGCTCAACACAATGGCGGTCGTGACGGGCGTGTCAGGATCGGGTAAATCGACGCTCATTCGGAAGGTGCTCTACCCGGCGCTCAGTCGCATAAAAGGCGAAGGGGGCGAAGAATCGGGGAAATACACCGAGCTGACGGGTTCCGTGGACCGGGTTGCGGCGATCGAGATGATCGACCAGAATCCCATCGGCAAATCGAGCCGATCGAACCCCGTTACCTACATCAAGGCCTACGATTACCTCCGGCAGGTAATGGCCGATCAGGCGATTTCGAAAGCGCGCGGCTACAAACCCAGCCAGTTTTCGTTCAACGTCGACGGCGGGCGCTGCGAGGTGTGTCAGGGCGAAGGCGAGGTAAAAGTCGAGATGCAGTTCATGGCTGATATTTACCTCAAATGCGAAGGCTGCGGCGGCAAACGCTTCAAGCAGGAAACGCTGGAGGTGACATTGGGCGATAAGAACGTGTCGGATATTCTGGACATGACCGTCGACGAGGCCATCGACTTTTTCCGGAAAGTCGAGCCGAAGATGGTCGATAAGCTACTGCCGTTGCAGGAGGTGGGCCTGGGCTACATCGGCCTGGGGCAGTCGGCCAATACGCTGTCGGGCGGTGAAGCGCAGCGCGTGAAGCTGGCGTCGTTCCTGACTAAGGGCAATCCCAACAAAGGCAAGACGCTCTTCATCTTCGACGAACCCACCACCGGCCTGCATTTTCACGACATCCGTAAGCTGCTGAAAGCCATCAACGCGCTGGTCGATCAAGGCGATTCGGTGATCATCATCGAGCACAATATGGAGGTGATCAAATCCGCCGACCACATCATCGATTTGGGCAAAGAAGGCGGCGACGCGGGTGGGTACGTTACCTTCACCGGGACGCCCGAAGAGATGACCAAACTCGATGAAGGTGTCAGCTATACGGCTGATTTCCTGAAAGGGAAAGTCTAGTGTAAAGGCCAATGATCAAGGTCCAGGTGGCAAACCGCTTGGACCTTGATCATTGGCCTTTATTTTTACCCCATTAAACGCTGCTAACCATAACGCCGCCCGCTCAGCGTGCCCTCGACGGTACCGGGAGCGGTTTGTCTGATTGTTCCATCATCAGCTGGTTAGCCGTATGCATACCAATTCACAACCAACCATTTCTAGTCTGGGCGGTGCCGGGAAAGCCGGGCGGCCCCTTGTGCAGGAAGCCCTTCGCACGGGATACCGCGTTCGCCTGTTGCTTCGCCAGCCCGAGTCATTTCCGATCCGGGACCCTAATCTCACGATCCTGCCGGGTGATGCCCGCGATGGAGATGCGCTCCGCGAATTGCTGACGGGCAGTACGGCCCTGCTGAGCACGCTGGGCCACCCGAAGGGCGAAACGCTGCCCATTACCTCCGCCGTTACCCGTGGCATTATCGCCGCAATGGCGCAGGCGGGCATCAGCCGGTATGTGGTCGTGTCGAGCCTGTTCGATACGGGGCAGGAACCCCTCGACGGCCCGACTCGCGCCGCTGCCAACTTTATGGAGCAGCACTTCGGAGCTATGATGGCTGACCGCCGGGTTGAGTACGGGTTGCTGCACGACAGCCCCCTCAACTGGACGTATGTGCGCGTCCCTCGCATTGTGCCCGAGGCCAAATCGGCTGGGTACGTTGTAGGGGCGCATCACCTGCCTGGCCAGCAGATTGCGGGTGTTGATCTGTCCCGTTTCCTGCTCGATCAACTCACCGATCAGACCTATAGTCGGCAGGCGCTGTTTGTCGCGAGTCGATCGTAAGTAGCCAGCCCGGTTGGCGATCTGTTCGGGTCGCTGACCGGGCTTTTGCAAAACGGTATATTTTCACTGACTAACTGCTTTAGATCCAGTCAAATTCGTTTTGCTGCATGAAACAACTGCTACTATCCGCCCTCTTCTTTCTGCACCTGATCACTGCCTTACAGGCGCAGTCTACGACAAGTTGCCACAACGATCTGGCGCAGATGGTTACCATCAACAAACCGTTGGCGGGTGAACGTATCGTCCGGTATGCGCTGACGCCGAGCGTGGTTCCGATCAACAGTACGCAACAGGTCCTGCTTGAGGTGACGACGGCAGGACAACCTACCGAGTTGCGCATGGTTAATGAAACCACGCAGACGACGGTAACGCTGAACGACAACGGTAGCAACGGCGATAAGAAAGCCAAAGACGGCATCTTTTCGGCCAACATCGCGCCGCCGGCTGGTAAATGGGCCGAGCCTTTCTTTGGGTTTATCCGCCTGTTTGTGGGCACCACGCAGAGCTCGCAGGTCAACGGGTTCATTCTGCTACTCCCCGCCGACGTACCCGTTGTTACGCCCAGAAAAATCGACAACAACACCCAGTATTCGGATTACGTCTTCAACATCGTCGTCCCGTCGACGATCAGCACCCCGGCCGATAATGACCGGCAGGCCTATACAAAAACCTTCTACAAGTACCACGCCGACGAGTTTGATTTTATCAATTACGTGCTCGTGCCCGGCTTTCTAGACAACCGCTATCACGCCACGATCAACAACACCGTGCAGGGTATTGGCTTCGGTACCGGGCCTGCCAACGGCGGTGCTCCGTTTGGTAGCGCGGGGCGGCTGATCGGCTACAATCAGTTTCCGCTGCCCAGCCTATTCGACGGGGCCAATCAGGGCTACATCCACGAAGTAGCGCATCAGTGGATTAACCAGTCGAGCAAAAGCTTTTTGAAAGATGGGGTTCCGCATTGGCCTATCTCCAACTTGGCTACGGCCGTGATGGGCTACAGCGGCGGTGCCACCAGGCAGGGCAGTAATTTCAACTACAACTTCGTGGACCTTGGCGATAGCTGGAGGCTGGATTACAACCCTAAAACGGTTGAAGGCGGCTATAACGACTGGGAGCTGTACATGATGGGGTTACTGGCACCCGCCGATGTAAAACAGACCGCCGTGATCTTCAAAGACCAAACCAACGTACCTGCGGGCGGTACATTCCCTAAAACGGCGTTCAATACCTACAGCATCAACGACTTTATCGCCATCGAAGGCCCACGGGTGCCCAACGCCACGCAAAGTCAGAAACGGTACGCCATCGCCTCTATCGTGCTGTCGGAAAGCCTGCTTACGCCCACCGAAATGGCTTACTACGATTACATGGCCAAACGCGCCGAGGGTCGGGTAGCGATGCAAACAACCGAGGGCTTGATCTCATACATGGGCAAGCCATTTCAGGTGGCTACGGGCGGGCGCGCCACGCTGCGGGCGTTGCTCAACACCAACGTCAACTGTGCCAACGTACCCACGCGCCCTACCATCGGCGTCAGCGGGGGGACGACCTTTTGCGCGGGCAGTTCGTCGGTACTGGTAGCGCCCCAAAGCGATACGTACATCTGGTACCTCAACGGCGCGCCCCTGCCCGACCGGACCGCCTCACTGACGGTAACGCAGGCAGGCAGCTACGCCTTGTCGGTACGGAATGCGGCCGGGTGTAACAGCCTTATTTCCAATGAAGTCGTGATCGCCAACAGCCCGGCGCCAGCAACGCCCGCGGTAACCGTAGTAGGCAGCGCGTCGGTCTGTGCGGGTTCGGCGGTGTCGTTGAAAGCCGATGGTGCAGAAGTTAGCTACCAGTGGCTGCTCAACGGAGCCCCCATTGCGGGGGCCGTGTCGTCGACGTATTCAGCCACGGCCTCGGGCAACTACACCATCACGGCGCGCAACGCCAGCGGCTGTGTCAGTGCCGCTTCATCGCCCGTCGCCGTTAGTATCAACGCCATTCCGGCCAAACCGACCATCACCGCCACGGCCAATGGCCTGACATCGAGCAGCCCTACGGGCAATCAATGGCTTTTGAATGGAGTAGTGATTCCGAACGCGACCGGCCCGACGTTCACCAACACGGCTCCGGGTACGTATGCCGTGCGCGTAACGACCAACGGCTGCACCACGGTGTCCGATGCGTTGGTGCTGACGGCCAGCGAACCAGCATCGATCGTGAGTCTGCGGCACGTACCCAACCCGGCGGGTCAGATGGCCTACATCTCGTTTACGCTGCCGAGTGCGCGGGCGATCTCGCTGCGGCTGCTGAGCAGTTCAGGTACGTTGGTCAAGACGCTAGCCGAAGGTATGTACCCGGCGGGTTCGCACCGGATCGGGGTGGATACGGGCACCTGGCCGGCGGGTTTATACCTGTATCGGCTCGACACCGGCGACTACAGCCAGACCAACAAACTGATGGTAACGCGCTAATCTTGACGGGGTAAGACGGGGCGGCGGTTTGCCCCCTCCGCCGTTATGCTGTAACTTTCGCCGTTGCCTATTGAACACGCCTTGCCATGAAAGCATTGATCGTTTGTACGAGTCACGCCGATTACCCGACCAAACCCCAGAAGACAGGCCTTTGGCTCAGCGAGGCTACGCATTTCTACGACGAATTGCAGGATCGAAACATCCAGTTCGACTTTGTAAGTCCGCAGGGTGGGCCGATTCCGCTCGATCAGCGCAGCGTCGAATCGCGCGACAACACGAACGATAAATGGACGCATAATCCGGTGTTCGCCGAAAAACTGGCCAATTCGCTCCGGCCCGATCAGGTACGTGCCGCCGATTACCAGATTATCTACTTCACGGGCGGGCACGGCACCATGTGGGATTTCCCGAACAACGAAGCCTTACAGGCCATTACGCGCCACGTCTACGAACATGGCGGCATGGTAGCGGCGGTTTGCCACGGCGTGGCGGGATTGCTCAACGTGACACTCTCTGACGGAACGCCCTTCCTGAAAGACAAGCAGGTAACGGGCTTTTCCAACATGGAAGAAAAGCTCGTCCGGCTCGACGGGGAGGTGCCGTTTCTGCTGGAGGACGAATTGAAAAAACGCGGCGCGGTCTACAGCAAATCGCTGATTCCGTACATGCCGCACCTGGAAGTAGACGAACGCCTCATCACGGGCCAAAACCCACTCTCCGCCCGCAAAGTCGGCCGGAAAGTGGTGGAAGAGATGTTTGAAAAGTAAAAGAGTCTGGAAAGTCGGATAGCAAAGAAGTCCGTAGTCTGGATAGTCGTTGTGTGAGAATGCGTAAGCAACACCCAAACGACTATCCAGACTACGGACTTCTTTGCTATCCGACTTTCCAGACTACCCTTATTCCATCGCCATCTCGACGTGGGCCGGGGCTTCGATCTTCTTACCGATGAAGAGCAATAGCAGCGGCACGCAGACGAGGAAAAAACCACCGATAATTAGGAAGGCGTCGGCATAGGTCATCACCAGCGCCTGTTTCACCACCGACCCTTGCAGCAGCCGGTAGGCCTTACTGGTGGCTGTTACCAGCGCATCGCCTTTCGACAGAAACAGTTGCGTGTATTGCCGCAGCCGATCGGCCGAGAGCGGGTTGTAAACCGAGATGTTATCCCCCAGCCGTGAGCTGTGAAATACCGTCCGGGTCGAGATGTAGGTCGTCATGATGGCCGTACCGAACGTACCGCCCAACTGCCGGATGGTGTTCGATAGCGCCGATCCCTGCGGAATCTCAACCGGCTTCAGGTCGGCCAGCGTCACGGTCGTTAGGGGAATGAAGATCAGCCCCATACCGATACCCCGGACAATGAGCGGCCAGAAGAAATAATCGGGGCCCGCTTCCAGGCTGATGAACGACAGGTCGAAACAAAAGCCGAAGAACATCAGGAAACCGATCCCGGCATACACGATGGGCGAGGTGAAATTCTTCCGCAACAACCCACCCACCACGGGCATCATCAGGCCGGTGGCAATGGAGCCCGGCATCAGCAGCAACCCGGTTTGGCTCGCCGTGAACCCCAGAATGGTCTGGCAGAAAACCGGGATGATGAACACCGACGCAAACAGCCCGAAGCCCAGAATGAAGTTGAACAACGTACCCACCGCGTAGCGTCGCCGCCGGAGCAGCCGCAAATCGAGAATGGGGATGTCGACGGTCAGTTGCCGCCAGATGAAGCCGACGATGCACAGCACGGCGGCGGTAGTCATGAGGGTGATAAAGCGCGAATCGAACCAGTCGTTTTCCTGCCCTTTCTCCAGAATGATCTGCAACCCGCCAATGCCCACGGTGAGCATGATCAGCGCCAGCCAGTCCATACTCCCTGCTGCCACTTTCTCCGCCGGTTCTTTAATGTAGGCGTAGGTCATCACCGTAGCCAGGATACCGAACGGAATATTGATGTAGAACACCCAGTTCCACGAGAGGTTATCGGTGATGTAACCACCCAACGTAGGGCCGATCGACGGCCCGATAATTACGCCCATCCCGAAGATGGCGTTGGCGATACCAATGTCTTCCTTCGGAAACGTCTGAATCAGAATGGATTGGGCCGTGGTGAGCAAACCGCCCCCGCCGATACCCTGTAAGACCCGGAAAAAGACCAGTTCCCACACGTTGGTCGACAGCCCGCAGAAGACCGATGCAATCGTGAAGACGACGATCGAGGCCGCGAAGTAATTGCGCCGCCCCAGTTTGGCGCTGAGCCAACCCGACATCGTAATCATCACCGCACTGGCCGCCGCGTAGCCCGTTACCACCCAGCTAATGTCGCCCAGCGATGCGCCGAGGTTCCCCATCATCTGGTTCAGCGTCACGTTGACGATGGACGAGTCGATGGTTTGAAGCAGGGCGGCCGTCGTCACTGTCAGGACAACGACCCATTTATCAAAGCCTAATTTCATGGTTGAACTGTCATTAAGTGGTCATTTGGCTTCGCCGTCATTCGTAGTCATTGATGGTCATTCGTAGTCATTCATTGTCATTGGTCGTAAAAACAATGAATGACTACGAATGACCATCAATGACGCCGAAGGCAAATGACTCTTTACTTCTGAATATCCACGGCCACGGTTGCGCTCATGCCGGGGCGCAGGCGGGCAAACAGGGGACTGTTTTTGTCCAATTCGATCCGTACCGGAATCCGCTGTACCACTTTCACGTAGTTACCCGTGGCATTGTCGGGCGGCAGCAGCGAGAATTTGGCGCCCGTGGCACCGGCAAACGAACCAATCCGGCCCGTGAATTTCTCGCCGTCGAAGGCATCTACTTCGATGTTAACCTGCTGGCCGGGCTGCATCTGCCCCACCTGCGTTTCCTTGAAGTTGGCCGTTACCCATAGGTTGTCGTTGCCAACTACCGAGCACAGCGCCTGCCCCGCCTGAATGAGCTGACCCACCTGCACCGACCGCTTCGAGATCACACCCGACGCCGGTGCCCGCACAATCGTGTACGACAATTGCAGGTTGGCCAGGTCGAGTTCGGTTTGTCGTTGCTTGATGGTGGCCTGCACGACCGAGATCTGGCTTTCTGTGGCCCGGCGCTGCGAGCTGGTTACCCCCGTTTGGGTACCCGCCGCCGCTACCTGTGCCTGCGCCGTCTGGAGCTGCGCCTGAGCGGCCTGTACCTGCGCCTGCGCGGCATCGCGCTCGGCCTGTACGGCGTCGAACTGTTGCTGCGGCACCGTTTTTTCGGCTAACAACCGGCTGTACCGGTCAAAATCCTGGCTCGCTTTGCGGGCGCGGGCCTGCGCGGCGGCCAGATTGGCCTGCGCCGTAGCGACCTGGTTGCGGGCCGTTTGCACGGTTGCCTGCGAACTCTGAATGGTAGCGGCAGCCACGTTCACCTGCGACCGGCTCACGCCAACACCGGCCTGTGCACTTTGCAGGGCGGCTTCGGCCTGCGCGACCCGGATGCGGTAATCGGCATCGTCGATCACGAACAGCGTATCGCCTTCGTGCACAAACTGATTATCCTTGAAGCGAATGGCTTTTACGTACCCACCCACTTTAGGCGTCACGGGGTCGACATCGCCATCGATCTGAGCGTCGTCGGTGGTTTCATAACGTTGCAGGTACCGAAATTCACTGTACCCGAAGAAAAGCGCAGCGACCAGAATGATAACGCCCCCCACCCGGAGCAATAACTTGGTATTCATAATGTTGTATTGGAAACGGTTAATTAAGGTTGATGCCACTCGCTTTTAGGAGCCGTTGGTAAGCCAGTTGGGCGTCGACGGTGGCGTTGATCACGTTGAGTTGGGCCTGAATCAGGAAGCTATCGGCTTCAAGCAGGTCGGTTGAGCCAACCAGCCCGTTGCGGAACCGTGATTCGGCAAGGCGGTAGTTCTCCTGGGCCTGATCCACTGCCGTGCGGATCACCGTCTGCTGCTCAAGCGCCAGTTGGTAGTTGTTATAGGCCGTCACCACCTCCGACCGGATCTGATCGGTCTGCTGCTGCCCCGCGATCGTGGCCTGATCGATTGCCGTTTTGGCCGTGTTCAATCGGCCTTTCATATTATAGAGCGACCCGATGTTGTAGCTGATCCCGGCCCCCACGTTCCAGGCACTGATAAACGAATTGCCTTCTGGAATGACCCGCGCCGACGGGTTGATGTAGTTGTAGCCCGCCGACACACCCAGGTGCGGATACATGGCGCTTTTTACGGTACGAAGCTGCGCATCGGCCGCCTGCACGCGGAGATTGTTGGCCTGTACTTCGGGACGTACCTGAACCGCTTTCGTCAGGAAATCACTCATCGGAGCGAGTGTCGTAGCGGGGTTGCGCAGAGTCGTGTCGACCGAGATGGGTTGATCCTCGGGTTGGCCAATCAGCAGCCCGAAGTTGTACAGG
Source organism: Fibrella aestuarina BUZ 2 (assembly GCF_000331105.1). Taxonomy (NCBI): domain Bacteria; kingdom Pseudomonadati; phylum Bacteroidota; class Cytophagia; order Cytophagales; family Spirosomataceae; genus Fibrella; species Fibrella aestuarina. Next base: position 6,364,102 of record NC_020054.1, on the reverse strand, counting down.
GCTGTCTGCCGCGATTTCTCGACCTGCTGTCGGCTCAGTTGGAGGTTGTTGCGCTGAAGCTGAATCTTCAACACTTCGTTGGCCGTCACGACGCCTTCTTTCTGCAAATTTTTGGCTTCGCGCTCCCGCTCATCGAACTGCCGGATGTTCTGTTCGATCACCGCCGTCGACCGGATCAGCTTCACAATGTTGTAATAGGCTTCCGTGACGGTGTAGACCAGCTCTTCCCGGTTCCGCTGCGCATCGAGTTTGCTGGCCTGCGCCAGTAGGTCAGCCGAGAGCTTCGCCGATTTTTCGGCAAACCCACCAAAGACTTCTTTGCTGACCGTTACACCACCGATGGTAGCGGGAAACGACCCCGCCGGAATGCCAAACAGCGGCTTGCCGTCAGAACCCTCCCCGAAGGCAAACGGGCCCGTCAGGCTGTAGCGCGAATAGGCCAGCGAAGCGGTGGCCTGCGGCAGGTTGCGGTCTTTCACTTCCTGCGCCCGGGCCTGCGCGGCGGCGGTGCGCGAGTCGGCCAGTTTAAGGCCTTTGTTGTTTTTCAACGCGAGTTGGATGGCCTGATCCAGCGGCAACACCTGAGGCGCGGGTTGGGCCAGGGCCCCGCCAACGCTCAGGCCCCACAAGCTCAGGCCAACAAGGTACTTTTTCATCTTACTTGGTACGAATTTTAGTCAGGAGTGTATTCAGGGTATTCACTTCATCGTCGGTCAGGTGACTGACGACCGCTTCAAAATCATTGAACTCGACGGCCACCTTCTCCACAAACTGATTGGACTCGGCTGTAAGTCGCAGATTCACGCGGCGGCGGTTGTCGGGGTCGACTTCGCGCACCACCAGGTTCTTTGCAACGAGCCGGTCGATCAGTCGGGTCAGGTCGGGGTTTAGGTCGTTGAGCTTCTCTTTGAGTTCACCGGCCGTCAGGCTGTTGGGGTAAACTTCAGAGAGCCGCCGAAGCGTCACGTACTGCTGAACGGAGAGATCGAACGGCGCCAGTTTCTGCGCGAAATAGTTGACGATATAGCCATCCGTTTTGTGCAGGTTGGCGATAAGTCGGTGATATTCATTGCGATAAGGCTTATTCATGACGGCTGATGGGCTGGTAAAGGTATAACCCATAGTTGTTTAAACGAATTTCGTTTAAACGAAATTTAATGCAATTATAAGATCAGCCACCCATGGCGCCAGATCGGGCAACAGGTGGCTGATGGAAAAGCGGGCCGTAAAAAAAATTAGATCACCACGTGGGGGAACAGCGTCCGGAACGTGGGCAGAATCTGGTCTTTTTCTGATACGTTGGGGTTAGTAATGCCCCAGTCGATGTTCAGGTCGGGGTCATCCCAGCGGATGCCGCCTTCAGCGGTTTTGTTATACACATTGGTGCATTTGTAGCTGAAAATGCTGTCTTCCAGCGCCACAAAACCGTGCGCAAAGCCTTCCGGAATCCAGGCCATGTTGGCCATTTTGCCGTCGAGCAGGAAGGTCTCGTACTGGCCAAACGTGGGCGAGTCGGGCCGCAGGTCAACGGCTACGTCGAGTACCTGCCCCGTAATGACCCGTACCAGCTTGCCCTGCGCGAAAGGCTCATTCTGGAAATGCAGCCCGCGCAGCACGCCTTTGGTCGAGAACGATTGGTTATCCTGCACAAAATCCATCGGCAGGCCCAACGACGTGAACAATGTCTTGTTGTATGATTCGAAAAAATGGCCGCGCTCGTCTTCGAAAACGCGGGGAATCAATTCAATAAGGCCGTCGATGGCCGTTTGACGCACTTGCATGTGAAGTTGTTTCGATGCTGAATAAGGAGCAAAAATAGACTTCCGCCGGGTACGTTCGTACTTTTGGCCCACCGCAATTGATTAAAAGCATGAATTATCAGGCACTTTCGGCACTCATCAAGGCAAAAAAATCCTACCTCTGCGTGGGGTTGGACACCGATATTCAGAAACTCCCATCGCACTTGCAGCATGAGCCCGATCCTGTTTTTGCGTTCAATAAGGCCATAATCGACGCTACCGCCCCCTATGCCGTGGCCTACAAGCCCAACATCGCCTTCTACGAAGCGCAGGGACCACGCGGTTGGGAAAGCCTGCAAAAAACCCTCGACTATATTCCCGACGACTGCTTCACCATCGCCGACGCCAAACGGGGCGACATCGGTAACACGTCGGGGCTATACGCGCGGGCGTTTTTTGATAAATCGGCGGCCGGGCTCGACTTCGACGCCGTGACGGTAGCGCCCTACATGGGCCATGACTCGGTGATGCCCTTTTTTGATTACCCCGGCAAGTGGGTGATCCTGCTGGCCCTGACGAGCAACCCCGGCAGCGCCGATTTTCAACGGCAGTCGGTCGACAACGACACGCAGGAACTGTTCGAGACGGTCATCGAGAAAGCCAATACCTGGGCTTCGCACGAGCAACTGATGTTTGTGGTGGGGGCTACGCAGGCCGAGCAACTGTGCCGCATCCGCGAACTGGCCCCGAAGCATTTTCTGCTGGTGCCGGGTGTGGGCGCGCAGGGCGGTTCATTGGCCGATGTCTCGAAAAATGGCCTGACGCCCGACGGTGGCCTGCTCGTCAACGCGTCGCGCAGTATTCTCTACGCCTCATCGGGTACCGATTTCGCCGAGGCGGCCGCCGCCGAAGCCCGCGCTATTCAGCAGGAAATGGCAACGTACCTGGTTTAAAGTACAAAGTCCAATGTCCAAAGTTGGTAGGAGTGCAACAGATTACGGGTTTGCATCCCAACTTTGGACATTGGACTTTGTACTTTAAACGAACCACTGCCTTTGCCTTTCATCCCTGCTTCCGAATCACCGGCTGAGCTATCGCTCAAAGCCATCCTGGTGGGTGCCTTTTTCGGTGTCCTCTTCGGCGCCGCCACCGTTTACCTCTCGCTCAAAGCCGGGTTGTCCGTATCGGCATCCATCCCGATTTCGGTGCTGGCTATTTCGCTCGGCCGCCGGTTTCTGGGCACCACCATTCTCGAAAACAACATTATCCAGACCACCGGCTCAGCGGGGGAGAGTATTGCCTCGGGCGTGGTATTTACCATGCCGGGTTTTTTGTTTCTGACCGAGGGCGCTGGCACTGACTTCTTCAACTACTGGACGATCCTGACGCTGGCGATCATCGGCGGGCTGGTGGGTACGTTGATGATGGTGCCGCTGCGCCGGTCGCTGATCGTGGATGAACACGACACCTTGCCCTATCCCGAAGGCACAGCCTGCGCGTCGGTGCTGATTGCCGGTGAACGCGGTGGCGACTTCGCCCGGACGGCCTACCTGGGGCTGGGCGCGGCGTTTCTGTATGCCGCTCTGCAAAAAGTGTTGCATATCGTGGCCGAGGTGCCGGTCTGGGCCACCAAGCAAACCAATCGCTTTTTTCCGTCGGCGCAGGTCGCGGGCGAAATCACCCCGGAGTACTTGGGAGTCGGCTACATCATCGGGTTCCGCATTTCGGCGGTGCTCGTGGCGGGTGGTTTCCTGGCCTGGCTGGGTCTGATTCCGCTGCTGGCGTCGCTGGTGCCGGGCGAAACCATTGCCCTACAACTGCAAAAACTCGGTTACCTCGACGACCTGACCAAAGCGGGTGGCCCCGGAGGCTGGAACCCCGCAACCCAATCGTTTACCGACACGGCGGCGGCGGTGTACCGGGCCTACATCCGGCAGATTGGGGCGGGTGCCGTTACGGCGGGCGGGTTCATGACCCTGCTGAAAACCATCCCGACCATCGTGTCGTCGTTTCGGTCATCGATCAGCAAGGGCGACACTAAAACGGCTACTGGCCCGGTACTGCGGACGGATCTGGAACTGAGCGGCCGTACCGTCGTGATTGGCTGTCTGGTGTTAGTGGCGATCATGGTGCTGCTGCCACAGATTCCCGGCGACACGTACCTGACCAAGCTGCTGATTGCCATTCTGGTGCTCGTATTCGGCTTTTTCTTCGTCACCGTCGCCAGCCGGATCGTTGGGCTGATCGGGTCGAGTTCATCGCCGGTGTCGGGGATGACCATCGCCACCATCATGGGTACGGCCCTGATTTTCATTGGTATCGGCCTGACGGGACGTACCTACGAACCGGCGGTGCTGGTGGTGGGCAGCCTGATCTGCGTAGCGGCAGCCAACGCGGGCGCTACCTCGCAGGATTTGAAAACGGGCTATCTGGTGGGGGCCACGCCCCGCGCGCAGCAATTGGCCTTGTTTGTCGGCGTTGTTGTCTCGTCGATTGTCGTTGGCGCTACTGTAAAACTGCTCGACACGCCCACGCCTGATCTGGTGGCGCAGGGGATTACCCACGCCATCGGCTCCGACCGCTACCCCGCGCCGCAGGGTACGTTGATGGCGACGCTCATCAAAGGCCTGCTATCGTTTAACCTCGACTGGCAGTTTGTGCTGGTAGGGGCCGTGCTGGCCTTCGTGTTTGAACTGGTGGGCATCAGTGCGCTGGCCTTTGCCGTGGGGCTGTACCTGCCGCTGTCGACCACGTTGCCCATTTTCGCGGGTGGTTGCGTCAAGGCCTTCATTGATTGGCGGACGAAAAAGTTTATCGTGAAGCATTCGGGCGCACCGCTGGAAGAAGAAACGGAAGAAACCGATGACCTGAGCAAAGGCAATCTGTTTGCCACGGGCCTGGTGGCGGGCGGGGCACTCGCGGGCGTGCTGGTCGCGGGGCTATCGGTCAACGAAGGGGCATTCCGGGCGTTGTCGAGCCTGTCGCTCGAACCGGCGCTGGCGGGCGCGCTGGGCGAAGGTGGCTATATGCTGCTGGGTACGTTGGCGTTCGTCGCGTTGGCCCTGACACTGGGTCGCGTGGGCCTGAGCAAACCCGAGTAGACTAAAATTCTCACTTTTTCGTACTGCCCGACTTACCACCTTAAGGCAAGCTTGCCTTAAGGTGGTAAGTCGGGGCCTGATTTGCCTTTTACTGATCAGATGAAAACGATTCCAACTTTATTACTGGCGCTGCTGCTGAGCAGTACGACACTCCTTACGGCCGCTGCGCAAACGGCCCCATCGAAAAGCGGTTCGCTGGCCGACGTTGCTTTGCTGGAAGGCCATTGGCTGGGTACGTATAACGGCGGGCCCATTGAAGCGTCCTGGACGGCGCCGGCCAGCGACAACATCATCGGGTTTATCCGCATGATGAAGGACAACAAACCGGCGCTTTACGAACTGTTTGTCTTCGAGCAGACGGAGCGCGGGCCGGTGGCGATGGTCAAGCATTTCAAACCCGGTATGATCGGGGTCGAGGAAAAAGACAAGTCGGATCGCTATGCGTTTATCAGTGCACAGAAAAATCAGGCGCTGTTCGAGAAAGAAGACGGCTCGATTCGCATCATCTACGAACGTCGGTCGCCCACGCAACTCGTCATTCAACGCGGGCAGCAGAAAGACGGGCAATGGGCCTTCAGCGACCTGTTTATCTTCAATCAGGTACGTAAGTAGGCTACTGACGTGTGCGGTTAGCGGGAGTCATCGCCTATACACTCGCTTTAAGTTGGTTAGCCAGGTGCTATATTCCTGTTCGTGAGCGGGGTGCATGCAACCGTATCGGGTTGCCCGTTGCAGGTAAGGATAAAAGGCCGCCATCTTATCATAATCACCTCGGGCGTGCCACGCAATGATATATGCTTTGTAGCCGAGCTGCCGCTTCGGGTCATCACAAGGCCAGCCGAAGCGATGGAGAATTTTCAGCAAAATCGCCTGATTGCTCTGGTCGTTGATGGTCATCAGCCGTCCCGCTTTTTGTGCTGCCTCGTCTTGCCTGCTCATATCGGAACCGAGCTCGCTACGGTATTGCTGATCGATCACATGCATGCGCTCGATGATCTGATTGCATTGCTCTCTGGATAGGGTATTGACGTTGATCGACGAATCGAGTTGGGGGCGGTAAACAAACCGCGAGGCGAGGTTTTCTACCAGGGTATGGCTGGTTTGGACCTGGCAATACCCGGCTTGGGTCAAGATCAACAGCAGAAAAAGATGGGTAGCGCGACGCATTGTCGAGTTCGTATCAATAAGAATGGCGCAGAGAAAACGAATTTCCCTGCGCCATTCTTATGTGTAAACTGATTGATAACGAGCCGAATGGCTTCGCACACTTAGCGCTAACCATTGCGTTCGAAATTACATCTCCACGCTGAACGCCGAGAGCCGGACGAATTGATCGACGCGAGCCTGAATCTCATCCTGGGTCAGGTTCAGGATGCGCTCGGCACCGAACTTCTCGACGCAGAACGAAGCCATCGCTGAGCCGTAGATGATGGCGCGTTTGAGGTTATCGAACGAGAGGTCGTCGGTTTTGGCGAGGTGGCCAATGAAGCCACCGGCAAACGTATCGCCCGCCCCCGTGGGGTCAAACACTTCTTCCAGCGGCAGGGCGGGAGCGGCAAAGATGCGGTCTTCGTGGAAGAGCAATGCTCCATGCTCGCCTTTCTTGATGATGACCGTTTTGGGGCCCATCGCCCGGATGCTGGCGGCAGCCCGCACGAGCGCATAGTCGCCGGTGAGTTGCCGGGCTTCTTCGTCGTTCAATACCAGCACGTCGACATCCTTGAGCAGGGATTTCAGGTCAGCATTGGCAATCTCGATCCAGAGGTTCATGGTGTCGAGCACCACCAGTTTCGGGCGGTTGGTGAGCCGTTTCAGCACCTGATGCTGAATGGCCGGGGCCGTGTTACCCAGCATGAGGTACTGGCAGTTCTGGTACTGATCGGGAATGATGGGGTCAAAGTTTTCCATCACGTTGAGCTGTACCTCCACCGTGTCGCGGCTGTTCATGTCGTTGTGGTACTTGCCCGACCAGAAAAACGTTTTTTCGCCCTGCCGGATCTGCAACCCGTCGACGTTGACGCCGTGGCTCACGAGCGTGTCGATCATTGACTGCGGGAAATCGTCGCCCACCACGGCAACGAGGTTATTGGTGGGGGTGAAGTACGAAGCCGACAGGGTAATGTAGGTGGCAGCGCCGCCGATGATCTTGTCGGTTTTGCCAAACGGAGTTTCCAGTGCGTCGAAGGCGACCGACCCCACGGTGAGTAAGCTCATGCTGTTTATGCTGAAAATGAAGCCGCAAAGGTACGTACGTGGACGATAGAAAGGTATGGCTTGCGGAGAGCCGATAAAACGGGCACAGCCTAACGATTGTTGGGATTAACCAGTATCGGGCCGTTATTTTACGGTGTATGCATCACGTATCTGATCCTGCGCGGTCTCACGCCACCGTTTCTGTTTCTTCGCCTCAGCCTGCCTTCTATTACCTCCTGCTGGGCCTTGCCGCCGCTATCTACCTCGTTTTTGCCTGTTATCGGCTTACGGGCATTCCGCTCGGCTACGACGAACTGCTGTTCTGCAACGCGGCGCTGGGCGGCGTCGACCCCGACCTGTTCAACTTTGTGAAGTGGGGCGACGTACCTATTCTGCTGATGGACTACATCGGGGCACTCAAAGCCTGGCTCTATTACCCGATTTTCAAGCTGTTTGGCGTGTCGATCTGGTCGATTCGCCTGCCAATGGCGCTGCTCACAATCGGGGGGCTATGCTGGCTGGCCGACCTTGTCCGGCGCGAATGGGGTTGGCTGATGGCGCTGGTGGTCGTTTTTTTTCTGGCCTTCGACGCGAGCTTTGTCCATTACACCCGCTTTGATACCGGCCCTAACGCCATCGAGCTGTTTCTCAAAATCGCGTCGATCGCCTTATGGCTGCGCTTTGTTCAAACAAGCCGGGTACGTTACGTTATATGGATTGGCGTGGTCTTGTTGTTGGGGCAGTTCAACAAACTCAATTTCATCTGGTACATCAACGCCTTCTACGTGGGGCTGGTGGTGGCCTACGGGCGCTGGGCGTTCGACTGGTGGCAGCAGGCACGACTGGCGAAACGGACGCAGGCTCTGCTGGCGATCGGAGGAACGTACCTGCTGGCCGTGGCGTATCTGCTCGTCGCTAACCGGCTGTTCGATGTATTTGGCCAGAAAATCGGCAACGAAAAAGGGCTGGCCGAACCCTTCTTCCGCGTCTTCGACCTGTTTGGCGACGTCATGGGCGGCTCGGGCTTGATGGTGTATACCTACTGGTTTGGCTTTGGCGGCTGGCCGCAGTGGCTCTTTTCCGTTCAGCCCATCGTGGCGACGTTACTGCTGGGTACGTCGGTGGTCGTGGCGGGTACGTTGCTGCTCCGCGCCCGGCTGATTGGCCCCCTAGCGGCGCAGGATCGCCTGTTTTTGTTCTCGACGGCCATTCTGTTTGCACTGCTGGCACAGATGTTTGTGACCGAACGGGCCCGCTATGGCTGGCACATTTTTGCCGTCTACCCGTTTGCTACGCTGTCCGGGCTGTACGCCATCCGGTGGCTGTGGGCACGTCTGCCTGGTCCGGCAACGGCATCCCGGATCGGCATGGGGCTGACGGTAGCGGGGTTGTTCGGGCTGGTGCTGGCCACGCAATTCTTTATGATCAAAGGCCTGCGTCGGCAGCCGTTCCTGCACGGGGCGGCGATCAACCAACTGATCGAGTATGCGCGCCCGCAGAACCAGAAATTCGTCATTGTGGGCGGGGCCTGCACCACGCAGTTGATCACGATGACACAACAGCCCGATAAGTATTACGAGCTGGCGTATCTCTTCAACGTCACGCACAAGTTCCTGACTATTCGGGCGAAAGACCATGCGGAATTTGCCCAAAAATTCCTGGCGAAACCGGGTGAATACCTATTTATCGACACGACCAACCCGATGAAACCCGGTGAAGTGGCCCGTTTTCGTGATTTCTATTGCCGCCCCTTCCTCGACATCGTAGCCGAGCATGGCCGACAGGTGGAGGTGGTCAAAGAAATCGACGGTCCGCCGGGGGGCGATGGCTATCGTATCTACCGGGTACGTCCCTGATTCACCACCTAGAGCACAAAAAAGGCCCGTCGCTTGCGACGGGCCTTTTTACATTTATTGGAAACGTACCTGACTTAGGCGGACACTTCGGCCAGGGTCGGGTAGTCGGTATAGCCTTTTTCGCCAGGCGAATAGAAGGTCGAGAAGTCGGGCTGGTTCAGGTCGGCACCGGTTTTCAGGCGTTCAACCAGATCCGGGTTTGAAATGAACGGACGACCAAACGCGACCAGGTTGGCGCGGCCACTTTCGAGGGCGGCTTCGGCCGTTTCGGCGGTGTAGCCACCGCTCAGTATGAGGGTACCTGTGTAATGCTCGCGAACAGCGTCAACGATTGCCGGGGCTACGGCTGGCGCGCCCATGCTTTCGTGATCGACGAGGTGCACGTACACCACGTGGTCGTTCAGTTGTTTGGCGAGGTAATGGTAAAGGGCGTCGAAAGCCGGATCGTAGGGCATGTCGTTGAACACGCCATAGGGCGAGAGGCGAATGCCTACTTTCTCCTTGCCGATGGCGGTCGATACAGCCTCGGCGATTTCCAGCGCAAACCGGGCGTTGTTCTCTACGCTACCGCCATATTCGTCGGTACGTTGGTTGCTGGTGCTGCGCAGGAACTGCTCGATCAGGTAACCGTTAGCGCCGTGCAGTTCGACGCCGTCGAAACCGGCTTCAATAGCGTTTTTCGAGGCGGTAACAAACTCCTGGATGGTGGCTTTGATCTGGTCAATGGTGAAGGCTTCGGGCGTGGGGTGATCCTGCATGCCCTGCTCATCGGTGTAAATCTGGCCGGCAGCAGCGACGGCCGACGGGGCCAGAATCTGTGCGCCTTCGTGCATATTGACCGGATGACCTACCCGCCCCGTGTGCATCAACTGGGCAAAAATACGACCGCCTTCCGCGTGGACAGCATCGGTTACCTGTTTCCAACCGGCTACCTGCTGGGCGGTGTAGATACCCGGCACCCGGGCGTAACCGTTTCCATTGGGCGACGGCGCAATGCCTTCCGTTACGATCAGACCGGCCGATGCCCGTTGCGCGTAATACGTAGCCATGATGTCGGTCACGTCGTGGCTCGCCGTGGCCCGGTTGCGGGTCATGGGGGCCATCACGATATGGTTAGAAAGGGTCAGATTACCCAATTGGGCAGGTTCGAAAAGCTGTGTTGCCATGTTGATTTGGTTAGTACGATTCGGATGGACAACCTATTTAAAGATTTAAAAGTTTGGATGTGTTGCTGAAAAATTTTAGCCGAGGTTTTTCAGAAACTCACCCAATTCCTGCAAAGCCGGTTTGTTAAGGCGCAGAAACAGGTTACGCCCTTCTTTTTGGGCTTCCACTAGCCCGCTGTCGGTCAGCTGCTTGACGTGGTGCGACACGCAGGGCTGCGAGAGGCCCGTCAGCTCCTGCACGTCGGAACTGGTCATGGTTTCCTGCTTGGCCAATTGCATCAGGATCGACAGGCGGTACTTGTCGGCGATGGCGCTGGTGGCTTTTTCAATTGAGCGCAACTCCATGTTGGTGTCAGTCATACTGGGTTAACAAGAATTAAAACTAGTATAATTCAACGAACGAACCGGCGCGGCGCAAAAATTGGTTAGGGGCGCAACGTATCCCTGTCCATCTGAAGGCCTTTCTGAGAAAATGACAAATGGGACGAAGCTGCCTCTGGTACGTTTATTCGCCGCCATTGTTTGAGGTGAAAACGAACCGTGACGCGATCTTACCAGATGACCTTCAATCCGCGATCAGCGTAATAGGGGAAGAGTGTATCCGGCGACACAACGGGTAGGTTCATGGTCAGGCCGTGAGCAATGATCATCCGATCGAACGGGTCTTTGTGTAGTTCCTGCTTGATACCCGTTATCAATGTGTTTTTAATCGTTCGCTGCCAGGGTTTACTAATGATTTGGTAATCGAACGTAGACAGGTAGTTGAGCGCCAGCCACTGCGTGTCCAGTAGCGTAATGCCCAGTGTCTGTAAGGCTTTCTGATAAAACGTGTCGAAATCGGCGTTCAACACGATGAGTCCTTCGCGAATATGATTAGCCAGCTCCCACATGCTGACTACGCAGACATAGACCGTATCGGCTTGTTCGATTCGCCTACGGGCGGCTGAAGAAAGTGCCTTCTGGTTACGGGTGAGGTAATCTAACGTGATCGTATCAAGAATGAGCTCATCCATTAGAAGCTATTGTCCCCTTCGCCCGTATGGATATCCTTGTCCCAAATACCCTCAGGACTCTTACCGAAAAATGGTAACAAGGACGAGTTATCCAGACTGCGTTTTTTCTTCGGTCTGGTTGTTTTATCTGGTTCGCGCACGGTAAGAGGCTTGGGTGCTTTCATAATCCGAATAACAGCTAACTCAATATACAAAGTTACGAAAAGAAGTCGCTAATCGCCTTTCGCCGTACCTTTGCCCACACTATGGCGCGACTCGTGGCGATTGATTACGGAAACAAACGGACCGGCCTGGCCGTTACGGACCCGCTGCAATTGATTGCAACGGCGCTCGAAACGGTGCCGACCCACACGCTCATCGACCGGCTGAAGGCCTATGCGGCGGCCGAGCCGGTAGAGGGGTTTGTGGTGGGGTGGCCAACCAATACCGATGGTTCCGACACCGACACGACAGCGGCGGTGCGGGGGCTAATTAAAAAGCTTAAAACGGTGTTTCCCGAGCAGACCGTCTACCAGCACGACGAGCGGTTTACGTCGCGGATGGCCTTGCAGGCGATGATCGCCGGTGGTACGAGCAAAAAAGACCGTCGCCAGAAAGGGGCCATCGACATGGTCAGCGCGACGATCATTTTGCAATCATTTATGGAAAGTAAAAAATAGGTTTGATGGTTGCTGTTTAGCGGTTGACGTTGTTGCCAGAGCAGGAACGCCAACCGCTAAACAGCAACCATGAAGCACAAGTGATATGATTCTCCCAATTGTAGCCTATGGCGATCCGGTTCTGCGGAAGCGCGCCAAAGAGATCGAGAAAGGTCAGGTTGATGTGAAGACGTTGGCCGACAATATGTTTGAAACAATGTATGCCGCTTCGGGGGTGGGCCTGGCCGCGCCGCAGGTTGGGCAGAGCCTACGGCTGTTTGTGGTCGATGGTACGCCCATGAACGAAGACGAAACGCCCGATGATGACGAGTTCGACCCGTCTCTGGTGGGGTTCAAGAAGGTGTTCATCAACCCCGAAATTCTGGAAGAAGACGGCGACGAATGGGCGTTTGAAGAGGGCTGCCTCAGCATTCCCGGCATCCGAAACGATGTGTACCGCCCCGAATTCATCAAGATCAGGTACGTCGACCTCGACTGGAACGAGCATGTGGAAGAATACGACGGCATTGCTGCCCGGATCATTCAACACGAGTACGATCACCTCGACGGCAAGCTCTTCACTGACTACATGTCGCCCCTGAAACGGCAACTGCTCAAAAAGCGCCTCGCCGACATCACCAAAGGCAACGTCGACGTGGAATACAAGATGCGTTTTTCAAAATGATGTACAATGGATAATGTACGATGTACAATGAACTAGCAGGTCCACTGCTTACGCGAAAGCCCATTATACATTGTTCATTGTACATTATTCATTGCCTCTATGCACCTAACTCTCGTCCAAACGGCCCTTCACTGGCACGACCCGGTTGCGAATCGGGCGATGCTTGAGGAGACGCTGTTCAACCTGCCCGAGCCGACCGATCTGATTGTGCTGCCCGAAATGTTCACGACGGGCTTCACGATGGACGCGGCGGCGGTGGCCGAACCCATGAACCTGACCACGTTTCGGTGGCTGCGGCAACTGGCGCAGCAAACCAACGCGGCCATTACGGGCAGTTACGTGGTGCAGGAGGGAAGCAGCCGGGAGGGGGGCAGTCGGCAGTTTTACAACCGGCTGGTCTGGATGGAGCCCGACGGTACGTTTGCCACCTACGACAAACGCCACCTGTTCAGGATGGCGGGGGAAGAGAAAACGTACACGGCGGGTACGTCGCGAATGATACGTACCTGGCGTGGCTGGCGCATTTGTCCGCTCATCTGCTACGACCTGCGGTTTCCGGTCTGGAGCCGTAATCAGCTCATTGCCCCCGATCAACTCGACTACGATCTGCTGCTTTATGTGGCGAACTGGCCCGCGCCCCGCCAAACGGCCTGGGACGCGCTGTTGCAGGCCCGCGCCATTGAAAATCTCAGCTACGTGGCGGGTGTCAACCGCGTAGGCACCGACGGCAACGGCCACCCCTACACAGGCGGCACGGCCCTGATTGACTTCAAGGGTGAGGTGCTGTTCCGACAATACGATACCGAAGTGGTGCATCAACAAACACTTTCACTCGACGACTTACGCGCCTTCCGCGCCCGCTTCCCCGCCTATCTCGACGCTGATGCATTCACAATTGAGTAAGATTGGTACTCATTGCTTGCCTGATCCTTGCTGGGCGGCTTTGGGAGCAATGCCCGGCTGCGTGATCTCGAAATTCTCTTTCTTTTTGGCCTCAGCTACCAACGCTCGCACATCGGCGAGTAGTTGTTTGGCGTCGTAGACTACGCCGTCTTTCACCGTGTAGGTCACGCCGCCGACGCGCTCGACTTCGTTTTTCTCGTTGAGGTGAATGGCTCCGGTACCATACAGGGTTTTCAGGTTGGCGAGCGGGTTTTCTTTCACGATGACGAAATCAGCCAGTTTCCCCACTTCCACCGACCCGATCTGATCGGCCATGCCGAGCGCTTCCGCCCCTTTGATGGTGGCGGCCCGCACCACTTCGAGCGGATGAAAACCGGCTTCGCGCAGGAGTTCCAGTTCGCGGATGTAGGCAAAGCCGTAAAGCTGGTAGATGAAGCCCGAATCGGAGCCCGCAGTGACGCGTCCACCCCGGTTTTTGTATTCGTTGATGAACGCCATCCAGAGCTGGTAGTTTTTCTTCCAGGCCACTTCCTGCTCGGTGCCCCAATTGTGCCAGTACGACCCGTGCGAGATGCGGCTGGGGCCGTAGAAACGCCACAGGCTAGGCAGGGTGTAGTCGTCGTGCCACTCGGCGCGGCGGGCGAGCATCAGTTCGCGGTTGGCTTCGTAGATGTTGAACGTTGGGTCAAGGGTGAAATCGAGGGCGATGAGTTCATCCATCACCTTGTTCCAGCGGTCGGTGCCGGGTTTGGCGGCCTGTTGCCAGAGGTTGCCCGCCTCCTCGAAACGGTTCTGCTCGTTGTTGTAGTTGTAGGTGGCGGGATAGTCCTGCACGGTCCGGTCGGCGAAGAGGGCTTCGGGTAGACCATACCAGTGCTCCATCGTGGTCAGACCGGCTTTGGCGGTAGCCAGCGCGTTCATGCGGGCCACTTCCAGTTGGGCGTGGTGGCAGGCCGAGCGAAGGCCTAATTTTTTGTTTTCGTCCAACGCCGCCCGAAAGACGCCTGGTTCAGCCCCGAAAAACTTGATGCCGTCGGCACCCCGTTCGGCGTTCTGACGTACCCAGGCGCGGGCCTGGTCGGGGGTGGTGATGGGGGCTTTGCTACCCTGCCCGAATACCGTGTAGGCTTTGATGCGCGGGGCCACAATCTCGTTGCGGTCGCTTTTGGCGCGGTGTTCCAGCACCCAATCCAGCCCGTTACCCGCCGACGGGTCGCGGATGGTGGTGATGCCGTGGCCGAGCCAGAGTTTAAAGACGTATTCGGCATTGGCTCCCTGCGCCTGTCCGCCAATATGCCCGTGCATGTCCACGAACCCCGGCATCAAATACATGCCGTCGCAGTTGAGTTCCTGATCGCCCGCCCCCGCTTTGGGCCGGCTTTTCGGATCGATAGCCACGCCGGGGTAGCCTACCTGCTGAATCTGCGCGATGCGGTTCTTTTCCACCACAATATCCACCGGCCCCATCGGTGGCGCACCCGTGCTGTTGATGAGCGTGACGCCCCGGATGATGAGCCGGTTATACGGCCCGCCCCCTTCGCCGCTCTTGCGCGCCGGTGCCTTCTCGACCTGCGCCAGGGTGGAATGAAAGATGAAAAAGGTAAGATGAAGAAGGAGCGCTGTGAGAGGCAGTGAGGGGCGGCGCATGGGGGAGGCGATTTGTGGGAAATGCAAGATAGCACACGTGGCGAAAGGCGCATCAACACACGGGCAGTTGGCTAACTTTATGTAGCTAGTCTGCTACCAATCAGCTACTTTGCTAAGGTTATTGCTTAACGTGTTCCCCGTTCCAATCAACTTTACGTTTAACGCAACTCGTCTATGAAACGCTTACTCTACCCAATGGCTTTTCTGCTGGCGATGGCTGGCTGTTCATCACCCGCCGACTCGACGGTGTCGCCCGCCACCTCGCCCGATCGGGGCCGCCGTCTGGCAGGTACGTACGAGGTGAATACGATTGAAATGCAGGCGGGAACGTACCCACAGCAAGTGATTCAGTACCCAATCCTGCTGAATGGCAAGCCGGTGCTGTCGTCGCAGATCAAGGTGGAGCGCAAAGCCGAAAACCGGATCGACCTGACCGTCTCGACGGTGATTGATAAGTCGGTGTTTCAGCAGGGGGCTGCCGTCGAAAATATTAGTTACCAGCAGGAAATGGAGATTCAAACCAACGGTAACGGGTACGACCTGTATGGCAAAGGCCGGAAACTTGCCCGCTTCGACGACAATGCCTTTGTGGTGAACATAGAAGAGATCAGCAAAAGCGGCGAAACCGTCCGCATGGAACTGAAAGCCAGCAGGCGGTAGGCGCATGCCGTAATGCGTTGCACCTCCCCAACCCCGGTTCGTGCAATCCCGACTTGATTTGCAGGCTCAACACATCGCGTGACCAGCCGTTTTCCAGCGCTTTAGCAGTATAAAAGGCCCGGCTCTCTGACGAATTTACTTTGTCCAGTAAAATCACATGGTGCGCCCACGGTAATTGGGCAACGGGCCGTTGCCCAATTAAGAAGTCAGGATAAGTCGCTGCAAACTGCTTCATGTACTTGATGTTGCGATGTGACAAACCCTTCATCTCAGGAAACTCACGTTGCAAATCGGCTGCTAGCTGTGCTGTCACTTTATCACCCCACTGCGCCACTTTCTGGCGTTCCAGAATAGCAATACCTAGTTACCAGTAGAGGTGTAGTAGTTCGGCGTTGGCGGCCAGGGTAGCGCGCAGGCGGGCCTGTCGAATGGCTGTCTTAAGATCGGCCAATAGGTGGCCGTAGTCGTCGGTGTGATGGGAGGGGGGCATAGGTGGGAATCGATAAATGGGCACTTTGTACTACTCCGTCACTTCCTGTGCGCCCATCGTTTCCAGCAGGGTATGCCAGTAGCGCGTGACGGTAGGGTTGTTTTCCTTGGCCGACGCCGTAGCCGCAAAGGGCAGGACCAGTCGGACGCTCGGCGACCCGATGGCGTACTGCTCACCGAGCTTCTTGGCGTCGGCTTTGGCCCAATCGTCGGCTTGTTCGTTGCTGGCGGGGGGCATTTTGTGGAAATCACGCCGATCGGCCCCGCTCATGCTCTCGACCATATCACTGAGGTAATAGGCACGTACCTGACGACCCGACTCATCGGCGCGCGCCAGCACGTCGAGGCTCCCCCAGATGTCGGTATGCTGGTTGGATTTGTTGGTATTGGCCTGATCGAGTTTGGCCAGTACCTGCCGCTGAAGCGTCGCCTGTTCGCGGGTCAACTGCAATTCATAATCTGACTGGGCGGCTTCGCGGTCGGTGGGGCTGGCGCCTTCTACCTCGGGCAAAGGGGTACGGGCCGTCAGTGAAAGCGCACGGGCTTTGGCCGTGTTGTCGTGAATGAAATACACGACAACCTTGTCGCCCTTCTGATGCACATTGTCGGCGATGGCTTCCCGGATCACCCGCTCATAAGTAGCTCTGGCACCTTCCAGGCTGCTGTTGCTAAGGCTTTTGTCGATGAAAAATACCGTGTAGCTGGGTTCGTCGGCAGCGGCGGCCGGGCGCTCTTTTTTATCCGAACAGGCGGCGAGAAACAGGAGCAGAACAAACGCGAAACGAGGCATACGCAGAACGAGGCCGCCGCCAGGGATAGCTGCTGACGGAGCCGGGGACTATACCTAAAACCGAACGACAGGGCTTTGAGTTGCCTCAACCCGCCTTAGACAATAGCCTGTCTATCACTGACGAATGAATTCAACGCGGCGATTATTGGCCTGACCTTCGGGCGAATCGGCCCGGACAGCGGGCTGAGTTTCGCCCTTGCCATCGGTGCTGAGGCGGCTGGCATCGACCCCAAACTGGCTGGCCAGCACGGCCCGCACGGCTTCAGCCCGACGCTTCGACAGCGCCATATTGTCGGCATCACTGCTTTCCGTGTTGGTATGATCGACGATCAGCACGCGGATGGTGCGGTTCTCATTCAGCACGGCCGCAATGTCGCGCAGGGCTCCGTTCGAGTCGGGTTTGATCTGGTCGCTGTTGGCCTTGAAATGAATACCCCGCGTCACGAATTTGCCTTTGTCGAGCAGTTGCTTGCGGGTGTTGGGGGCGCCCACGGCCAATTGCAGGTTGCTGAGGTAATAAAACTCGTTGGGCTGATGCGTTTCGCCCAGCGCAAAGATGATCGACGAATAATCGACTTTGGGCTGGAACGCGTGGGGTACGTCCCAGATTTTTTCGTCGTTGATGTACACGCGTAACCGCTCCTGCTGCCGCGACACCGATACGCGTACGAGGTTTCGCCCTTTGGTCATGAACGACTGCACGGCGACTTTGTTAGTCAGGCGTTCGTCGCGCGGAGCGATGATGTGCAGTTCGCTGTTGCCGTTCTGCCCGTTGGTGTCGTAGGGATGCAGCGTGAAACTTACCCCATGCCCGCCTTCGGTGCGGCCGTAGGTCCACTGTGCAAATTCTTTGGCCGGTTTTTTCATCGCGACAAACGCCGTCGAGAAGGCCGTTGAGGCGGCGGTCAGCTGCGTAGAGCAGGCCAGATTGAACTGCAGGGTAAATTCCTCTGGCAACTCGGTAACGCTTTCGGGCATGTACTGCCCCTGCTTGCTGAGGGCAAGCCACTGCCCCGGAATGTTGCGGATTGTGACGACTTCGCCCGTGCTGTTGGTGTTCCAGCCCGCCGGGAAATCGCCCAGTTTAGTATGCTTGAAATCATCGGCCAGGATAATGGTGGTGGCTGGTACAAAATCGAATTGACTATAGGGGCCCGTGGCGCCCGTGCCAGGTACGTACCCAACCGAACTGCCCGATGTCGCCGGACGAGTCTCCGTTGGGCGGGTTTCGGTTGGATTTCGGTTCGTGGTTGGGCGCTCAGCCGGTGGAGCCGACGGACTATTGGGTTTCTTGGCCGACTTGCTGGTGACCTTGTCTTCCGCCTTTTTGATCCCCCTGTTGATTTCTTTGTTCACCCGGGTGTTGATGCCCGACTCTACCCGCCGTTGCACCACCTTCGTTGGGTCGTTGATACGGATCTGGGCCTGCATGACCAAAGGCAGGGCCACAAAGCTGATAACGCAGATGATGATCTTCATGCCGAATCAGGTGTTTTATAAGACAACGAAATTCCAAACCTATAAGGTCTTGGAGACCTTATAGGTTTACGAGTGGCCGCCAAATTCCCAATCTTCTCCTTTAGGCGGCGCTAAGGGCTGTTGATGAAAAGCAAGGAATGCCTCAAGCGTACCAAACCAGTCGAGTACCTGGTTGCGCTCTAATTGGGTGGACTTTGTGCTGCCAATGGCCAACAGGGACGAGTAGGCCCAATCGGTGGCCGTCTTACAAAAACCGTGATGAACGGGATTTCGATGAATGTATGCCAGTAAGTTCGTAAAGTAAGTCTCCTCCGTGATCATCTTCCGGCGGACGTAATCCACAAACAAAGCGCCACGGCGCGCATACCGACGATTGATCGCTTTGGCATAGCCGTTACACAAATTACTGAATTGTTGTATGACAAAGGCGGGGTAGTCGGGTGGATGAGGCGAAAAAGAACGTACCTGCTTTAGTTGCCTGTAATGGCTCAGCAAGGCGTCTTCCTCCCGAGTCTGTATCAGGAAATGGAAATGATTAGGCATCAGGCAATACGCGTAGGTACGTGCCACGGGAGTGATGTAGTCAGCGTAGCGCTTCAAAAAGTACAAATAGTTTTCGTGTTCCCTGAACAGGTTATCCTCGCCGACAGCGTGGTTATATACGTGATAATAAGCACCGGGTAATAGCGGTACGTTGTACATAGTTGATTGTGTTGTAGTTACGGTGTGGGGTACAAAAAAACCTATAAGGCCTTGGAGACCTTATAGGTTTGAAATCATATGGAGTAAAACCTATAAGGTCTCCAAGGCCTTATAGGTTTAGGATTAATTCACCGTGAAGTCGGCATCGCTCAAGCTTTTGTTGATTTCGACTTTATCTACAGTGAGCGTCATCTTCATGGGGCCCATCGGCTGGATCATCGTGTAGGGCACTTTGATGCCGTTGACATCTTTGTAGTCGGCGTAATCGACGGCTACGGCGGTTTCGCCCTGCGGCCCGCGCTGCATCGAGATTGTTTGCAGTTTCAGGCCCGTGTTTACGTCGTACAGGTTAGTCCAGGTGGCGCCACCGGGCGTGCTGTTTTTAATCCGGTAGGCATCTTTCCCGTCGACTTTCTCGGTGCCCTCCAGCACGCTGGTGACCTTGTTGTCGGCGAAATAGAGTTCGGGGAACATCCCGGCCTGAATGGTCATGTCCAGGTCTTTGCCTTCGAGATTCTGGCTGCGGCCCTGCATGGTGCGGCTGGCGGACTTCCCGTCGCTGACCGTTTTCATCATTTCCTGCCCCGACACCATCACCGACATAGCCGACTTGTTGGGCACTTTAGCTTTGCGGATCATCGTCACCTTCTGGCCCTGCATCTCGGTGCTCATCTGCATGGTCATGTCCTGCACCTTCGAGAGCGCCTCTTTCCCACCGATGGCCGCCAGGTATTTATCAATCACCTGCTGAGCGGTCAGGCCAACGGGTACAGCGGCGGCCGCTTTGGGCGCCTCCACGCGATTACCCTTGGCATCGTAATACTCGATGTCGCCAAACCGCTTCAGCTTGTCGGCAATTTCGCTCGCCTTACCCACCACCACGATCACCGCGTTTTCGGGTTTAATGAACTGCTTACCAGCCGTTGCTACGTCGGCTTCGGTGATGGCGTCGACATACTTCAGGTAGTTGGGGAAGAAGTCGGCGGGCAGGCCATAACGGGCCGTGTTGATGGCGAAGTTGGCGATGGTCTGCGGGTCTTCGAGCGTGAAGATGAAGTTGCCGCCAAACGCGTTTTTCGTCTGCTTCAACTCGGCGGCCGTTACGGGCGTGGTGCTGATGGCCTTCAGTTCGTTCATAATTTCGGCCACAGAACTATCCGTTACGGCGTTGCGCACGCTGGCACCCGCCCGGAAGCGCCCAACCAGCCGGTCGCCCGACAGGCTCGAGTAAGCGCCGTAGGTGTAGCCGTGTTTCTCGCGCAGGTTGTTGAACAGGCGCGCCTCCGAACCACCCAGAATGTCGTTCATCACGCTGGCCAGAATCGTTTCCTGCGAATAGGGTTTCAGAGCCACGGGATACCCCACGCTGATCACCGACTGCACCGACGACGGACGGTCGACCAGCGCAATTTTGGTTTTGCCAACGGCTGCCGGCGCCGGGTACGTTGGCTTGGGTACGTCGCCACGCTGCCAGCTGCCAAAGGCTTTCTCAACTAACGTTTTGGCCTGCGCCGGCGTGATGTCGCCCACTACCGCGAGGTAGCCAATATTGGGTTTGAAATAGGTATTGTAGTAAGTCTGCACATCGGCCAGCGTCACGTTGTCGACGGTCTCTTCCGTCTGCTGCTCACCATAGGGATGGTTCTTGCCGAACATCACCACGTTGGCCACCTTTGTGGCGATGGCGTTGGGGTTGTCTTTCTGCGATGCCAGCGCCGATTTGGTTTGCTTTTTCAGCTTGTCGAGTTCGGCCTGCGGAAACGCCGGGTGCAGCACCACGTCCGACATCAGTTCGAACAGCTTACCCGCGTTTTTGCTCAGCGACCGGCCAAATACGCTGGTGGGCGAGGTGCTCAGATCGGCGCCGATGAAGTCGATTTCTTCGTCGAGTTGGGCTTTGCTGCGAGTTTTAGTACCGTTGCGCAGGAGTTGACCGGCGAAGCTGGCCGTTCCCACTTTGTTGCCTTCCAGCAGCGGCTCCCGGTCGAGCACCAGGTTCACGGCTACGCGGGGCAGCTTGTGGTTTTCGACCACGAATACTTTCAGGCCGTTGGGCAGCGTGAACGTTTCGGGGTTCCCGATTTTGATTTGCGGCGCGGGCGCATCCGCGGGCAATTTGCTCCGATCGAGCGGAGTCTGGGCAAACGCGGCTGTGGTTAGCAGCGAAAGGCCCATAATGGTCTGTTTGAGTGTCATTTGTTTTGTGGGTTTCCCTCTTCGCCCTGAAGCTCTGCCGTAGGCATGTTGCTACGTCAGCAAGCTCCCTTCGCGTCTGGGTGGGGGATTGATCTATTTGCCTTTACCGGTGTCTTTGCCTTCGGCAGCTTTCGGCAGGTAATACAGCACCACCCGATTTTCGGGGCGGAGATACTGGTTGGCTACTCGGCGGAGGTCTTCCTTCGTCACCTTGTTGTACCGGTCGATTTCGGTGTTGATCAGGTTGGCGTCGCCGTAATACATCTTGTAGTTGGCGAGGTTTTCGGCCACCCCGAAGATGCGGGCGTTCTGGTTGACGAAGTTCGTTTCGATCTGGTTTTTCACCTTCGTCAGTTCGGCGTCGGTGACGAGGTCTTTCTTCACCCGCTCCACTTCCGTGTTTACCGACGCTTCCAGCTCGTCGGGTTTAACGCCCTGGTTAGCGATGGAATAGGTCAGAAACAGGCCCGCGTCTTCGTTGGCGACGGGGAAGGCCGCCGACTGAAGGGCTTTCTGCTGCTTATCCACAATCTCCTTGGTCATACGTGAGCTTTCGCCCCCGGCCAGGATGGTCTGCAATACCTCCATCGCGTAGGAATCGGGGGTGCCCTGCGCGGGGATGTGGTAGGCCTGCACCACGGCGGGCAGCGTGATGTTGTCGTAGATCGTGTCGCGGACTTCCTTCGTTTGCGCCGGTTCTTTAATCGACGGGCGGTAAATCGCTTTGGTACCCTTCGGAATTTCGGCGAAATACTTCGTTACCAGCGTTTTGGCTTGCGCGGGATCGATGTCGCCCGCAATGGACAGGATGGCGTTGTTGGGTACGTAGAAATCCTTGTAAAACTGCCGGAACTCGTCGATGGTGGCGGCGTTGAGGTGTTCCAGCGAGCCGATGGGTGCCCACTGATAGGGGTGCTTGGTATAGGCGTGCTTCAGCACTTCGGTGAAAATCGAGCCGTAGGGCTGGTTGTCGATGCGTTGCCGCTTCTCTTCCTTCACTACCTCGCGCTGTGTTTCCACGCCTTTCTCGTCGATTTTGGCGTGCAACAGCCGCTCCGATTCGAGGTACAGGCCCAGTTCGAGCTTGTTGGAGGGCATCACCTCGTAATAGAACGTGCGATCCTGGCTGGTGTTGGCATTCAACTGGCCACCGTTGCCTTTCACAATCTTCATGTACTCGCCCCGCTTGATGTTGTCGGAGCCTTCGAAAAGCAGGTGTTCGAAAAAGTGGGCAAAGCCGGTGCGGGTGGGCTGTTCGTTTTTCGAGCCAACGTGGTACATCATCGTGACGGCCACCAGCGGGGTGCTGTTGTCCTGATGCAGAATCACGTGCAGGCCGTTGGGCAAATCAAATTCCGAAAATTTGATGCGGCCCTGGGTGGTGGTTGCCGCCGTTTTGGCCCCGGCGCTGACGACCGCCTGGGTAGGCGTCGGCTTCGCTTTTTTGGGTTGCGCCTGCGCGATAAGTTGACCGCAAACGCCTGCTGCCAGCAGCAGTACTGTACGTTTCATGAGTAACGGTTTTGGTATGATGAAAGGGCGACCGACTGGCAAACCGACCCAAAACCGGCCAAAGTTGCCTATTCGCATCGCCGACAGGGTATAAAAATACAATTCTGGCGTTACATACCACAACGTAGCGGTGCGGGGATTACACGAAAGGAAAGGGGACCGGTTGAATGGTGGTTGGTTGTCGATTTGCTGACCGCGATCGATAAGGCTTTCTACTTACGGTTACCAATTGGTTTCTATTCCGGCCAGTGCGTATAGTCCGATCCAGTCCATCGCCATGTCCCTCCTAATTACCATCCTGGGTATCACCGCGTTGGTGGTACTGATCTCCTACGCCCGGCTCCATGCGTTTCTGGCCTTTCTGATCGTGTCGCTGGGGGTGGGGTTGGCCCTCGGGATGACGCCATTGGCTATTGTCGAATCGGTACAGAAAGGCATCGGCAGCACGTTAGGGTCTATTCTGGGTATTATTGCGCTGGGGGCTATGCTGGGAAAGCTGGTCGCCCAGAGTGGCGCGGCGCAGCGGATCGCCACCACACTGATCGGCTGGGTGGGCACCCACCGTATCCGTTGGGCTTTTATGCTGACGGGCTTCATCGTGGGCTTGCCCCTGTTCTATTCAGTGGGGTTTCTGTTGCTGGCGCCGCTGGTGATCGCGGTGGCGCATCGGTATCGGCTGTCGGCGGTGTACGTGGGCATTCCCATGCTGGCGTCGCTGTCGGTCACGCAGGGCTATCTGCCGCCGCATCCGGCGCCGCTGGCCATTCTGAAGCAGTTCAACGCCGACATGGGCAAAACGCTGTTTTACGGCATCATCGTGGCCATTCCGGCCATTCTGGTGTCGGGTATGTTATTCGGGTCAACGCTGAAACGTTACACGACGTCGCCCAATCAGGCGTTGATTGCGCCCGAGCTCACCGACGAGCAGATGCCGGGTACGTTGGTGAGCTTCCTGACGGTGCTGCTGCCGATTCTGCTCATCAGCGTCAGTACGTTGGTAAGCCCGTTGCTGGCCGAGGGGTCGGGTGTCAGGCAGGCGCTGCTTTTTGTGGGCGAACCCATCGTGAGCATGCTGCTTTCGGTGTTGGTGGCGCTGGTTACGCTGGGCCTCAAGCGTGGCAAATCGATGGCGGAGGTGGCCGATCTACTGGCCGATTCAGTGAAAGAAGTAGCCATGCTCTTCCTGATTTTTGGCGGGGCGGGCGCGCTCAAACAGGTGCTGGCCGATGCGGGCATCAGCCAATCCATCGCCGACCTGATGCAACACGCCTCGCTGCACCCCTACGTCATTGGCTGGGGCATTGCTGCCATCATCCGCGTCTGCGTGGGTTCATCGACCGTGTCGGGCATTACCACGGCCGGTATTGTACTGCCCTTACTGAAGGAATCGGGCGTCGACCCGAACCTGATGGTGCTGAGCATCGGCGCGGGCAGCATGATGTTTTCGCACGTCAACGACACCGGCTTCTGGCTGTTCCGCGACTATTTTCAGCTTTCGATGGTCGACACGATCAAAACCTGGTCGATGATGGAAGTACTCGTGTCGGTGTGTGGGCTGGTCGGCGTGATGGCGTTAAGCGTGTTTGTGGGGTAAGGGGCTCAGCTGTTGCTTAGGCTCGGCCAGCAAACCCGCGGTTGACGCCTTGGGGCTGGTGCTGGGTTGTTGGTATAGCTTGTATAGCGTCCACGCCGTTCCCAAACCCAGCAGGCCGAGAATCACCAGCTTGTCATGTTGCCTGATCTGACTGTACAGCGATTCGGCGTAATGGGCGATGCTATTGCCCGCCAGCGCGACCACAACCGCCCAGACAATGGCGCTCAGGCCGTTGATCAGCAGAAACCGGGAACGCGAATAATTGGCCAGACCAAGCGACGCCGGAATGAAGCCGCGCAGCCCATACAAGGCCCGGTAGCCAAACACGAGTCCCGCTCCGTAGCGATGCAGGAGTGTCTGCACCCGCGCAAACCGCTGTTGCCAAGCGGGGCGTTTACTGATGAAGCCCGAACCGTACCGATGGCCGAGGTAAAAGCAAAGCTGCGAGACGGCAAACGATGACAGTGCCGCGATTCCTATGACAAGGGGTAGCGAGAAATAGCCCCGATGGGCCAGATAGGCGGCTACGATCAGAAAGGCTTCGCTTTCAAGCATCACCCCCACAAAGAGGATTGGGTAGCCGTAGGTAAGCATTAACTCCTGGAACGACATAGCTGGACGAGTTTTTCATAACGTACCTAGCCAAACATCCGCGCCCCCCTGGTGTTTATTTTGTTAGCGTGGGGGAAAGGGCAGGGATGGCAGAGATAGTGAGCTTAGCTATTTACCCTGCCATCCTCGCCCCTTGCCCCTACGCGTCGAGTTTGTCGATGCGGGCCTGATGGCGGCCACCTTCGAATTCGGTGGTCAGAAAAATATCGACGATGCGCAGGGCGAGATCTTCCGGAATCATGCGGGCACCCATCGACAGCACGTTGGCATTGTTGTGCTCGCGGGTAAGGCGGGCCGTTTCTTCGCTCCAGCAGAGGCCGCAACGAATACCTTTCAGCCGGTTGGCGGTCATAGCCTCGCCGTTGCCCGAACCACCAAACACAATAGCGCGGTCGGCCTCGCCGTCGAGCACAGCCTGCGCCGCCGGGCGGATGAAGTCAGGGTAATCGACCGGGTCGGGCGAGAATGTTCCTTTGTCGATAACGGTATGGCCAGCCTGCGTGAGGTGAGCTTTGACGAGTTCCTTGTAGCTAAAACCAGCGTGGTCGGTGCCGAGGGCGATGGTCATAATCAGGTTGTTGGTTAATCTGTTTTCTTATGAGCCAGCGTTGGGTACGTTGTCAGGTACGTTACCCGGCGTCTGGCCCGGCAAAGTACGGTAGAAATTGGCTATTGGGTAGCGATAACCTAGCGAAGCCCTTGAAGAACAACCACGGTGCTTATGGCAAAAAAAAGCCACAAAGCCAGGCATTGTAGCCGATTACGCCATTTATCCCGTTCCGATAGAATGATCTGCCCCACAGGCGTAAACTCAACTAACACCCGGCACATAAAGTATATGCCCAACGTCGGGATGAGCATTAGCAGACAAATACCCAACAGTGACGTAACAAGGTTGATGCCCCGACTACTGGCTAAGTCAATCAGTCCACGCGCCAGCATAGGAACTATCACTACCAGACCCAGCGCCCATGATTCGGGAACGCGCCTGAATGGCCAGAGAAGGGCTCGCATGAGTGGTTGCTGTAGCGTGAGTACATGTTGCAAACTATTGACGATGTATGGTTGGTAGCTGGGGTCGAGTTGAAGAGCGTCGAGCAAATGTTGCTGAGCTTTCGCTGGCTGGCTTTTTTTGGCATAGATCTCGCCCGCCAGTAGTCGGATCGTTGGGTCACTGGGAGCACGGGCAACGGCCTCTTCGACGACGGCCTCCCAATTGGGCACGGCCATATCCAGCAGGGGCGTGATGGGCTTACGTGACGACGGTTGCCAGCAGGCCAGCAAGGTCAATTGCTCTTCTTGCGCATAAGCGCTGTCGGGGTCGAGTCGGCGGGCCTCCTGAATAGCCGACCAGGCGTCAACGAACCGCCGCTGTTGGCGCAGTAACTTGGCGTCTATAACATAATGCAACGAACTGTTGGGATATGCCGACAGCAACTGCTGGTTGATGGCATCGGCTTCAACCTGCTTCCCGCTGTTTATCAAAATCACGACAAAGCGGTGCATCGCCCATTCATCTGTGCTTAAATAAGGTAGCACTTCATCGCGGAACAGTTGCTCGGCCTGGCCAAACCGACCTAGCTTGGCCAGGCAAGCGGCCATGTCGGCGAAAATCTCGGCGCGTTCGGTGGCGTCTTCTGCCTGAGGAATGGCTTCAGTGAAAACGGGCAGGGCCTGCTCATACCGGCCTAACTCCACCAGCAGGTTGGCGCGTTCGTGGGGTTGGTTCACAGCCACTTTTGTGCTTTCATGTAGGCAAGCACTCCCTCATACTGGCTGGCCTCGTGGGCGTAAAGCGCGTAATTTTTGGCCGAGGCAAACCACTCCCGAACGCTGGGTTTTTGCGTTTTAATCACCTCCAGCAGGTCGCTGGTCGACAGAGGTACGGCCTGCCCGCTTTTAAACGCCTGAAGCAGCTTGCCCTCCACGGCCCGGTCGATCACCGCTTTCAGGTCTGCCCCCGAATAGGCCTCCGTGCGCTTGGCGAGCGCGGCCGTATCGATGCCGGTGTTGGGTACGTTGCGCAGGTACAGGGTCAGGATGGCCTCGCGGGCGGCGGCATCGGGCGGCCCCACGAAGATCAGCCGGTCGAAGCGGCCGGGGCGGCGAAAGGCACTGTCGAGAAACCAGGGTGAGTTGGTGGCGGCCAGTACCAAGATACCCTCGTTGTCGTAACGAACGCCATCGAGTTCGTCCAGAAACTGATTGACAAGCGTGCGGCTGGCACTGTGGCGCAGGTCGTTGCGGCTGGCGCCGAGCGCGTCGACTTCATCAAAAAACAACACACTCGGGGCCAGCGCCCGCGCCTGCTGAAACAGGTCGTGCAGTTTTCGTTCGCTATTGCCCAGATACAGGTCGAGGACGTCGTTGAGCCCCACCGAGATGAATGCCGCGTTGATTTCGCCCGCGGTGGCCCGTGCCAGGTACGTCTTGCCGCAGCCCGGCGGGCCGTAGAGCAGGATACCCCCACCTGTTTTCTTGCCGTACGCCTTGTATAGGTCGGGTTTGGTGAGCGGGAATATGATCTTCAGCGCGATTTCGTCTTTTACCGCATCCATGCCACCTACATCGGCAAACCGGATGGCCGGGCGCTCAGCATCCAGCGCAAACGAGTCGCTAGGAACGTCGTTGACCAACAGCGGAGTGTCGGCGGGCTGCTGGATATTGGCCAACTGTTCATCATAGAGGGTGTCGTCTAGCTGCCGGGCCCGTTGATAATGATGTAGCGCGTCGGTCTCCTGTCCCTGATCAAGCAGCAGACGAGCCAGATGCAGGTGGGCCGTGGGCTGATCCTGCTGCGCGAGTTCTTCCAGCAACACCAGCGCCGCCGACGTTTTACCATTCTGCCCGAATGCCCGAGCCAGCCCCAGCTTCAGAGGTACGTCGTCGGGTTGCAGGCGCAGCGCCTCCCGGTAGGCCTGTTCCGCCTCGGCGGGGCGGTTGGCACTCAGCAGGGTTTCGGCGAGTAATTGACACAAGACTGGGTTGTCGGGCGAAAGCTGAACGGCCGCCTGGAGGCTATCAATCTGACTCTGAGCATTCATAGGTATACAAAAGGGAGCTGCCAAGGTACATGCAATATGCCGACTTTTCGATTACCCTCGTCTCCTGCTCATATCGATTGGTCTGCACGGTGTCAATCGCCCGGCAGCAGGTTCCGAAACGAGGCGCGCGTCATTACGTACAGCGAATGGCTCTACACAACGACGCGCGCCTCGTTTTGGAAATTTACCGGATGCCTTCCTGACGGGCACGGTCACGCACCCGCTGCGCCCGACGCTGACTGTCGGGGTGGCTCGATACCAGCTCGGCAACCCGGCCGCCGCCGCTACCACCGCTCAGCTTGGCCAGTTTCTCGAACGACGTAGCCAGCGTGAGTACATTATAGCCGTTTCGTTTGAGGAAACCATAGCTGTAGTCATCGGCTTCGGTTTCCTGCTGGCGGCTAAACTTGGCGCCGAACAGCCCGTCGGCCAACGTACCCAGCTGCGAGCGGGCCACGTTGCCCACCGCCCCTGAGCGCGAGGCCAGCAGGTTGCGGAAAGCCGACCGACGCAGCGCCGCTTTCATGGCATCGCGGGTGTCGTGGTTGATCACGTGCCCAATTTCGTGGCCCATCACGGCCAGCAACTCCTGATCGGTCATGATGTCCATGAGGCCCTTCATCACGCGCACGCTACCATCGGCGGTAGCAAAGGCATTGACGTCTTTGACCATATACACTTTGTAGTTGATGGGTACGCCATCGATGGTACGGTGCCGGCTGACGATGCGGTTGAGCCGTTGTGTATACGGATCGTTGGGTCCGGCAATGGGGTTTTGGGCGTCCATCTGAACGACGGCCTGCCGCGAATATTCGGCTACCTGTTCATCGGATAAGGTGAGTGAACCGAGGCCTTCTGCCGCGGCCTGACCGAGACTTCCGTTTTGAGCCAGCGTGGCCGAGGTGGTCACTGCAACGAGGCTCATGGCGATTAAGGTCTTGCGAATCATATGGTTGAGTGCGTTTTGTCAATGGACATCGTAGCGCAACCTGCGCCCGACATTTATCTATAGACCAACAAACTGCCGAATAGTTTAGCCCGGCCATTGGCAGACCCGCCCGTCGGTATGCGTGCAGCGTTTCGGTTTATTCGGCTTCACTGCCCCAAAAGCTAACCGCAGTTGTATCCGGGACTTGAGTTAATGCTTCCGATTGCCAAGCCAATACGTGGCGCCGCCAACGGCCATGATCGCCAGGCCCGTCAGGCTTTCGCGGGGTCGGTCGGTCAGGATGAAGACGAGCACAAACAGGCTGAACCCGATGTAGGCCCACTGAAGCCACGGCCGAAACGGACTGTGGAAATCAGACGGGCGGCGCGGCGTCCGGAGCAGGCTGGCCACGGCCAACGTACCCATCAGTTGCAGCGCAAAGGAGGTGCAGAGCAGCACCTGCTCCAGCGTACCTGAAAACAGCAATACGAGGGTTACGGCAGTTTGCAGCCAGATCGCCCGCACCGGAATCTGCTGCGCCGACTGTTTCGCGAAGAAGCGCCAGAGCGGGAAATCCTGCGCCATACGCTGCATCACGCGGCTCCCGACCCAGACATACGAACTCATGGTGGCGAGCAGTTGCCCCGCAATGCCCGCGCTCACCCACCGCCCCGCCGATGGCCCCAGCCGGTTTTGCAGGGCGATTACGGCCACGTCGGCCTGGTTTTGGAGCTGCCCCACCGACGCAAATTTGAGCAGTACCAATTGCAGACCCACGTACAACACTGTCACGAGCAACGTACCCAGCAACAGGGCGCGGGGCAGGTTGCGGCGGGGCGCGCTGATTTCGGCCACGATGTAAGCCGCGGCGTTCCAGCCCGTGTAGGCGTAGGTGACGTAGAGCAGCGAAACGGCAAAGGGCGCCGTAAACACCTCCTGCCGAAAGTCCGCATCCCAGCGCAAAGCATTGGTGGGCGCGGCAGATACTAACACCCCGATGGCGAGCAGCACCAGCACGAAAGCTAGCTTGATAAGCGTGGTCAGGTTCTGAAAGACGCTACTGTGCCGCAGACTCACCGTGTGCAGCAAACCGATGCCGATTACCAGCGCGACCGTCAGCGCCCGCAGGTTGACGCCACCTAAGGCTGGCCCAAAAGGGGCGAGGTAGGCCTCCATCGCCTTGCCCGCAATGGCGACGGGCGCAGCAAACCCACCAATCAGCGACGTCCAGGCGGCCAGATAACCCAGGAAGGGATGGAAGCCATTGCGGATAAACACGTAATCGCCGCCGGTCTGATCGGCGTAGTGCGTGCCCAGTTCGGCAAAGGTAAACGCGCCGATCAGCGCCAGCAGTCCGCCCAGCACCCAGAGCAGCACAATCGACCAGGTATTCTGGACGGTAGCCAGCTGGTAGCCAAGGCTCGTAAACACCCCTGTGCCAACCATGTTGGCGATCACCAGCCCGCAAGCCGTCTGCCAGGATATTTTTGTCATCGTGAACGCGAAGTGCGCAAAGGTCAACGCCAAGAGCGCGAAGGAAGTGGTTGCGAGAATAAAGAATCTTTGCGCACATTGCGCCAACCTTTGCGCACTTCGCGTTAAAAACTTCATGACAACCCTACAAACCGTTCTTTCCGGGCTGATGCGCCGCTATACCGAGCGTGTGCCCGACGTGCAGCGCATCATCGACGCCATGATCGACGCGGACATGATCGACTCGGCGGCCGACATCGAGAATGACCATATCGCCTTCCGCACGATGGGCGTGCCCAACCTCGGTATCGCTTCGTTCGAGAAGATCTTTCTGGCCCTTGGCTACGAAAAACGCGACCCCTACCAGTTTGTCGAGAAAAAACTGAATGCCTGGTGGTACGCCCCGCCTGCGCTGGATGGGCCCCATGGCGGCAATCTGCCCCGCATCTTCGTGAGCGAGCTGCGCGTCGATGACTTATCCACCACGGCGCAGGCCATTATCCACAAATACACCGACACGGTCACGGCCGACCCCGTTGACGCCCTCGACCTGACGGACGGCGCGGCGATCGATGCGTTTCTGCACCAGCCCCTCTGGCCAACGCCCACCCTCGCCGACTACCAGACGTTGCTGGCCGAAAGCGAGTATGCCGCCTGGGTAATCTACAACCGCTACTACCTCAACCACTTCACCATCAGCGTGCACAACCTGCCCGAGGGCTACAACCGCATCGACGAGTTTGTGGGCTTTTTGCAGGATCGCGGCATCCGGCTCAATTCGTCGGGTGGGGTGGTGAAGGTGAGCCCCGATGGCGGGCTGCGGCAGGCGTCTACCGTGGCGCAGCTGGTCGAGGCCGAGTTTACCAACGGCGACACGCAGCGGATTGCGGGTTCATACGTTGAGTTTGCCGAGCGGCGTGTGCTGCCCGAATTTGCCAACGTACCCAGCGACCAACTCACCCGCGCTCACCGCCGCGAGGGCTTTGAAGCGGGTAACGCCGACAAGATTTTCGAGAGCACGTTTACCACGCAAACCGGCCGTTAGCCGGGTCATTTTCCCATCCAGTGTTTGAAATCGCTCACCTTTTCCCGGCTCACGATGGCGTCTTTGTCGAACGTGGGTTTGAGGGTAAGGGCTAGTCGATTGCCGAAATACGGCTGAATTTGCTCAACGGCCCCGTGCGTCAGGATCAGCCCCCGGTTGATCCGGAAAAACTGCGCGGGGTCGAGCGAATCGGCCAGTTCGTCGAGGGTGTAATCGACCAAGAATTTCTGGTTGGTACGGGTTTTGAAGAAGCTGAACCGCTCGTCGGTGTAGAAATACAGGATGTCGTTTACTTCGATCGACAGCAACTTCTGGCCCTGCTTTACCAGAAACCGTTTGCGGTATTCTTTGGCGGCGGGGTTACCAGCGCCCTGCAATTCGCGCAACAGCTTCTCGATGTTGAGCGGCGGCGCAGCTAGTTCGCTCGTTTTCTGGTCGATGGTCGTTAGCTCGCGGAGCTTGCGCAGGCTGCGTTCGAGGTCTTCGCGCTGAATGGGTTTGAGCAGGTAGTCGATGCTGTTGACTTTGAAGGCCTGTAGCGCGTATTCGTCGTAGGAGGTCGTGAAGATCACCCGACTCCGAATGTCGATCTGCTCAAAAATCTCGAAGCTCTGCCCGTCGGCCAGTTCGATGTCCATAAAAATCAGGTCGGGTGGCGTGTGTTCGTTCAGCCAGTTCACCGAGTCTTCGATGCTCGCCGTTACGCCCATTACCTGTAGTGAGGGGTCTACGTCGGCCACCAGTTTGCGGAGCTTCCGCACTGCGAGGTCTTCGTCTTCAATAATGAGTACGTTCATGGTTATTGCGTTGATTGTCATGCGTGGTCATTTGCTTCGCGTCAGTTGCCTGCGGCGTCATTAATCGTTTTTTACCACCAATGACCATGAATGACGCCGTAGGCAACTGACCACCTCTACCCACTCCCCAGTAGCGGCAGGCTGACGGTGAAATAATCGGGGCTTTCGTCGACGATCACGGTGGCCGTGGCCGGGTTGAGGTTGGCCCGCCCCTGCGTCAGGAGTCGGTATTTGGCGGTGATGTTGCTTAGTCCTACCTGATTGCTCAGCACGCGGGTGGTTTTCCGTTGAAGGTTGTTCCGAACCAGCAGGCGGCTATCGGCGTCGGCCCGGATTTCGATGGTCAGTGGTTTTTGCGGGTGGATCACGTTGTGCTTCACCGCGTTTTCGACCAGCATCTGCAACGTTAACGGGGGCAGCAGGCAGGGCAGGGCCGAGTCGGGTACGTCGACCACCAGCGCGATACCCTGGCCGTAGCGGGTTTTGAGCAGGTGGAAATACGACTGGATAAACGCCAGCTCGGTCGTCAGGGTCGTCAGTTCGCCATCGGTCGACTCATCGGAGCGGCGGTTGGTTTGCAGCAGGTAGCGGTACACCTTGGCCATCTCATCCACGAAGGCTTCGGCCCGGTCGGGTTCATCGGCAATCAGCGACGAGAGCGAGTTGAGCGTATTGAACAGAAAATGCGGGTTGACCTGATTCTTGAGGCTTTCGTACTGGCTTTGCAGGTTGATCTTCTTCAACTGCTCTTTTTCGAGCATGTTCTCGCGCCACTTGGTAAGCGAATACACACTTTCAAACGACCCCACCGAGATCAGGTTGACCACGACGTTGAAGAGCAAAATGCGCGTGACGGTGCCGGGGATATAGACGTACCCAAACCAGTGGCCGTGGTCGTAGGCCCACATCGGGCCGAGAATAAACAGCGGCGTGATGGTCATGAACGACAGCAGCAGCCAGAACAGCCGCTGCCCGGTCTGGCGCAGGCCGGGGTAGCGGTCGGCAATGCGTTGCGTGATGTAGTCGAGCAGTAATTGGCACGTTACCCCGATGCTGGCGTTGATGAGCGTAGCCCCCACAAAGGTGGGCCAGTGCTGTAGGTAGCGCGGCCCCAGCAGCAGGTACGTTACCAACGGAATGAACCACGGAAACAGCAGAATCAACTGCCATTTCAGCTGTTTCGTGGGCCGGTAGCGGAACCGCTCGTGAGTAATCAGTAGGGAAAACATGCTCATCGTTAGGATTTCGGCGGCAACTTATGGGGCTACGGAGACAACCCGATACGGAACCTTACTCAACTGGCAAATCGGTGGCTTGAACTGTGGACAGGGGTGGCGGAGCCGTATCGGCGGGCAGCAGGGGCAAGGCGACGGTGACCTGCCGGTCGGTTTCGTCGACCAGGATCTGCTCACTGCCCAGCCAGTCGTAGCGGGCCGCGATGGCGTCGAGGCCCGGTAGCTGCCGGTCGATCAGGATGGTGCGGGGTTGCCGGTTGTGCCGAACCCAGAGCCGCCCTCCGCCCGAGGTTTCGATCTGGATCGTCAGCGGGCGAGCCGCCGTGAGGGCGTTGTGCTGGCAGATGTGATCGAGCAGCAGCTGCAACGACAGCGACGGGAGCAGCAGCCCGTTGGCGGCGGGGTGAATGGCGAGGCGGAGTTGCAGGGCGGCACCGTAGCGGGCATCGAGCAGCCGGGCGTACGACTGGATGAACCGTACTTCGGCCCCCAGCTCGACCAGCGGTTTCTGGTTGGCCTGCAGCATGTAGCGGTACACTTTCGAGAGCTCGTCGACCAGCGCTTCGGCCTGTTTGGGGTCGTCGGCGATCAGCGACGAAACCGAATTGAGGCTGTTGAACAGAAAGTGAGGATTGATGCGCGACCGGAGGCTGTCGAGCTGAATGCGCAGGTTATCCTGCTCCAGACTTTGCCGGTCGGATTGGTGGGTGCGCCATTGGGTAAAGGCATAGGCGCTTTCGACCAGCCCGGCGGCCACCACGCCCGAAATGAAGACGAAGGCTTGCGTCCATTTGTGGGTGTCGGCATTGGCGCGATAGCCCAGAAAGTGCGTGGCCTCAAATACCCGCAGGCTTACCTCGGCCAGCAGGCAGTTGAGCACCGAAAAGGCGATGACCATGCTGACCAGCCGCCAGACGGTTTGATCGAACCCCGGAAAGCGATGAATGATGCGCAGGAGTGCCGCGGTATCGACCTCGTTGGCCAGCGTAGAGAGCAACAGCACCACCGCCACGCCACTCAGAAAAGGCTGCCAGCCTGCGAGTAAGGCATCGCCGAAGATCAGGTAGCTTACCACCGGAATAAACCACGGCCAGAGCAGCAGGTAGATATACCGCCGGAGCGGATCGTGCCGGATCGTGTGATAGAGGCGTGACAGGTACGTTGGCAGTGGGGGCATGCGCGTTGGGGCAATCGATGCCTTCACCAAAAATACCCCAACGAGG
Organism: Fibrella aestuarina BUZ 2; assembly: GCF_000331105.1. Lineage (NCBI taxonomy): Bacteria > Pseudomonadati > Bacteroidota > Cytophagia > Cytophagales > Spirosomataceae > Fibrella > Fibrella aestuarina. The sequence continues at coordinate 6,329,382 of NC_020054.1, read as the reverse complement.
GCTAATCTGGCGTGCCAGTCGTGTATCAGTTGGCACACGAGCTGCCTGAATTGCGAAAAAACGGGTATGAATTGTGGCGAAATACCCCGCCGGTCCGCCACGCGTTGAACAGTCGGTGCGCTACGGGGTTAAGCATCGGGTATGGCTCAACGCTTTTGCATGACATTGACTTCGACTGGTTTTCGCTGGTTGGTACTGCTGACCCTGCTGGGTACGTTGCCGATCGACGGCTTTGGGCAGCGGCAGCGCCTGCTCGACCATAACGCCATCGGCTGGTATGTATACAACGGCGATCACAAGCTGACCCAACGCTGGACGCTGCACACCGAATACCAATGGCGCCGCATCGACCTCATTCGTAGCTGGCAGCAGTCGCTGGCCCGGCTGGGCGTCAATTATAAATCCTCGGACCGGGTGAAGCTCGGGGCTGGCTATACCTACTTCACCACCTTTCCCTACGGCGGGTACCCGCAGGCCGATTTGGGCGTGCCCTATTCCGAGCATCGGCTGCATCAGGATGTGTCGCTGTCGGAAACCTACGGTCGGCTGAGCCTCACGCACCGTATCCGGCTGGAGCAACGCTGGCTGGCTCAATTGGCCGACGACAACCCCCGGCGCACGGCGAGCTGGGAGTTTCAGAACCGGGTACGTTACCAGATCGCGGGCGAACTGGCGCTGAACGGCCCCACCGTCGATGATGGCGAACTATACATCAATTTTTTCGACGAACTGTTCATTGGGTTCGGGAAAAACGTGGGCGAGAACATCTACAACCAGAACCGGATTTCGGCTGGGCTGGGCTATCAGGTCAACGATGGGCTGCAAATTGAACTCAACGCGCTCAACCAGGTGGTGCAACACGCCGATCTGGACCCTGTGTCGGGCCGCCCCGTTTTCGAGGTCAACAACGGCTTTCGGCTTACCATAAACCACGCGCTCGATTTCCGGAAAAAACGCTGAGACCAGCTGTCCATTAATCCACTGCCGGGCGGGTGACGTCGTCGCGCAGGGCAATGCCACTGATGGTGTGGGTACGTTGCTGGCGAGCTGATTCAAGCAGCACCACCACGGCCAGCAACGTCCAGGCAACGGCCGAATACAGCAGCGGCAGGTAACGAAGGGCCGACACGTTTTTGACAAGCAGCGTGATCGGTAGCCATAGCCCAACCGTCAGCGGTAGCCACCGCTGCCAGCCATCTAGTTGCCGCGCCCGGATAACGGCGATGCCGATGGGGAGCATCAGCAGGTTGCTGAGCGGCCAGCCCGAATCGACAATATAGAACAGGGTCGGCTTGTAGGTAGGCGCTACCATCTCCCACACGTTCAGGATGTTAGCCAGTGTGAGCGTGACGAGCAGGAGGCGAACGAGCGTATGACCGACGCGACGCACCTTCCGGCTGGTGGCGTCGAAAACGCCTAGTTCGCGCAGGGCGATGGTGCTTGCCATCCAGCCCGAGATATAGAGGATGCCCCAGAGGCCCATCCAGGGGGCGTGTAGCGCCTGGCCGAAGAGGGCGTCGAGACTTAGGCCAATGGCCATACAGGGCGCGCCGAGGAGGGCAAAACCGCCCAGCAGTTTCGTGTTCATGGTGCTGATGATTGGTTAAAAGCCGACGCCGACGGTTAGTTGCCACAGGTTCGAGCGGGTCGACTGTGTACCGGCGTCGCTGGTGGCGGGCTTGCCGGTTAGGCCACCTTCGTGCCGCAGGTCGAGTTGCATACCGGCCAGGCTAAGCCCAATGCCCGCCTGATACCCGACTGCCGCCTGCCGGGCGGTTTCGCCGATGGGCTGCGAGCCGTAGTGCGCGATGGCCTCTTTCAGGTTCCCGTTCAGCACCGTCAGTGATGCCATCGGACCCGCATTGAGCCGCAACGGCCCCACCCGCACGCCCAGCAACAGGGGCAGGTCGATCGTGCCGACCTTGACGTTGACCGACTGGGTGGCCAGCCCCTGCCGGAGGATATCGAACCGCCCGCCTTTCACGGAAAACAGCAGCTCGGGCTGGACATAGAACCGGTTGCCGAAACGGGCAAACAGCCCACCCACCAGCCCCGTTGAGCGGGCGTCGTTCTGTTGGAAAAAATCATAGACGACGCTACCCCCCGACAGCACCGGCAGGCCGTTTGGATCGAGGCGGGGTGTTTGGTACGACAGGTTGTCGAGTTTCGAGAAATTGGCGCCGATCCTGAGCCCGACGGTAACTTTTTTGGTGCCCGGCTGCGCCAGTGCCGCCGTGGCGACCAGCCACGACAGGAGAAGTAGGGTGAGGAAACGAGTGATCATACGCAAAGGAGGAAGGTTGCCCGGGGGCAGGTTATTGGTTCTTGACTGGGTCAAAAGTCGGCTGGGTACGTTGCTACCGAAACGACGCCATGCATGAGTTGGCAGTTGGAGCTCGCAGACTGTCAGGTCGCCTGCATGAACTGCTTGCCCACAAAAAAGCCCGCCACCAAAGGGGAGCGGGCGCTACGATGAACCTGCCGCCTACAGCGTATTGACCAGCAGCACGATTTCCCAGAACGTGTCACCGACGAAATTTGCCTCCGTGAACAGAGCCGTGACCGACGGGCTGTAGTCGTTGAACGAATCCTTGATGGTAACGCCCAGCTGTTGGCCGGTCACTTTGTCGCGGGCCGTGATTTTGTACTGTCCAACCGGAATGTCGCGCAGGTAGTAGTCGTGGGCGGGCATGGTTCGGATGATCGTCTGGCCGGTGCTGCCGTCAACGAGCGGGCCAACGGGCTCGAGGGTGAGTTCGAGGTTTTCCCAGACCACGTTATCGACCTGATGATGCACCTGCACTGAGCCGCCCAGCGGTGTGGCCGTCTCATCGTCGTCGGCGGTGCGTTTGCCCGTCAGGCGGAAGACGAAGTTGCGCACGGCGCCATCGTAGGCCGAGAATACCCGCGTGTTTTCTTCGTAGAGGGCCATTTTGACGTTTTTGCCGTGGTACTTGATCGTCACCGTTCCACTGGCCGAGTACGACCCTTCGGCCACGCCCGTTGGTAGTTGCAGGCGGTATGTGCCATTGGCATCGGTGTACGCGGTTGTGGTTTTGTTGTAATAGTCGGTGCTGCTGGCGATGATCTCGGCGTTGGCAACGGGTTTTCCCTGATTATCGACGACGCGGCCTTTAACCACGCCTTTCTCAGCCGTGCTTGTTTCGGGCGATACCACATCGGGGTTGGTGCAGGCCGAGGCACTAATCAGGACCACGGCCAGTAAACTGTTGAGGAGAGCTTTCATGGTAAAAAAGAGGAAGTACTATTGATGCCAGCAAAGTTGGTTGGCCGTTAGGCCTGCGGGAAGAGGGATAGGCATGAACTGCGATTTGCCGGTTACCAATCGCGGAAAAAGGAGGCTAACTTGTGCCCCGAACAACCAGCTATATGCAACGAGAGCAACGCTTTGTCGAATCGGGCGCCCTGACCTGGGAAGACCTCGGTGGCGGTCTGAAACGCCAGATTTTGACCTTCGACGATAACCTGATGATGGTGAAAGTCGCCTTCGAGGCGGGGGGCGTGGGCGCGCTGCACACCCACCCGCACACGCAGATGAGCTACGTAGAAAGCGGGCGGTTTACCATCCACATCGACGGTGTCGACCGGGAACTGGCGGCGGGTGATGCCTACTACATCCCGCCGCATGAACCCCACGGTGCCGTCTGCCTCGAAGCCGGCGTGCTGATCGACGTATTCACGCCCATGCGCGCCGATTTCGTGTCGTAATCCCTCTAACGTTCGGCGATGTCGAACACCGAATTGGTATACTGGCCATCGCCCTCCGTGCGGGGGTTGGCCGGGTCGGTGAGCCATTGGCCATCGACGATGAATTTATAACTGATTTTGCCGGGCAGTACCTCTACGTCGGCTACCCAGGCATCGCCGCGCCGCACGAGCCGGTTGGCCTGCGCCGACCAGTCGTTAAAGGAACCCGCTACCCGCACGTCGTGGGCGTTGGCGTGGCCTTTCAGCACAAACGAATGGGTCACGTAGCGGGGCTGGGTACGTTCCAACTCGCCCATAATGCCTAGCAAGGCGGCGCGCCAGTCGGGGTCGATGCCGGGTTTGTTGGCGAGGGTCCGAACCGCCATCAACTGCGCGGCGTACAGCGCCCGGTTGGCCGGAACGACCGTGTCGGGCGCTACGCCTACGCCCTCCCAATTGGTCTGCGTGATGGGGTTGATGGCCCGCCCGACCGGCACAAACGCGGCAAACCGGTCGTTGATGCGCAGGGTACCGCCGGGATTAGCCCCGCCGCCGGTGGTGTCGCCGACGAGGGTGGCCCGTTTCAATTGGGCAAGGTCATAGGCCAGTTCTTCGGCACCCGAAAACGTTTGGCGGCTGGTGAGGATGTAAATCGGTTTGTCGAGGTAGCGCCGCCCCGGCACCTGCGCGTAGGTCCACGACTGAACCAGGCGGTTGCCATCGCGCCAGTAGAAGCTGTTGAGGTGCGTGGGCTCGGCGAAGAAATAGCTGCACAACAGCGGAATGGCGTGTTCGGATATGGCCCCGCCGCACTGCCGCAGGTCGATGATCAGCGCGTCGGTCTGGGCGAGGTAATTCAGCGCGGCTACATACGAGTCACCCGCAATTTCGGGCGGGGCCAGGTACTTGAAATTGAGGTAGCCCAGATTGCCTTTCAGCACCGATAGGCCCAGAATGCCGAAGTTTTCGCGCAACAACCCTTTTTGCATAGCCGCTTTCTGCGCCGTGAGTTCGGCCTCCGTCGGAGTTTTCTGCCAAAGCTGCTCACTGGGTACACCTTCCGGGAAGTAATTGACCGTCAAGTGCTTGTCGTGGCAGATCGTGCGCAGATCGCTGGTGAGCTGCCGGGCCAGCGTCTGCCCGTCCGTAATGGTATCGTAGGTACGTTGCCGACTCCGTACGTAGGTATCCATGCGTTTGGCCACTTCCGGAAATACGTAGCGATCGTTCAGCAGAGCTAGGGTGGCGTTGGTGGTTTGGGTACGTTCGGCGGTGGTCAATGGCTGCGCCGAAACGGCCCCGCCAATAAGCAGCAGGGAGAGGAGAAGGACGAGTCTGTTCATGATTCGTTGTAGTTTAGTGATGATCGGAAGAGGGCCCGCGTCAGCCCCCGATGCGGCCTTGTTCGTCTTCGACACCCGACCGGCGTTGTCGGGCCGTTTTCAGCGTTTGGTTACCGAAATTCCAGGTGAACGTCAGCCGGGCCACGCGGCTTTCGCCCCGGTTGGTGAAGGTCAGGTTGGTAGCGCCGTAGTTGATGCGCCCGACGGGTCGCATGGTGTAGAGCAGATCGCTGACGTTGACCCGCAGGCTGGCCGTCTTCCGCCACAGGCTCTTTTGCAGACCCGCGCTGAGTTGGCCCAGCCCACCAAAATGCAGTTGTCCATACACCAGCGGCGAGTTATAGAAACCCGACAGTTCGGCGGTAAGGCCGTGCGGCAACACAAAACTCTGGTTCAGCGTCACGTTGGCCGACAGTTGGCGGTAGTCGAGCCGTTGGCCGCCAAATGCGGCGTTGTAGGCATTCCAGAACACATCGGCACTGGGCCGGATCGTCCACCAGCGGGTCGGTTTGATGGGCATTCCCACGCTTAGATTCACGTTGTCGAGCGCGGCCAGGTTGACCGTCGTGACGCGCAGCACCTGCCCCATCTGGTCGTTGACACCCGTGATGACGTCGGTGGTGTGGTTATAGCTCAGGCTAACGCTGGTTTCGTTTTTGTAGGTGTAGCCGAGCTGAAGCGCGTTGGTGTACTGCGGGTGCAGAAACGGGTTGCCCTCGCGGTAGGTATACGGGTCCATTACGTAGATGAACGGGTTGAGGTCCTGGTAGTTGGGCCGGTCGATGCGGCGGCTATACGATGCCCGCCATTGATGGTCGGGGCTGGCGCTGTAGGTGACAAAGACGCTCGGAAACAGATCAAGGTATTGGCGATCGACCACGCGGCTGGTCGTGACGGAGTTGCCGACCGACCGGGTGTGCTCGGCCCGCAGGCCGGCCTGTAGCTGCCACTTGCCCGCTTCCCGGCTCCCATTGACGTAGCCCGCCGCGATGGTTTCGTCGTACAGAAACTGGTTGGTGCGCTGTGGGTCGGGTACGTAGGTGCCGTTAGTGAGGGTCTCGAAACGCAGGTCGTTGTCGGAGGTTACGTACGAGAGTTTACCACCCGCTTCGAGCCGGACGCCTTTCCCCAGCGGATGCACGTAATCGGCTTTGGCCGCCCGGATGGTTACTGTCGAGGGGGGGAGGTTGCGCTGCGTCAGGGCAGGTTTGATTTCCTCGTTGGCGGCGTTGGCGTAGCGGGTAACCATGTCGTCCTGCGGCCGGATCGTCACCCGTGACGCGTCGATATCAACCGTCAGTTCGCGCCCCAGTGTGTCGAAACTGTGTTTGAGATAGGCGTTGGCCGATAGCCGCTGCATGGCGCGGGTCGACGTGTTGACCATCGTTACCGTCTGTTGCAGCTCGTTGCGGGCGTTGTAGATCAGGTTGCTGTTGTCGATGCGGGCGTCGTTGTCGCTCAGCAGGCCGTTGACCAGCAAACCGGCCGTCGTGCGTTTGCCGATGCTGTAATCGGCGCCCAGCTTGATGGTATGGTTACGGGCCGTGTTGGGCCGATAACCGAGGTTGCGCACCGTCGTGAGCGAGTCGCCCGCGCCAAAGATGCGCCGGGCGTCCACCGAGCCGTAGCTCTCGCGGTGGTCGTAATTGTAATTGCTGAACAGGCTCAAGGGACCGGCGCGGTGGTTGAGGGTCAGGCCCGCCGAGGCTTTGGGGAAACGACCATACCCGCCCCCCACGGTGGCGCTGCCGTTGGTGCCGCCTGCCCGGCTGCCACGTTTCAGGCGGATGTTGATGATCCCCGCGTTGCCCGCCGCGTCGTATTTGGCCGATGGGTTCGAAATCAGTTCGATGGTTTCGACCGTGTTGGACGGCGTGTTGCGCAGCAGGTTCACGACTTCCTGCGCCGACAGGTACGTTGGTTTGCCGTCGATCATCACGAGCGTGCCGTCGCGGCCTTTGAGCGTGATGCGGTCGTTCTGGCTGTCGACCAGCACGCCGGGTGCCCGTTCGAGCACGTCGAGGGCTGTGCCGCCCGCCGCTACGATGCTGTTTTCCACGTTGAGCACCGTCTTGTCGGGTAGTTGTTCGATGAAGGGCTTTTTCGCGGACACGCTTACTTCACCGAGCGTCTTCACGGCCTCCCTTAGGATCAGGGTGGGCTGCTCGGCGCTGAGCTGATCGGGCGCGAGCGTGAATCGTGGGCCGTATACGTTGGTCGAACCAACCTGCGACGCGGCGATCCGAAAGGTCCCGCTTTTAGTGGTCTGAATCACGTAGCGGCCGTCGGCGTCGGCAACGGCGCCCTTCACCAGGGTGGAGTCGGCGGCGTTGGTAAGCAGCACGGTCGCGAAGGAAGCGGGGCTTCCGTCGGCCGTGCGGACCTGCCCAGAGATGGTGACCCACGCCAGCTGTTGCGCCTGAAGGGCAAACGAAAGCAGGATCATCAGGAAGAACGTACCCAGGCTGATCAGCAGGCAGAAATCGGAGCCGGAAGCCATGCGATAGAGGGGTTTAGTAGCGGTTTGCATCGTCGTAAGTGTTGTGTACTGACGGAGCAAAGTTGGCCGCTTCTCAAACGGGCATCAATCGCATGAATGGGTGAAAATGAGGCTGTGCGGGTGCCTCATTGCCTAACATTAGCGGGGTACTATTAAACCAGCCCTTCCCGCATCGCTTTCAGAATTGCCTCGGTTTTGGAGTTGACCTGTAGCTTGTCGTAGACGCTGCGGATGTGGGAACGTACGGTGTCGATGCTGATGTGCAGATCGTCGGCGATGAGTTTGTAGCTGTAGCCCGCCACCAGCCCCCGCACAATTTCCAGCTCGCGGGCCGAGAGGTGATAATCGGCCTGATTGGCAACCGGGGCCACGGCGGCGGGCGGATGCTGAAAATGTTGCAGCACTTTGCGGGCAATGCTGGCCGTCATGGGCGAGCCGCCCCGGTGCAGATCGAACAGCGCCGCGATGATGTCGGACGGGGGCGTGTGTTTGAGCAGGTAACCACTGGCCCCGTTGCGGATGGCCCGGAAAATCTTGTCGTCATCGTCGAAAACCGTCAGCATCAGCACCTGAGCGTTGGGGGCCGTGGCTTTCACCAGCGGCACCGCGTCGATGCCACTCAGGCCGGGCATGTCGATATCCATCAGCACCACGTCGGGCTGGAGCGCGCGCATCTCGTCGGGCAGGTTGTGGCAATTGGGAAACGCACCGAGTAGCGTCAGGCCCGACGTCGCCTGAATGAGGAACGACATGCCTTCGCGTAATTCGCGGTTATCTTCGTAATAAACGACAGTCATGATTCAGCAAAGAAGATCAATAAACGGTAACCTTTAACATCAAACATCCCCTACACCGTTAGCTCCAAGTCGATGCGTGTACCCTGGCCCGACGCGGTGGTCAGGTGCAAGGTGCCGCCGATGTCGCGGGCGCGCTGATGCAGGTTGGCGAGGCCGTTACCCGCATGGGCCGTAGCGGCGTCGAACCCAACGCCGTCGTCCTGAATCGTCATCCGTAGCTGTCGGCCCGTGAGGCTCAGGGTGATGTCGATGCGCGAACAATTGGCGTATTTGATGGCGTTGTTGATGCTTTCCTTGCCGATAAGGTACAGGTTGCGGCGTTGTTCCATGTCGAGGGTAAGGCTGTCGAAGGCGTCGGCTACCTGCATCGTAAACCGGATGTCTTTGGCCTCGGCCATCCGCAGCCCAAACTCCCGCAGGCGCGTGATCACGTCCTGAAGGCGGTTGTTTTTGGGCTGAACCGTCCAGATAATGTCCTGCATCGACTCCGAAAGCGTGGTGGCGTTGGTGCTGATGCGCTGCAACAGCGGCACCGCCTCGGGCCTGACGGGGGCAATCTGCGCCTGCACCACGTCGCTGAAGACGCGAATGCTGCTGAGCGTGCTACCGATGTCGTCGTGCAGGTCTTTGGCGATGCGTTCGCGGACAGCGTCGAGTCGGCGGCGCTGGGCTTCCCGGTTCTGGTAGATGGCGTAGAGAATGCCCAGCACCAGCGCCCCACACAGCAGCCGGAACCAGCCTGTTTGCCAATAGGCCGGTGCCACGCGCAGGGTTAGTGCCGCGCCCGTCGGGTTCCAGACGCCGTCGTTGTTGGCGGCTTTTACCCGGAACGTATACGTACCAGGCGCGAGGTTGGTGTAAGTAGCCTGCCGGTCGGTGGTGGGTACCCAGTTCTGGTCAAAGCCGTCGAGGCGGTAGGCGTACTGGTTCTGATCGGCCCGGCTGAAGTTCAGCGCCACAAAATCGAGCGTCAGGGTGGTTTCACCGGGCTGAAGCACTACGGGCGTGGCCAACGATCTGGGTACGTTGTTGATCCGCAGGTCAGTGATCACGACTGGCGGGGGCGTGGGGTTGGGGTGCAGGTCGGCGGTTTGCACGTAGTTGAAGCCACCGGAGTAACCGATGAACAGTTCACCCCGGCGGTTGAGGCTGAGTTCGCCCGGCTGAAACACCATTTTTTCGATTAGCCCGCTGCCTTTGTCGTAGTAGCGAAAGCGGCCGGTGCGGGGGTCGAGTTCATGCAGGCGGTCGTCGGTCGCCAGCCAGATGTGTCCCTGTGCATCGTCCTGAATGCCGAAGGTATGCTCGGCCTGTAGGCCATTGGCGAGGGTGTAGGTACGTTGTACACGCCCACTGGTGTCGGCTCGCGCCACAAACCCAATGCCCGATACCCACAGGCCGTCGTGGCGGTCGATGGAAAACGTGCTCTGAAGCAGATCGGTGGGTTGAATGGGGGCACCGTGCAGCAGAACGTGGCGCGTTTGGCCCGTTGGCGGGTCGAGCTGATAGAGGCCTGCGCCCGTCAGCACCCAAATGCGGCCCCGGCTGTCTTCCTGAATGCGGCGCACGAAGCCCAGGCGGGGCGGCGTTGGCAACGGCCAGGGGTTGATCCGATCGGTTTCGGGGTCGTACCAGAAGAGCCCGTCGTGTTCGGAACCCAGCCAGACGCGGCCCTGCCGGTCGGCAAAAACGGCGCTAAACCCTTGCCCGGCGCGCTGCGACGCGGGGATAAACGCATTGATAAAATCGGCTCGGCCCGAGGCTGGGTCATACCGCCCGACGCCGCCCCGCATACCTACCCACACACGCCCCCGGCCATCCTGCGCCACCGACAGGGCATCGCGCCGCTCGGGCTGGGTACCGAACGACACCGGCGTCAGCGCGCCCGACTGCCGATTCCAACGAACCAGCCCCATCCCCCGTACGGCGAGCCAGGCCGTGTTGTCGTCGCGGGTATCGGGCCGGACGGAGGCCACAAACGCGGGGCGGGCGTTGGAGCTGGCCGGGGTTAGTAGCTTGCGCCGAAACCGGATGGCGTACCGATCGACTTTTTCCAGGCCCATGTCCGTGCCGATCCAGACAATGCCCGATTGAGGATCACGCAGAAACGTTAGGGCCGCCCCGCCGTTGTGGCTGAGCCGGTCGTCGGTATGGCGCTCAAACGAGCTTGGGTGTTGCGTGCCGGGTACGTGGGCCATCAGGCCACTTGGCCCGCCCCCCAGCCACCAGAAGGCCTGCCCGTTGGGGAGCCGATCGGCCTGCAGGGCCAACACAAACGACGTGGGCAGATCGGCCGCGGGTATAAACGCGTTTCGGCTCGCCTCGAACTGCCAGACGCCCTGACTGCCCGATAGCAACAGCCGCCCCTGTGCGTCTTCGTAGAAACTGCGAAACTGAACGGTCGAGTCGGCCTGTTGCTGGCGGTTTATGGCCAAACAATGCCTGAACTGCCCACGGCCGGGGTCAAACTGGTAGAGCCGACCGGCGTGGTTGAGCCAACAGCGCCCGCGCCGGTCGATGTAGGCTTCGGCGTAGGCATTGTCGATAACGGTCGGCAGGGGATAGGCGGTCAGGCGATCGGTTTTCGGGTCGAGGCGGTAGAGGCTGTACTTCGACGAAAACCAGCCGAATCCCTGCCTGTCGAAGCGCAGGGGCGAGGTATAATCGTTGTCGGCCTGCCCGTCGCGCTGGGGCGGAATGGGAATGGCCCGGAACTGCTCGCTGACCGGATCGAACCGGCAAAGCCCCCGGTTGGTAGCTATCCAGAGAATGCCGTCAGGGGCTTCGGTGAGCCCTTCGTTGACCACATAATTGCCCAGCAGGCTGTTGGGTACGTTGCGGCGGCGGTAGGTTTTAAACCGTTGCCCGTCGAAGCGGCTCAGCCCGTTGCTGGTGCCTACCCACAGAAAACCACGCCGATCTTTCAGCAGGGCCGTCACATAATCACTGGCCAGTCCTTCGTCGGTGGTGAAGCGTTCAAACGACGGATCGGGCTGTTGGGCCAACGTCGGCAACGTGGTCAACAGCCCGACGAGGGTGGCCAGTAACCAGCCACTTTCTGGATGCCGTCGGTTCGAAACACTCATCACTCAAAGGTACAACGGTAACCCGCGGCCGGGCAAACTGGTGGGGGTCGCATAAAGATGTGAGTAGACGCGGTTGGGTGCGTGCCGGTCTGTGGGGTGTCAGCGCTTCACCAGGAGCGAAAAGTCGGCATGCACCTGCGTGGTGATGTGCTTGATGACGCCGCAGGTATTGTCTTCCTCGTGGCGGGTTACCAGCGTTCCGGCCACGCGCCCTTCCACACGCAGATAGCCGGTGGTAGCAGATGGACCCAGTTTCGTGAGAAAGACGCTGCACTCCGCAGCCTTGTCTTTGCTACAGGCCGAGTAGACCGATTCGCCGGTTTCTTCCAGCTTTTTAGCTGCCTCGTTGGTGGTACTCACCGATGTTTTGTCGAGATCACACTTGAACGAGCCCACACGGGGATCGTTGACAAAGACGACCATCGTGCCATTTTTGCCGGTCGAATCCACGCCATGGATGGCCAGACTCAAGATATTGTTAGCCAGCGCGCCCTGCGCCAGTATGTTGGTGCCAAAATCCCGGCCATCCAACGTCAGCGATATGTCTCCTTTGACATACATGTCGCTGAACAAAACGAGCAATCCGTTGGCCCCGCCCGTGCTCACCGCAATCCCTATTTTGACCGGGTTGTTGGTTTTGGGCTTCTTGCCGGGCGCCAGATACAGGATTTTGGCGTCATGGTAGTCGATGGTCAGGCTACCCCACGACTGATCGGCGGGCTCGCCGTGGCCCCAGTCCTGCCCGTTCAGGTAAGCGCCCCGGACATCCTGATTGGCGACGGCCGAGCGAACGAGTGGGGTCAGCAGGTCGTCTTTGCTGCTGGTTGTCGAATAGGTAGGCCATTCGCCATTGATCGCCCGCATCAGTTGCAGGTTGCGCACCTCGTTAACCATTGCGGTGTCGATATCGGGCGTTAGCTGGTATTGCGTGACGAGGCTCCACCAGCGGGCTTTTTTCAGGCGGGTGCGGATGCGACGCTGCGTTTTGTCGACGATGGCCGGCTGCGCCAGTTGCCAGCCGTTGTCTTTGTTCTGGAACGCCAACCCGATCGCCTCGGCCGAGTGCCCCGTCAGTTCATTGTCCTGATAGCGATAGTCGACGGTCAGGGGCTGGGCGAACGAGAGGGTGTCGGGGCTGATGTGATAGCCAAGGCCAACGCCGTTGGGCGCGGTATTTTCCACGGGCTGTATGGTCAGTTGCGTGGCTTTGCTGACGGCCCCGGCCGGAACGGTCAGCGAGAGCTTCCCATCGGGGCTGGCCACCACCCCCCCAGCCGGACTGATGGTGACGGTAAAAGCGGTACCAATGGGCTTGCCAACGGGGGTAGGCGTGCCGGTGGCGGGATTTTCGGGGTTGGGAACAATGCCCTTGTCGTGGGGCTGGCAGGCGAGCAAACCGGCCAGCAGCAGGGTGGTCAGGATTGACCCTGCCTGATAGATTCGTTTCATGACTAAAGCGGTGTGGTTGGTTAGCGGTTGGTGTAGCTGATACCCATCATGTTGGCCCGGGTTGCCGATTCGGTGCCGGTGAAGTCGACGGTTACCGACGAGGCGTAGGTGTAGTCGCTGTCGTTGTAATAATCGCACACCCGCAAGGCCTGCCCGGTGGGTTTATAAACGGCGGTGATCCGGTAGCGGCCCATCGGGATATCTTTCAGAAAGGTATCGTAGCGGCGTTTGGCGCGCAGGGTGAGCGGTTTTCCCGTCGACCCGTCGATCAGCGGGCCTACCGGCGTCAGCGTAAACTCGACGTTTTCGTTGTCACGCAGCTCATTGGCGTTCAGGTCGCGCGACATCTCCAGCGTACCACCGTAATACAGATCAAGACTCAGGTCGGGGATGTGGCCGGTCAGTTTCCAGCGGAAGTTGCGGACCGGCTTTTCAGCGTCGGTGAACGAATCGGCGTTGTCAGGGTCAAGGCTGATTTTGTAAACCCGGTCGTTGTATTGTTTCAGGATGTACCCTTTGGCCACCCATTGGCCGAGGTTTTTGACCAGTTGAAGCTGGTAGGTGCCGTCGCTGCTTGTCTTCACCTCAGAACCCCGCCCTTTAAAGACGGTGTTGTCGGTGTAGATCGTTGCCCGGGGCAGGGCCTTGCCGTGTGGATCGGTTACGGTGCCCACCAGATAACCAGCCTTACCGCCCGGACCGTCGATCGGATCGGTAGGGTCGATGTTGGTTTTCGTGCAGGCCGTGAGGCTGAGGCCGCCGAGCAGCAGGACCGTGCTCATGAGCAGGCAGACGGGTTGGGAGCGATTCATCAGTAGTCTGTTTGTTTTGTGGTTGCCAGCGTGCACTGACGACACAAAACTGACGGATCGGCGGGGGGGTATTCAACCCGGATCGGTACCAACTGACGCAGGTACGTTGCCAACTGCGGCGGGCCATGCCTGAACTGTAGCCCGACCACGCGCTCGATAGCCGAAATGGGGGCTTATTTGTTTGTCTATGTGTAAATAAGGTAACAATGATCGGCCGACAATCCGTAGTTTTAATGGACTAAATCAATTGGTCAATCCATGACGATTCCGAGGTTCCTGCTGCCCGTACACCAGCTCGTTGAGCGATCGCGCCCGGCCTTTTTTTCGAGGAATGAATGGTGGTTTCATCTCGCGCTGGCGCTGGTGTCGTTTCCCATCGGGAACTACCTCTTTTTCGGTCAATCGTATTTGAGCGAGGGGTCTGTCTTCATAGCCGGTAGCCTGGTGGGGCTGTTGATGTATGGCAGTTCGGTGGTGGTGCTGACGCTCCTGGTTCGGCGGATCATGGCCCATTATACGGGTTCTCAGCGGACGTTGCAGCGAACGCTGGTGATGATTGGGCTGGTAAGCCTGACGGCCATGCTGCTGAACCTGATCGAATTATACGTCTGTAGTCGCCTATCGTTGTTTCGGATCGGGTTCACCTGGCAAACGATCAAGGCGATGTGGCTGATTATCGTGACTTACGTGGGCATTTTTTGCCTTGTCCTGAATCTTTTCTACGCCTATACGGAGTGGAAAAAAGAGCAGGTCGAAATCGAACAGTTGCGTAATCAGGCGTTGCAACGGCAGTTCGACGCACTCAAGGGGCAGGTCAACCCGCACTTTCTCTTCAATAGCCTCAGTTCCATCTCGGCCCTGATCGGGGAAGACAACGCCCTGGCTGAACGCTTCGTGGACGATTTGGCCAAAGTGTACCGCTACATGCTACAGGCGGGTAACCGGCCGCTGGTGCCCCTGGGTGAGGAGCTGACTTTTGTGGGTACGTATGCGCAGCTGCTGCGGGTACGGTACGGGGCGGCCATCCGCATCGAGTTGCCCGTGATTGTAAACGACCCGCCGGGGTATCTGCCGCCGTTGAGCCTGCAAACGCTGGTGGACAATGCGCTGGAGCACAACAGTATGTCGGCCAATCGGCCATTGGTCATTCAGGTAAGGGTTGGCCCATTGCTGACGGTGGCGGTGGTTAACTCGCTACAACGAAAAAAGCGCCACCTGGCTATAAATCAGCGCAGCCTGTCGGCGCTGATGGCTCAATTTCAGCACCTGATCACTACACCGGTACGTATCGACGAAACCGACGCCACGTTTAGCGTAACGCTGCCGCTGGTGCACGACATCGTGGCGGTTCACTAAAGCAACAAGGCGTCAGCGTCGACGGCGGGCGTGATGAGGGGCACTTTGACCAGAAAACGCAGGTCGTCTTGATGAACCGTCACCGTCGACTGGTCGAGTAGTTTGTATTTCAGCATGATGTTTTGCAGACCGATCTGGCTCGATGGCACCGATAGTTTTTTCTTCTGCAAATTGTTTTCGACAATCAGGTACTTGTCCTGCGTGTAAAGCCGGATGGTGAGGGGGCGGCTGCTCGAAATGATGTTGTGCTTGATGGCATTTTCAAACAGCAGTTGCAACGTCAGCGGTGGTACCTGGAACGACAGGTACGTTGGGTCGACGGCCATCTCCAGGCAGATGCCGTCGCCGAAGCGGGTTTTGATGAGGTGGAAATAGGCCTCGATAAACTGAATTTCATCGCTCAGCGGGCACAAGTCGCGGGTGTTCTGCTGAAGCAGGTAGCGATACACCGACGACAGCTGATCCAGAAATTCCTCGGCCAGGGGGGCGTCGCTGCTGATCAGGGCCGAGAGCGAATTGAGGTTGTTGAATAGAAAATGCGGGTTGATCTGGGTCTTCAGCGATTCGAGCTGGCTTTGCAGGTTTTCTTTCTTCAGCTCGACCGTTTCGGTATACGACGCCCGCCAGCACCGATACAGGTAGATGCCCTCGTAGCAGGCCGCCACCTGAATGGTGCCGACTACCGACACCAGTGTGTTGAAAAAGTAGGGCTTAAAAAGCAGGTAATCTTCCGTGGGCCACAGGTTTAGCCAGTGGTAAAAGGCCGTTTGCGTGATACGGATGAGGGTGGAGAAAGTCACGAACCAAAGCAGTTGAAACAGCACTCGCTGCCGGGTTTGAGGCAGGTTCGGGTAGCGTTGCCGCGATAGCATAATGCCCTGCCGGTTGACCTCCCAAACCAGCACCGATCCCAGCATGAAGAAAAACGGAATCCGCCAGTCGTCGGGGTAGGGGACGCTGGTGTAGCCATACATAACCCATTGCCCCAACAAGGCCAGGAGCGGCACTCCCACGATGCGCATCCACTTGTCGTTTAGCTGGTGCAGGGGATGGGCGGGTGCGTTCATTGACAGGAACCGGGGAGGTAGCGCAACAGGGCATAAAAGTAAGCGCTGACGTGCTGAAGTAAACCCCTTAGCTGCTTCAAGGCGCACGAACGACGGATCAACTGGGCAAAACCGGGCCTGAACTGTCTGGCCCGGCTGATGGCAGGCATTCGTCTGTAGGTAGTGTGACCAGATCAGGTACGTTGGCGGTCAGCGCCTAGGCGAATCGGCACAACCGGTAACGCCCCGGTAAGTCTCCGCACGACGCCTCGTTGACCGCTGATTGCTCGGAGGCCGATGAGGCGTCGGGCCGTGGCGGCTTGTGCAATTGACACCCGATTTAGCGCAGTTTATCCTTGATTTGTTACCAGACATCCAAATCTGCTAACGCCCGCCGCCCGTTGATGCGCTATCTTTAAACAGCTTCTTTCCCTGCCTACTCAACGTGACCCGCCCCCGCTTCTTTTCCCACTATGAATGGTGGTACCACCTGGCCATGATGCCAGTGTTGTTTCCGCTGGGCAACTACTTCTTTATCGGACCGCGGTACTTTCAGCAGCTCGATACCTTCGTGGCAGGTACGTTGGTCGTGTTTGGGTTGTACTGGTGTTCCATCATTACCCTGACGGTGGTGGTGCGGCGGGTGATCGCGCGTTTCCCCGACGTGCGCCAGACGCACGCTCGTTTGTGGGTGATGCTGCTGGCGGTGGCCGTGTGTACGGTTGTGCTGGCGATCGTCGATGTGTGGGTCTACAGTCTGGTGCCCGCCACGGGTGTTCGGTTTACCTGGCAGACGGTGCAGGCCATCTGGGTGTTGGGCGGTGTGTTCGATGTGCTGCTTTGCACCATTTTGGGCCTGTTCTACACGTTTGAGCAATGGAAACAGAACGCCACCGAAGCCGAACGCCTGCAACAAGCCGTGTTGCAACAGCAGTTCGACGCACTCAAGGGGCAGGTCAACCCGCACTTTCTCTTCAACAGCCTCAGTTCCATCTCGGCCCTGATCGGGGAAGACAACGCTCTGGCTGAACGCGTCGTGGATGATTTGGCCAAGGTGTACCGCTACATGCTACAGGCGGGCAACCGGCCGCTGGTGCCCTTGGGGGAGGAGCTGGCTTTTGTGGGTACGTATGCGCAGCTGCTGCGGGTACGGTACGGGGCGGCCATCCGCATCGACCTGCCTGCCGACCCGGCCCCTGCTGCCTGCGTGCCGCCCTTGTGTCTGCAAACGCTGGTGGACAATGCGCTGGAGCACAACAGCATGTCGGCAAGCCGGCCCCTGGTTATTCAGGTGGAGCCGGTAGCAGGGCCGTCGGTTCGGGTGAGCAATACCCGGCAGCGCAAAAGTCGGGTCATCGTGACCACGCAGCATAGCCTGGTGAACCTGACGGCCAAATACCGGCACCTGACTGACAGGCCTGTTCAGATCGAGGAATGCACCAATACCTTCAGCGTGACGTTGCCCCTGCTCGAAACGCCGCATGATTCGGTCCGCTGACAAACACTCCCTATTTTTAGGGAATCATACGCCCTCAACGAACAAGCCCGCGTATGCCTACTCCATGAAGCAACTCGTATGGCTACTGATGCTGGCCGCAACGACCAGTTTTGCGCAGGTCAAAAAGCCCGTGAAAGCCACCAAGCCGGTGTCGGCCCGCCCCGTCAGTCAGTCGGTGGTGGCCGCGCAACCCGGCGAGCTGATCTATAAACAGAACTGCCTGTCCTGCCATCAGGCCAATGGAAGCGGCGTGCCCGGCCTGAACCCACCCCTGCGCGGTACCGACTGGGTGAACGGCGACAAGACCCGCCTGATTGGCGTATTGCTCAACGGCCTGCAAAACGTAGAGATCGAAGGCGAACCGTACGACAATGTGATGCCCTCGCACGACTTCCTGACGGATGTACAAATCGCAGATGTATTGACCTACATTCGCAGTAACTTCGGCAACAAAGCCCCGGCCATCACCCCCGACGAGGTGCAGGCACAACGGGGGAAGAAGTGATGTATGATGTACAATGAATAATGTACGATGGACAAGGAATGATGGGCAATGATCGGCTCGGCGTCAGATCATTATACATCATTCCTTGTCCATGATACATGAACCACCCTAAACCGACATGAAACAATCGCTACTGATCGCTTTGGCTGTTGGGCTGGCGCTGCCTGCGCTGGCCCAGCCGTCCGCCCCGGTGGGCCTTGAACTCTACAGTTTCCGGGAGCAATTCGCCAAGGACGTACCCGGCACCATGGCTATCGTAAAGCAGATGGGGTTTCGGGAAGTCGAAGTGGCGGGTACGTATGGGCTAAGCGCCGCTGCGTTTCGGAAGGAATTGGATAAGAACGGCCTCAAAGCCGTGAGCATGGGCGCCGATTTTGAGGACCTGGAAAGCAACGTACCCAAGGTAATTGAGGACGCCAAAGCGCTGGGCGTCAGCTACGTGGTTTGCGCCTGGATTCCGCATACCGAAGATATCTTTTCGCAGGGCGATGCCGACCGGGCCATCGACGTCTTCAACACCGCCGGTCGGCTACTGGCCGATCAGAACATCAAGTTCTGCTACCACACGCACGGGTACGAATTTGGCCCCGTGCCGGGTTTCAGCGGGAATTACTTCGACTACCTTGCCGCCAACCTCAACCCGCGCTACGTAAACTTCGAGATGGATGTGTACTGGATCAAAGCACCGGGACAGGACCCGCTCGAACTGCTCAACAAATACCGCAAACGCTTCCCGCTGGCCCATCTGAAAGACCGCAAGCCGGGTACGCCCCTGACCGCCACCGGCCACGCCGATGTGGAAACGAACGTGGCCCTCGGTGACGGCGACATCGGCATCGCGCAGTTTATGGCGGCGGCCAAGCGGGCGGGTGTAAAGCATTTTTTCATCGAAGATGAATCGTCGCGCTCGATGGAGCAGATGCCCCGGAGCCTCGCCTTTTTGCGCGGACTGAAATAGGCCTATGCCCCAGACTTGCCCATGACCTCGTTGAAGCCCCTGCCAACAACCCCGTCGATGACTCCCTATCAGCCCGGTTTGCACATACTGGCTACGTTTTCGGCACCCGTCGACCAGCTGATGGACGTGGCTGCCTGCCGCGCGACCTTCGACGGGCTGATTGGGGCGCTGGGCCTGGCGAAGGTGGGCGAAACCTACCACGCCTTTCCCGAAGGTGGCTTCACGGCGGTGGTATGCCTCACCGAATCGCACGTGTCGATTCATACGTGGCCGGAGTTCGGCCTGGCGACGTTCGACGTGTTTTTGTCTAACTTCCGGCACGATAATGCCGCCAAGGTAGAGGCGTTCTACGCCGAAACGCTGCGGCAGTTTGAGGGGACCGAGCACACCAAACACCAGATCCGGCGATGACCGATTCCGAACGCGAGCCTGCCCTGACGCCGCAACCGTCGGCCACGCTCGATTGCCCCCGCTGCCAGACGACCATCACCTATTACGACGTAACGGGCAGCTACTACTACGGTTGCCCCAACTGCCAGACGTATTTCAAGTACGAAAACGATGATCCGCCCCAGATTCTTCGTCAGTTCGACAAAACGACCAGCCAACCGGCCATCGCTCTGGGTACCGAAGGCTACCTGTTTAGCCTGTGGGTCCGGCTGGTTGGGTACGTGGTCAAACGCGAAGCCGGTACCCTGTACGACTGGCGCGAGTACTACCTGCTGCTCAACGACGGCACGTACCGAACTCTGTCGGAGTATCACGATCATTGGATGTGGAGCGAGCCAACCACCCATACGCTTGTAGCATACACGAGCCACCACGCCATGTTTGAGTTTGGCAAACAGGCTGCTCACGCCGGGGCCTACGTCCATGACCGAACCGACAACCGGCGGTATACGCTCTTCAACAGCTACCAGATCGAACTCGTCAGTGTAGTTGGCGAGTTCGATTATAACCTGCTCGACGAAGCGCAGTTGACCATTTACGAATACATTCAGCCGCCAACGATGCTCATTGCCGAAACGGTTGGCGACACAGTCGATTGGTACGAAGCTCGGTATGTAGAGGCCGACGAGTTGGAAAAAGGCTTTGACCTGGACGCAAAAACACTGCGCCCGCACTACGGCGTCGGCGCGATTCAGCCCAACCCCACCGACGAGCGTTGGCTTCCGACGATCCGGATCTGGTCGCTGGGGGCGGTGGGGGCGCTGGTGCTGCACCTGTTTCTGGCGATGCTCAATCCGCATCCGGCGCAGGTGCTGAACCAGCATTTTTCGGTGGCGAAAGATACCGCCACCACCGAAGGGCGCCCCACGGTCCGGTCAAACGCGTTTCAGATCAACGGTCCGGCTCATGTGGGCGTGGAATACGTGACCGACCTCAACAACCACTGGGCTGAGTTTGAGGCCGAGCTAATCAACCAGAAAACGGGTAAAACCTATTCGTTTACCAAAGCTGTGGAGTATTACCAGGGCGTCGATGGGGGCGAGGCCTGGAGTGAGGGCGACAAAGCCGATGACGCCTCGCTGTCGCGCATCCCGAGTGGCCGCTACTTCCTGACCATTAAGCCCTATACCGACGAGGGCAACCTGTCGCTGGATGTGCACGTCACGGCGGGCCCGGCGCCCTTCTCGAACGTGCTGGTCTGGCTGCTGCTGAGCGGCCTTTACCCCCTGTATCTGTTTGCGCGCGGCCGCTGGTTTGAACGCGACCGCTGGGCCCAAAGCGATTATAACCCCAATGCGTCAAATGATTAACCGCCTGAAAACCTTGTATCGGCACTACGGCCTGTACCCGTTTTTTGTCCTGCTGGGGCTGGGTGTCTTCGCCTGGGCCGAACTGACCGGCACCCGCCTGCTTGGCGACGACAAAGAAGAAACGTCGTCATCGTCGGGGCGCCGGGGGTATCGCGGCCGCACATCGTTTTACCATAAATAACCAATCGTCTCATGGATTACCTGAACCTGAAAGCCCTTGTTGCCTCGGTGGTGTACTCACTGCTGGGTATCATCATTCTGGTGATTGCCTTTGTGGTGATCGAAAAGATTGCGCCCGAAAATCTGTGGAAAAAGATTGTCGACGAGCAGAATATGGCCCTGGCGATTATGGCGGCCGGGTTCATGCTGGCCGTAGCGATCATCATTGGTTTCGCCTCGCATGGTTGATCCGGCACCGCCGAGTGGCGTGAGTGAACGCAGCACAACCCCGCCCGCGCGGCGGCTGGCCCCGCCGAGGCAGTGGCTGTTGCTGCTGGCGGTGTTTGTCATTGCCACCTGTGGGCTCATCTACGAGCTCATCGCGGGTACGTTGGCGAGCTACCTGCTGGGCGACTCGGTAACGCAGTTTTCGACCATCATCGGCGTCTATCTGTTCTCGATGGGCATCGGCTCGTGGCTGTCGAAGTTCGTGGAGGGTAATCTGCTGCGCTGGTTTATCCGGGTCGAGCTGCTGGTGGGGCTGGTCGGTGGGTTCAGTGCCCCGCTGCTCTTTGTACTGTTTGAATACGTCGCCTCGTTCCGGCTCATGCTCTACAGCCTCGTTGGCCTCACGGGCATTCTGGTTGGGCTGGAAATACCGCTACTGATGCGGATTCTGGAAGATCAACTCTCGTTCAAAGAGCTGGTTTCCAAAGTGTTTACCTTCGATTACATCGGGGCGCTGCTGGCGTCGCTTATCTTCCCGCTGGTGCTAGTGCCTTATCTGGGGCTGGTGCGCTCGTCGGTGCTGTTCGGGTTGCTCAACGTGGGTGTGGCGGGGTACCTGCTGGCTCAGTTTGCCGAAACGCGTCCTTACCGCCGGTCGATGGGCACCGCGGTGGTGCTGGCCGCGCTGGCGTTGCTGGTCGCGTTTATCGGGGCCGACCGCATCGTGACTTTTGCCGAAACGGCGACCTTCCGCGACACCGTTATTTTCAGTAAAAACACACCCTACCAACGGCTGGTGCTGACCCGCAACGCGCATGAAATGCGGCTGTACCTCAACGGCAACCTGCAATTCAGTTCGGTCGACGAATACCGCTATCACGAAGCCCTTGTGCACCCGGCGATGCGCCACTTGCCACAGGCGAGCCGCGTGCTGGTGCTGGGCGGCGGCGATGGCCTGGCCGTGCGCGAACTGCTGCGCTACCCTCACCTGCGCCAGATCGATCTGGTGGACCTTGACCCCGCCATGACGCGGCTGTTTCGGCAAAACAGCATGCTGACGACCCTCAACGCCAATGCGCTGAACCACCCCAAAGTGCGCGTCTGGAATGCCGATGCCTATAACTGGGTACGTACCGACACCACCCGCTACGACCTGATCGTGATGGATTTCCCCGACCCGTCGAACTACAGCGTGGGCAAGCTCTACAGCACGGCCTTCTACCGCGAACTGCCCCGGCTGCTGCGGCCCGGCGGCCGTATGGTCGTGCAGTCAACATCGCCGTTTATGGGCCGACGCTCGTTCTGGTGCATTGTGCATACGCTTCAGGCGGCGGGCTTTCAGACCCAGCCCTACCACGCCTACGTACCGTCGTTCGGCGAATGGGGCTATGTATTGGCCTACCCCTCTACGGGTAACGTACCTGACGAGCCCTTTGCCCGTGCTGCCGGTACGTTGCCCGCGGGTTTGCGGTACGTAAACGCCCAGACCCTCGGCGAAATGGGTAATTTCCCGCCCGATATGGCCGAGCTCCCCACCGACGTGAACCGCCTGAACAACCAGGTGCTGGTGCGTTATTTTGAAGAAGACTGGGGTAAATGGCAGTAACTCACTGCGCACCGTTTCATGCCAACACGCCGCAAATTTATTGCCCAGACGACCCTTGGCGCTGCCGCACTGGCAACGGGCGCGGCGGGCTGCCAGCCGAGCGGAAAGCCCGCCGCGAGTGGACCGCTGACGTCGTTTTTTGAGCGGATAACCGGCTCCGACGCGGCCATTCCGGGGCAGTTGCTGGGTCCCAATCAGGCGGCAGGCCATCGGTTTCGCGACGGTATGGCGTTTCCCCAGCCGACGAAAACCAGCACAACCGACGTGCTGATTGTGGGGGGCGGCGTCGCCGGGTTATCGGCGCGGCGGTGGCTGCACAAGCAGGGCGTGCGGGACGTGCTGCTGCTTGAACTGGAAGAGCAGGTGGGCGGCAACGCGGCGCATGGGCGCAACACGAGCACCGCCTACCCCTGGGGAGCGCACTACCTGCCCATCGCCGACCCCACCGACCACGAACTGATCGATTTCCTGACCGAGAGCCGACTCATCACCGGCTTTGATCGGGACCTACCCATTTACGACGACTACGCGCTCTGCCATGACCCTGAAGAGCGCCTCTTTCTGCACGGGCGCTGGCAGGAAGGGCTGGTGCCCAGCGAAGGCATCGCCGAGGCCGACAAAGCACAGATCGCCCGTTTTTTTGCCCTGATCGATACGTTGAAAAAGGCCATCGGTACCGATGGAAACCCCGCCTTCGCCATCCCCCTCGATCGCTCCTCGGCCGACCCGGCCTATCGGCAACTCGATGCGATCTCATTCGCTACGTACCTGGATCAACAGGGGTTCACGTCGACATACCTGCGCTGGTATCTGGCCTATTGCTGCAAAGACGATTACGGCAGCCTACCCGAACAAACCTCGGCCTGGGCGGGACTGCACTACTTCGCGGCCCGGCGGGGGCAAGCCGCCAATGCGAACAGCTCGGCGGTACTAACCTGGCCCGAAGGCAATGGCTTTCTGGCCGATCAATTGCGGCAGCAGGGCGCGTCGCCTATCCAGTCACAGGCGCTCGTTTACGCGCTCCAACGTACCCAGGCGGGTTTCGAGGCGTTAGTGTACGATACCCGCCAACATACCACGGCCCGCGTGTTGGCCCGGCAGGTTATCTTGGCCATTCCGCAATTTGTGGCGGTGCGGCTCCTGGCCCAACTCGACCCCGACCGGGCCAAGCTGGCCTCGGCGATCCACTACGCACCCTGGCTGGTAGCCAACCTGACGGTTACTGATCTGGCGCAAGCGAAAGGTATGCCGCTGTGCTGGGACAATGTACTCTATGGCGCCGATTCGGTGGGGTATATTGTCGCCAATCACCAGCACCTGACCGACGACCCGCAACGGGTCCTGACCTGCTATCGCCCGCTCTGCCACGCCGAACCGGCCGTAGCCCGACGGCTGGCTTACGAAACAGCCCGCGAAGTCTGGCTGTCGCAATTGCTGGACGAACTGGAAACGGCTCACCCCGGCTTGCGGGCGCAGGTGCAACAGGCCGACGTCTGGGTATGGGGCCACGGCATGGTGTCGCCCACGCCCGGCTATATCTGGGGAGCCACCCGCACCCAACTGCGCCAACCCATTACCGGCGGCATCGTCATGGCACACTCAGACCTCAGCGGCGTGTCTATTTTTGAAGAGGCCTTCCACCAGGGTATACTCGCCGCCAGCCACGTGCTGACGCAGCTTGCGTAACGAGAGAAAAACAGATTCACTTTTTTTGAACGAGGAGTGCGGGATGATGGTTAAGCTTATACCTTTGTACTGTTTATACGAAAAAGTATTTTTCGGTTTCTATGAAGCAAGCTGGTAGCATACCTACCCCGGATGAGTCGAATACAGGCCAACGCATCGTCGATGCGGCGATGAGTTTGTTTTTTCGCTATGGCTACAGCCGGGTGGCGGTCGATGACATCGTGCGTGAACTGGGAATCAGCAAGAAAACGGTGTACAATCATTTCGGTGGTAAAGCCGAGATCCTGACGGCCGGTATTGATCGCTTTGCCCGGCAGTTTCAGCAGCGGGCCGACGAAATCGTCAACGACCCCGACCTGTCGCTTCGGCAAAAGTTGAATACATACTTGCAACACATCGGAACCAGCTTTTCAAGCGTTACGAAAGACTTTTTTGCCGATTTAAAACGTACAGAACCAGCGGCTTACGGCCGAATCAACGCGTTTAGGCGGGATATGCAGCTGCGCTACCTGACTCAACTTGTGGATGAAGGCGTGCGCGTGGGCTATATCCGCGACGATACCTCCCGGCAATTGGCCATTATGATGTTTATCAGCACGGTGCAGCAATTGACCGACGCCGATTTTCTGGAGCAGTTTCCGGCCGAGATGACCCGCCACATCCCGAGCCTGTCGCAGGAGCGCATCGATCAGGTGATGAGCATTCTGCTGCGTGGCATTCTAACCGAAAAATTCTATCGGGAGTAGCGCATATTTTTTTGCTTCAATGGAAACTGAAAAAACATAAAAAGTGTAATTAGTAAAATGGATATACAACTTGCTTCCGTCCTTCTTACTGGCCTGTTGACTATAGCTTCGGCCACTATCGGTCAGGCTCAGTCGGTACCGCCAACCCGGCAGGTGCTGATCGAACAGGCGCTGACCAAAAGCTACGCGCTGGCCAACAACCAGGCCGAGCAGCGGAAAGTCCAGCTGGAAAAACAGGCCCTCACCAATCAGTACCTGCCCGAAGTGACGGTCAACCCGACCTACACGCACCTCGACCGTGACATCAGCATTACGGTGCCACGCCTGCCGTACCAGCCTCTGCCGAAAGAAATTTATAGCGGCCCCTATGAATTCAGTCAGCAGCTACAGCCTCAGAACATCCTGAAAGCGACCGTTCAGGCCAACATGCTCTTGTTTTCGGGTACCAAAATTCCGACGCTCAACAAAGCGTTGACCTTCAAGCAGCAGGCGGTGGGCGCCATGGCCGATAAAGAACGGATGGCCATCATCCGCGACGTGTCGCTTGCGTACGATCAACTGGCCCTGGTGGCCCGCTCGGAGCAGGTACTCGACGACGCCGACAAACGCCTGGCCGAACAGGTGCGCTTTATCAACAAGGCCGTGAAAGAAGGGCTGGCGACGCCCTACGACCGCAGTAAAGTAGATCTGGCCGTGCAGGATTTGCAGGCCCGCCGGGTCGATCTGAACGGTAAACGCCAACTGGCGCTGGCCCGACTGACCCAACTGACGGGCACCCCGGCCGATCAGCTGGCGGGCATTCGCCCAGAACTGACTCGCCTGGTCGCTGATACGCTGCTGACGTCGGTCGAGAACCGGCCAGAACTGAAGTCGCTGGCGCTGGCACAGGAGGCGACCCGCTACCGGCAAAAAGCCACCGTGGCCGGTTACCTGCCGCAGGTCTATGCGTTCGGGAAAAACGAACTGTACCGCAAGGACCTGTCGGCCATCGAGCCTTACTGGTACGTCGGCGTGGGCGTCCGCTGGACCCTCTTCGACAAGTTTGCCTCGCGCACGGAGCGCCGTACCGCCCAGCAGGACCTGATTATTGCCGAAAACACGATGGCCCAGACCCGTGACCTGCTGACGCTGAACTGGCAAAAAAGCCGTTCGGAACTGGCTACCGCCAACCAACTGGCCAACGTGGCTCAGCAAAAGGTAGCCCTGGCCCGCAAAGCCCTCGACATTGCCGCCAAACAGTATGAACAAGGGCTGATTCGGATCACCGAACGCCTCGAAGCCGAAACCGACTTCCAGAAAGCCGAACTCGAGAATGCGCAGGCCATCGCCAGTCAACGCGCTGCTCAGTTGGCCCAGCTAGAAGCTACCGGCACGCTCACGGTAGCGGACATTCAATAAAACAGTTGAACAGGGCTGTCGTGCGTTTGCCAAGCAACGTACCTGGGTGAAGCAACGGAGGACAGCGGACAGAGAAATCAAACCACTTTTTTGCAATGAAAACCAATCGTTTATCCCTGCTGGCTCTGGGCACCCTCGTGCTGGCTAGCTGCCAGCACGACCAACCCCTTAACACCGCGCTGGAGGGGAAAGTAAAAAAAGAGACTGTCAGCGTGACCGCCAAGGTGACGGGCCGCATCACGCAACTGCTTGTTAAGGAAGGCGATGTCGTCCAAAAAGGACAACCGCTGGCCCGGATTGACGTACCTGAAGCCGAGGCCAAACTGTTGCAGGCACGGGGTGCCTTTACGTCGGCGCAGGCGCAGTACCAGATGGCCCTGCGTGGCGCGACCACCAACGAACGGAGGCAGGCCGATGCCGCCCTGCTGGCTGCCCGCGAGCAGGCTGATCTGGCCGAGAAGAGCTTCAACCGGGTGCGGAATATGTACCGTGATTCCCTGATTTCGGCCCAACAATTCGACGAAATGCAAACCAAATACCAGTCGGCTAAAGCGCAACTGACGGGCACCCAGGCCAAACGCGACGAGGTCGACGGGGCTGTTCGGGCGGAGCGCATCCGCATGGCTTACGGCGACATGCTACGGGCTGAAGGGGCACTGAAAGAGGTGCAGGCGGCTATTCGGGAGAAAGTGATTGTGGCGCCACAAACCATGACCATCGAGACCATCAGCGTGCACGAAGGCGAACTGGCCCCGGCGGGCTACGCGGTGCTGTCAGGCTACGACAATAGCCGGACGTACCTGCGCTTTACGGTGAGCGAAAAAGAGGTGGGTACGTTCGCCAAGGGGCAACAATATACCGTGAAGCTGCCCTACACCGACCAGACCGTACCGGCCCGCCTGCTCACCATCAAGGAATTGAATAGCTACGCCTCCCGCACGAGCAGCTACCCCAGCTATGAACTGGGCGAGGCCACGTATGAACTGAAACTGCTACCCACCGACTCCGCCGCGCAAACGAAGCTACTGGCCAACCAGACCGTGTTGCTGCCCCGCAACTAACGGGCGTGCCTGTAGTCGATTATCCACTCTTTCCCTGTTTTGTATGAAAACGTTTGTCAAGCTCCTGCTCCGCGAGTTTCGCCAGTTCAGCCGTAATAGCGTGGCGATGGCGGTTTTCCTGGGTGGTCCCGTCGTGTTCGGGCTGCTGGTAGGCTACACCTATACCAACGCAACGGTCACCAACCTGCCCATCGCCGTGGTCGATCTGAACGGTACACCGCTCAGTGGCAAGGTGATCGACGCACTCGCCGATAACCCCACCGTGGGTATTCGCAAGGTCTTCACCGATGAAACCGCCGCGCGCCGCGCCTTTGCCACGGGCGACTATGAGGCGATCGTGACGATTCCCCAGGATTTCGAAGGGGCTATTCAGCAACGCCGCACACCCGAAATCGAAGTCGACCTGAATATGGCCAACATCCTGACGGCCAATTTTGTATCGCGAGCCGTTCAGACTACGCTTGGTACGGTCAACGCCGGTATCGAGGTAGAGGGGCTGCTGAAACGGGGCGTTCCGGCCGTGGAAGCCCGTAACCAGTTTCAGGCGTTCAGTATCAACAATACACGCTATTTCAACGCGGCGGGCAACTACGGCTACTACATGCTGCCGGGCGTGACGGGAGGGATCGTACAACAGGTGTTTTTGCTGGTGTTGGCGCTGGCGTTTAGTAAAGAATTCGACGAACACACGTTTGACCAGTTGACCGAACAGACAAACCGCTCGGGTGTGGTGCTGCTGACCAAAACGCTACCCTACTGGCTGATGGGCGCGGGCGTATGGGCCTTTGTGCTGGGCTTCTTGTTCCCGCTGTTCCGGTTACCGGCCATCGGGTCGCTGCCCGCACTACTGACACTCGTGGCCGCGTTTACATTGGCCCTCACAGGGCTGGGCGTGCTGGTTAGTCTGCTCGTACCCAATCAGCTTCGGGCTACCGAAATCCTGATGATTTTAGCCACCCCGGCGTTCATCATCAGCGGCTATTCATGGCCCGCCAGCCAGATGCCCGCCTTTGTGCAGCATCTGGCGCAGGCTATTCCGCTTACACATTACCTGTCGGCATTCCGCAAACTCTACTTCCTGAACGCACCCCTTTCCACCATCACCCCCGAACTACGGACGCTGTTTGGGTACGGCATCGGTACGCTGGCGCTAGCCTGGGGCGCCTTAGCCTGGAAAATGCGCCCGGCCAAACCAGCCCAACCCGCCCTAGCGTAACGTACCTGGCTGACGTTTTTTCTACCGGATACCACTGGTCTTCGTAGGAAAAACGTACACCGTCAATGTATACGACTTAACGGATTGGTTAGTGAGTACGTATAACGATGTGTTGTCATCCCGACGCCAGGAGGGACCTTGACGTCTCCTAACCTGTGAGCAAGGATGCCTCAAGATCCCTCCTGGCGTCGGGTTGACAGAAAGTACGGTATTCCACAGTTAATTAACCAGTTGACTCATTCTCCATACGTGAGTTTGAAGCGGCTTAAATCGGGTTGGCGGGGTTTCTTTCGGGTGGCTTCGTAGTCGTAGATAAGCCGACCCAGATTGCCCATGAACGGGAAGCCCACGGTATCGTAGTCGTACTTGTCATCGTTGAAAATGCCGTCGCTGTTGCACGAAATCATGGCCGTGACCATAAACTCGATGCCCTTGTCGAAATCCACGATATAGGCGTTGTCGAGCAGGTAGCCGTAGGCGTCGCCTACCTTATTGAAAATCCGGATCGAACTGGGCAGGGGCGTTTTTCGGTCGCCAACCAGCAGAAATTTGCAGTAGCTATCGTACAACGCCGGGTCGGCCTGGTAGTTGGGCCAACGCGTTTCGCGGGGCAGCTGCGACATATGCTGGTACACAAACCGGTAGTCGTCGGGCGTCAGCTGAAAGCGTTGATTGGCCGGTACGGCTTCGGGAAAGAGCACCGCCCGCAGAATCGCCTGTTGCTCCTCCAGCGGAAAACAGTTGCGGCCCGTAAAGTCGAACGGCTGTTTCACCAGCGAATCGCCCGCGTAGAACGAACCCCCGGCCATGTAGCCGGTCCCGCGCAGGATGCGCTCCGCTGGCGCAGGCGTGTGATCACAAAATTGAGCGGGCAGCGACGTCATTAGCCGGGCCAGCGTGGTATCCAGCGTTTTCGTGAGCTGACCCATATCGCTGATCTTGACGACGGGCGACGTGTTTTGATTCGTCAGAAACGTAACCGGGTTGGTGTGCGCGTTCTGATCGGGCGTTAGCGGTAGCGAAAGGCGGTGCGTGAACCGGTGACCGAGGTAGCCTTTCGCCCGCAGGTCGTCGTTGAACGCACATTGACCCAGCAGTTCATACAGCCGGTTATAAGCGTCGTTATCGCTGACGAGCAGGATTTTTTTGGCGTAGTGCGTTACCGATGGTTTTCCGTTGCGGGCGGTGGTATCGCGCCACACCCGCTTTTGCCCGCTGTAGGCTGAGTCGGTGATCATCGGCGTGTCGCGCGGGATACCCAGCTTATTCAGTTTTTCCAGCGCCATCAGCACCGCCGGTAGTTTCACCGTACTGGCCGGATAGAAGTAACGATCCTTATCGACCCGGTACTGAAACGTGCGGAACGACGGCCGATTCTGCGCGTCGCGGTCGATCTGCGTGTAGATAATCTGCACGTCGTGCCGCTCGGGATGGGCCAGTACCGCGCTGAACTGGTCCGGCCGACTCGCCAGCAGATCGGCCAGCAGCTTGTCCGTTTTACCCAGATTGGGCGATTGGGCCAGCGCCGGGGTCGCTGCCAGGGTGGCGCAAAGGAGGGCGACGCTACAATACGTGCTGAATCGCCTCGGCCAGTTTGTCGATGTCGTTGGGTTCATGGTACGCGCTGATAACGATGCGGGTATTGGCTTTGTCGGCCGGGGTGGGGTAGGCGAATGAATAGATGAAGATGCCCTGTTTAAGCAGCTTCGGGTACAGTTCGTCGTGGTCGGTGTAGAAAACGGGGTAACCTGCGCCGTGCGTAAACAGGCCCGTAGGTATCAGCCGTTTTTCGGCCAGCGTTACGTTGTCATCGAGTCGTTTACGCGCGTCTTTGTACAACGGACCGGCGTGTACGAATGCATAGGCATAGGCGGGCGGCATGGGTGAACAGGCGCCGAAATAAGCCGTTCGGCGCAAATTTTCGATCAGCAATGACGGCCCCAGTATCACGCCGCCTGGCAGACCCATCGCTTTCGCCAGCGACGCCGTCACGACAAACGTGACGTTGGGCAGTTGCTTCTCTACCAGTTGGGCCAGTTCCGGGTAGATGCCCCGACGCCCGTGCAACACCCCAATGCCGTGCGAATCGTCGACAACGAGCAGCACCCGCCGGTGCCGAATGCTGCTCAGCCAACTGAAATCGTAGTACTCACCCCGCAGTGCATCCACCGAGTTGGTCAGGATGCAAAGCGGGCGTTGGTCGGCGGGGTCGAGGGCGGGTAACAGACCTTCGGGCGTAAACGGCACAGTCTGGGCCTTGAGCAGCGGATGCCAGAGGGCTGGGTGTGTACCCGCCGTTTGCAGTACGAGCGCATCGGTTGCCGGCTGTCGGGCCAGCCAGTCGACAACGACCTGCCCCGCCACCATGCCCGACGAGGTGGTAAGCGCCGCCGCCGCCCCGGTCCACAGGGCTAGTTTCTGCTCGGCTTCTTCGTAAATCGCCAGTTGCAGGTTGCCGTTGCGCGACGAGCCAAAATGCAACCCGTAGCGCGCTATGCCTTCGGTCAGCAGCGCCTGCATCTGCGGGTGTTGGGCGATGCCCAGATACGACGTACCCGAGAAGAACAGGTACGTTCGCTCCGGTCCGCCGTCGCGGCTGTGCACGATAGTCCGGTTGGGCTGTTGGTCGATGGTGAAAGGATGGTTCATCGGAGGGCGGCGCCGGTGCCGTTATCGGTTGCGTAGATGACCCGGCCATAGTCGAAGGTGACGCCCGTGGCCGGATCATTGGTAATCAGCAGGGTACCGTCCATATCGACGTAATCGAGCAGGGGGAGCAGGTGTGCGATGGCCGAAATCCCCACGCTCGATTCGGTCATGCAGCCAACCATCACGCGCAGGCCGCGCTGCCGGGCTTCGGCGATCATCCGGCGGGCGGGCGTCAGGCCGCCGCATTTGGTGAGCTTCACATTGATACCGTGAAAAAAATCGGCGCAACGGGCCACGTCGGTTTCCACGATGCAGCTTTCGTCGGCAATAATGGGCAGCGGACTGTCGGCCCGGAGACGCGCCATACCGTCCCAATCTGACGCGGGCAGCGGCTGCTCCACAAACTCGACACCCAGGTCGATCAGCTCGGGCATGAACGCCATCGTCTGGTCGGCAGTCCAGCCGCAGTTGGCGTCGATCCGGAACACACTATCGGTCTGTTGTCGCAGCAAGCGGAGCGTCGCCATGTCGGTTTCCTGCCGACCTAATTTAATCTTATATACCGGCCAGGGGAGTTCGCGGAGCTTGGCTGCCATCACCTCGGGCGTGTCGAGGCCGATGGTGTAATTGGTGAGTGGGCGCGGCGTGGTATCGTCGAGGCCCCAGTGTTTGAAAAGCGGCTGGCCGGCGCGTTTGGCCACAAGGTCATGGGCGGCCTCATCGAGGGCGCACTGGGCAAAAGGATTCGTCTTCAACCCATCGTGGACGGTTTCCCAAAGCCCTTCGGCGGTGGTCCAGTCGGCGGTTTCGACCAGCGAACGTACCTGGCCGAGGTCGGTCATCATCCGGTCGATGGTGATGCCGTAGTAGGGGTTAGCCGTGGCCTCACCGAAGCCACTGAGCGGGCCATCGCGCAGTTCCACAATCAGCGTCTGCTGTACGTCGCGGCTGTCGTGAGCAATGGTAAACGTATGACGAAGCCGCAACTCGAAGCGGTGTAAAATCAGTTCCATGCGCTCAAATTACCAAACACGCCTAACTTGGTAGCAAAAAGAAGTTTGCGGTTTATCGTGTAAGGGTCAAGGTTGCCTAACGAGGTAGCCAATGCAGCGTCAGCCATACGCCTGCGTCAGTCAACTTTACCCGTTAAACCGCAAACGGCAAACCAGTTTACTTTGGCTACTTCCTACTTCATCATTGCCCTTAGCACCGCCGTACTGATCTCCTACGCGTTTGACCTGCTGAGCCGTCGGTTTCGGACGCCGCCCGTGCTGTTGCTGCTGCCGATGGGGGCGCTGTTGCGGCTACTGACCAACTCTTTCAACCTGACCATCCCCTACGTACCGGAGGCCATCTCGACGCTGGGTACGTTGGCGCTGATTCTGGTGGTGCTGGAAGGTGGCCTCGACCTGAACCTTGAACCCCAGCGATTTAGCCTCGTTCGGCGCACGGGGCTCACGGCCCTGCTGTCGATCGTGATCACGACGCTGCTGCTGGCATCGATGCTTTTCGTGCTGCTCGACGAGTCGTTTTATAAATGCCTGATCAACGCCCTGCCGTTCAGCATCATCAGCAGTTCCATTGTGGGGCAGGCCACCCGTGTACTGTCCGACGGGCAGCGGGAGTTCATGATTTACGAGACGTCGTTTGCGGCCATTATCAGTATCATGTTGTACAACTTCCTGATTGTCAGCGATCAGTCTGTGCTCTCGGCGACGTTTGGGTTTGTGCGTGACATCCTGGTCATGGGCTTTATCTCAATCATCTGCTGTTTTGCCCTGCTCTACCTGATCGGGCGGATCAACCACCCGGTTAAGTTTCTTCCCATCATTTCGGTGCTGCTGCTGGTGTACGCCATTGCCGATATCTACGAGCTGTCGTCGCTGGTGCTGGTGCTGATTTTCGGGCTGTTTCTGAACAATACCGAACTCTTTATTCGCGGTCGGCTGGCCGAGGTCTTCAAGAGCGATCTGTTTGAGCGCGAACTGGAGCAACTCAAAAACCTGACGGCCGAAGGGGCCTTCATCATCCGCACGTTTTTCTTTCTGCTGTTCGGCTATTCGACCAACCTGTCGGCGCTCATCGACACCGATGCGCTCATCGTGGGGGCGTTGTTTGTGGTCGTCATTCTGGCGGTGCGGGGCGGGCTGCTCCGGCTGCTGTACGTCGGGCGTTTCCGCCCCCTCAACTGGATTGCCCCGCGCGGGCTCATCACCATCCTGCTCTACCTGAACATCCCCGCGTCGCTTAAGCTAACGGGCTTCCGGGAAGGTATTCTGGCGCTTGTTGTCATCATCACCTCCGTCGCCATGACCATCGGCACTATCCGCTACAAACCGGAAGGAGAGGGAGTTTGAGGTTTAGCGTTTAAAGTTTAAGAGCTCAGGTTTAAGGTTAGTGCGGTAACCAATACGAGCAACGGAGCGCGCAAACGTCAAACCTTAACCATCAACCCTTAATTCTTCGTGAACCGCTTGTATTGCACGGGGCGGCTGTTGGGTGCAAGGTCGATGTCGAGCTGTTTCTGCTGACCACCCGTTTCTACGTTGTACGTGATTTGCTTGCGGTTGGCGGGCGTTTGCACCGGAATCACCGAGAGTTGATACGTACCCACGGGCAGGTAGAGCGTAAACCGGCCGTCAGCGTCGGCGTAAGTGCGGTAGAGTTCGCCCGCCGCGCCGGTCGTTTCAACGCGGTACTGTTCCAGATCGCAGGGTTGGTTGTCGTAGCGGGCGCGTTGGCAGCGCAGTTGGCCCGCCGTACGCCAGGTTTTGCGGATACCCAGTTCCAGTTCGACCGAGTTGACGACCTGCACCGTATCCTGAAACCAGACCGGCTCACCCGTGCTCAGCTTGCTGACCGCCCGGATGGTGTAGGTACCGCGCGGAATGTCTTTGCAAACCACCTGCCCTTTGCGGTCGGTCAGCATCGACGTTTCATTCACGTTCACTACCAGATCCGGCAGGTACTGCTCGTTGCCGTCTTTCCGCTGGTTGTTGTTTTCATCTTCGAAAAACCGCAGCCGCATCGTCCGCGACGACTGCCCCGGCAACCGCCGGAATGTCTTGGCCACTTCAAGCCGAAGCTGCGTATCCTGCCCCGGCATCGCCGATAGCTCCGACAACAATTGCCCATACGACAAGGTATTGATGTCCAGATTGAAGCGTAGCGTCGGGTTGGCCTGGAAATGAATCGAATTGTAGAGCAGGCCATTCCACGATTGGCTCGTGCTGTTGTAGGTGAGACCCGCGCCGAGGTTAGCCCGCAGCCGCCCGTCGAGCAGGTTCACGTGCGCCGTTGGCCCCACCGACAACTGCCGGAAGCCCGCCGGGTTACCCTGCCCCG
The DNA here is from genome assembly GCF_000331105.1 of Fibrella aestuarina BUZ 2. Taxonomy (NCBI): domain Bacteria; kingdom Pseudomonadati; phylum Bacteroidota; class Cytophagia; order Cytophagales; family Spirosomataceae; genus Fibrella; species Fibrella aestuarina. The sequence continues at coordinate 6,294,470 of NC_020054.1, read as the reverse complement.
TCTGGTAATCGTTGATGAGGAAAGGCCCCTGCTGATACAGCGCCGTCAGGGTCAGGTTGCCGTAGCCCACCGAGCCAACATACCGCATCGACGGTACCCGAAACGCATTGGTTGGCGGCGTCACCAGATCGAAGCGGCCCGCGTCGATGCCCGCTTCAAGCCGGGCGCCCAGCCGGGTTTCGTAGCGTAGTGAGGCCATCAGCCGGTACGAGTTGGCCCGCTGATTGACGCCGCTGGGCAGCGCCTGATCCTGAATCCAGACGTAAGGCCGCAGCACGGTCGTCAACCGCCCAATCTGCTGTGCCCAGTAGAGATCGGCCACGGTGTTACCGTATTGTCGACTCGTTAGCTCGCTGGGCGTGCTCAGTACCAGCTGGTTATACTTGATCTGGCTATAACGATAGGCGAGCCGGGTCGAGCGCCATTTTTTCCAGGTCAGGCTGTGTTCGAGCAACGTAGCTCCCCGCTGAATGCCGCCATATACCGGGCTGCTGATGTAGGCCGAGGTGTAGAGGTCGAGTGATTTGGTCAGGTGGTTGAACGAGCCGCCTGCCGCCCAGCCCGTGAGTTGCTGGCGACCCGCTTGGGCGGGTGAGTACTCATAGCTGTTGCCCACGCGCAGTTTCAGCGTCGATTGGGCGTTGAGCCGCCATTGGGCCGCCGCGTAGTGCAGGAGCCCCGCCCGTTCGAGCCGCCGTTGCTGGTAAAAACTGCTGCTCAGTTCGTAGCGCGCCTCGCCCGGCAGTGGCAACGTACCCGATACGCGCATGGAATACGTCTGGTCGGCGAGTGGCTGCGTGGCCTGAAACTGCGCCACACTGTTGCCCGTGAACGGCACCAGCCCCGCCAGCCAGTTCGACTGGTTGCGGAGCGCCCAGCCTTCGACCCGCGTGCCATTGCTGAACGTACCTGCCGCCCGCACGCCCACACCAATCAGCGATAGTTCATGCATGTCGTAGAGGTTACCCACGTGCAGCTCGAAGTCGTTCTGCTGGTAGTGCACGTAGGTGTCGCGCAGTTCGTGGTAGTTCAGCTGGGCGTAGTTGAGGTAGTACAGTTTGAAATCGAGACGCCCTTTGCCCACCGTCTGCTGCCCCCAGGTACGTAGTTCGTTGACCAACCCCGCCCGTCCGAGCTTACCCACCCCCACGGCCACCCCAAACGGCGACTCGCCCAGCAAGTCCCGATCGGTAAAGCGTTTGGCCGACGCCAGCAGTACCGGCCGACAGATAATACTCCCCAGAAACGGCCCTGATCTATCGGGTTTATCGCCATCCTGCACCTCAATCGTGAGGTCGTAGCGGCGGTCGCGGGTGAGGGCGCCGGTGGTGAGGCAGGGAATGTAGAGAGTCGAGTCACGGTTGTTGGTCAGTTTGGCTTCCAGAAAGGGGCGCGGAAGCCGAAAGCCGTCGGGTAGCGAGTACAGCCGGATGCGCACGACGCGGGCGTGCGGGCTCTGGTTGGAGAAACGAACCGGCACAAACAGCGTATCCTGGCCGGGTGCCAGCAGGGGGGCGTCATCGAGCAGCGTGAACGACAACACCGAGGGGGCATTGCGGTTGGGCTGCACCATAAACTGGCTAACCGACGGCTCGGCGACGTTGGCCTGGGCCGATTCAATGCGCACGGTACCAGCCTCACCCGTCCAGGTACGTTCGATCATGAACTTAAGCACGACCTGCCGCGTCGAGTGCGCGCCCAGCGTCAGCTTGGTGGGTAACTGAGTCAGCAGCCGAAACGCCTTCGGCGCGGTTAAGGTTAGCCGCAAATCGCTGCTTTGATCCGTGGGATTTGTCAGCGTAATGATGTTTGAAAACGTTTCGCCCGGCGTGCCATCCACTTGTTTTTGAGCCACGCCAATAATACCGGCATAATTATTGTCGAGCGCCGAAATCGTGTGCCAAAAAAAGAGAAGTAACAGAGAAAATACTATTTTTTTCATGTCGCCGGATAACGCTAGTCGTAACCGATAAATCTGCGCTTGTAAAACAAATGAACAGTCTATCGTATTTGAGTATTACTGACAGAATTGATTGGGTGACGTCACAGGCTATCGGGTAAAATTTTTATGTACTTATAGACAAGGATACTATTTGTAAAATTTTTTATGGCTGATTATCAGTTACTTGAAATAGTTATATCCTCTTTTTTTACAACAAAAATAAATTGCAGTGTGACCATATGAAGGGTGCATGATCTTAATGTGCAAACAACCAGATTTTAACAATAAACACTTAGATACTCATGCATTCTTCACTAATTGCCACCCTTCGTACCGCCGCTTTTATGGCCCTTGTTTTTGTTGGTTTTTCGGCTGCTTCAGCGCAAGCGCAAACGACCGGAACGTCGACAATGAATATTACGGTAAAAGACGTTTTACAACTGACGGTAAATACAAAAACAGTAGACCTCGTTTTTGCCACACCCGAAGATTTTAATAAAGGAGTAAGCGCTACCGTAAACAACCAACTGATGGTTACGTCGAACCGCCCCTATGAACTGAGCGTGAAAACGGCCGGCGACCTGACCGACGGAACCAACAAGATCCCCGTCAGCAACATCTCGGCGCAGCCGGTAGGGCAGGGCATCGGATCGGCCAAGCTGATCTCGGGCCTGTCGACGACCGATCAGGTGCTGGCGTCTGACGTACCGCCGTCAATGTCGAAACCCATCACGATGCAGTATGCTACGGCCGCTAAAAACGAAGCGTTCCTGGTTCCTGCTTCGACCTACACGACCACGTTGACCTTCACCGTATCAGCGAAATAATTACTCACCACGCACTGCATGCCCCTCCCTGGCCAAAGGCCTCATGGCCGGGAGGGGTTTTTTAACAACCTGACTCATCTCGGTCTCACCTCATTACGCTTTATCCAACCGATGAAATCCACTATTTTGCGCCGCGCCGTTATGATCTTATTGCTGGCGGGCGGTCTTAGCATCGGTCCGGTGCTGGCACAGTCGTCGGGCAACGCCACCATGACCGTGAATCTGGCCGACGTGCTGCAACTGACTGTCAACACGGCCACCGTAACGCTGAACTTTGCCACCCCCACCGATTACAAGAACGGCGTCTCGTCGTCGGTACCGAACCAGATTTCGGTTACCTGCAACCGGGCCTACGACCTGAAAGTACGAACCACCACCGCTACCCTCACGAGCGGCGCCAACACCATCCCGGTGAGCAACGTGTCGGCGCAGGCTAACTACACGGGGCAGTCGGCGGCCAATCCGAGCGTTGCGCTCAGCACCACCGACCAATCGCTGGCTACGGGTGTGCCCGCGTCGATCAGCCGGCAGGTTAACCTCAATTATTCGACGAGCGCGGGTAATCAGGATTTTCTCAGACCGGCCGGGGCCTACACCACCACCCTGACGTTTACGGCCGTAGCCAATTAAAAAATAGGACGCCGTCGGCCGCGAATCGATTCGGGTTGGAATACTCTTTGACAGATGATCATCAACTAATTGATAAACATCGACGCTGCCCCATGAAGTACGCCTCTTTTTTTTGCCTGCTGCTTTGCCTGCTGGCCGGTCAGCTAAGGGCTCAGTCGGGCTTCCAGGTTGAACCGCCCAAACTCTTTTTCGACGAGCAGAACGGGAAGCTGACGCCCATGCGCATCAAGCTGACGAACCCGACCAAGGTTCGGATGGTGATTCGGGCGAGCTGCGCCGACTGGCGGCGTGATTCGCTGGGCGAAAAGCAATTTTTTGCCGCGGGCAAATTGCCCAACTCCTGCTGCCCTTACCTCAATGTGCAGCCCGAAACCGTGGAACTGCTGCCCGGTGGCGAACAGACCATGCTGGTGTCGCTCAATCCCGATAAGCCCCTGCCCGCGCAATTGCACAACGGCATGCTGATGCTGTCGCAGATCAACGAGCGCGAGATTGCCGAGGCCCAAGGCGTGAAATCAGGCTTTATTTTCAAAGTGCAGCTGGGCGTGCACCTGTATCATACACCGCGCAACGTAACCCAGAAAATGATCGCCATCGACACGGTGGCGTTTGCCAAAACGAATGCGGATCGGCTGGTGCGGGTGCGGGTGAATAACACGGGGAGTCTGCAACTGGAGAGCCAGATGCGCGTGGAACTGACCAACATGAAAACTGCCGAAGAGGTAAAACTGGAGCCGATCACGGTCAATTCAATGCCCGGTGAGCGCATCTGGGTACGGGCCCCCCTGCCCGCCAAATTACCTGCTGGCCGGTATCTGGTCATTACCATTATCGACAGTGGCCCCGACGTACCGTTGCAGGTGGCCGAGCTGGAAACCGATATGCAATGAAAAGGGGGGGACTGCTGCTGGTTGCGCTGCTGATGACGCTGGCGGCCAATGCGCAGGTATTGAGCTTTCGAATAAGCGGGAATCCAACCATCAACGTGTCCAACACGGCCGATTATGCCAATGGGGTCACGCTCTCGCACAATACCCTTCAGATGAGTTTGTCGGCCCTGTCGGTGTATTCCCTACAGGTCAAAGCAGCCGGTAACCTCAACAATGGCATGTACAGCATTCCCGTCTCGCAGGTGCGGTTGCGGGTTACCAACCTGTCGGGCGCTACGGGTGGGGTGACGCTGAACACCGCCTACCAAACGCTGGCGTCGTTCTGGACGCTGCTGCCGGCCTACAACGTACCGGTAACCATCGAGTATAAACTGGCCGGTGGGCAGGAAATTCTTCGACCCGGCGGTGCCTATACCACCACGCTTACCTTTTTGCTCACGGCTCAATAACGCGGCGGCTACTTTTTGTCGTTAGCCGCTTTGCGCTCGGCCCGTCTACGTTGCCGTTCGGCTTTGCGCGCTGCCCGTTTTTGTTTGCGTTCGGCTTTCCGCTCGGCGCGCTTCTCCTTCACACTTTCCTTAAATGACTTGAAGGCGTCGGTAAAGGTGATGTCGTTGTCGAATTTCTTCTCGAAGGCCGACACATACGCGTTGCGCAGAACCCCAAAAATGGTGGGCCATACCGGCGTTTTGATGTCGTCGATGGTGCCCGTGAGCGGAACCCGCGTGGCAACCTGATCGCGTTTCTGGTTTTCCAGCACCTCAGAGCCTCCTTCGGCCAGGAGTTCGGTAAAAAACCGGCCTATGGTGCGTTTCTCGCCCGGCTCCTTCAGCCGGAAAATCGTCATGTCTTTCGTGAGCGGCTTCAGATACCCATTGAGCTTCCGGTCGTTCATGGCCATCTCCGAGAAGACGCTCATCGTGCCGCCTTCAAAGTCGACATTGGCGTAATGGCGGGCCAGTTCGTTGAGCTTCACAAGCTGCAAGTCATTGAACTGAAGGTCATAATTGAAATCAGGGATGTCTTTCAGCAGGTACGTATTGGCGCTGAACCGCATGGTGCCTCCGTAGCCAGGTACGTCGCCCGTGAGCCAGACCGGCGAGGGCAGGCTGCCGGGTTTCTCGTCAACGTTCCGAATATTTTTCAGCTCGCCGTTTACCTTCTGCAATGACAGGTCGGAGCCGGGGTTGGTCACGAGGTTTTTCAGGTCGATACGACCATCAAACAGGGCAAAGCGGTTGATCTGAATGGGCAGCAGGTCTTTCACCACCTTCGTCCAGTCGGCCCCTTCGCCGGTTTGGCTGGTGGCTTCGTTTTCACTGAAGGCAAAATTGAGTTCGGGCTTATAGCATTCGACCTCACCCACAAGCCGCCCTTTGAACAGCGCCCGCCATTCGACCGACAGGTCGCTTTTGGGAATGGACACGAACGGCTCTTTCACCTTGCCGTTGACCTTCCGAATCACCAGGTTGTTGATCTGATAAGCGCCCCGTAGCAGCGCAATGTCGATGTCTTCGACGTGCCCGGTATAGTCGCCCAGGTCGGCCAGGGTTTTGTTTACGTACCTAAGCACGAAATACGGCAGTAAGAGCCGAGCCACCACGATCAGTACGATCAGGGCGATAAAAATCTTGACGGATCGTTTCAAAACGTTGAGTAGGAAAAAACGAGCTAGAATGGATAAGGTATGACTGATGCACTAGCTGGCGCGGCAACAGGGTGCCCGAGCAGGCTAAGTCATCAGTTATGCCTCATCATTCCTATGTCTTACAAACGCCCAGAGGGGCCTTTTGTTGAGATAGGTTAGGTTGGCGTCGTTGGCAAATGCCTCACGTTCAAAGCGAATGGCGCGGTAGGCTGCGTAATGCCCCTTGCCCCGCAGACGCCAGTAGCCATACTCGGCAAAGTACCAGAGGTAAAAGGGCAGAATGCCCAGTTCGAGCTGCTGACGGAGGTGAATGCGCTCATGATTGAGCAATTGGGCCGACGGATTGGGGCGCCGGATCAGCACAAATGGCCAGATGGTCATGCCATTTACCCACAGCCAGGGAACAACGAGAATCAATTGCGGATTAAGAAGTAAGGGTGATGAACGAAGTCTCAGCCCGTAAACACGGAACTACAGGCCAAACATTCCACCCGGCTGTGCCTTACCAGCTCGACTGTCTGTTCTCAACGCCTATTACGCCACTTGCCTGTGCTACTGATCGCTTTTCTACTTGGTTATCTGCTGATTACGCTCGAAGATGTCATTCACCTGAATAAAACGGCAACGGCCCTCATCACGGGCGTGCTGTGCTGGACAATCTACGCGCTGAGCGGGCATCAAGTTGGGCATGGCGTGAGCGAGCAGTTGGGCCACCACCTGGTCAGCATTGCCGAAATCCTGTTTTTTCTGCTGGGGGCCATGACCATCGTCGAGCTGATCGACGCGCACGACGGCTTCACCCTCATTACCGACCGTATCGCCAGCCGCAGCACCCGCACCCTGCTCGCGATTGTGAGCCTGCTCAGTTTTTTCCTGTCGGCCCTGCTCGATAACCTGACAACCTCTATCGTGATGATATCGGTGCTGCGCAAACTGGTACGCGACCCCGATCAGCGGCGCATCATGGCCGGGATGGTCATTGTGGCGTCCAACGCGGGTGGTGCCTGGTCACCCATCGGCGACGTGACTACCACCATGCTCTGGATTGGCGGGCACATCACCACGCTCAATGTGATCCGGACGTTGCTGCTGCCGAGCCTGGTGGCGATGCTGGTGCCGCTGCTGATCCTGATGTATCGGTACCCCGCTACCACCACCGTTTTCGTGCCGTCGACCGACGAAGAGGGCGTTAGTCGGCCCTACGTAACGAAGGTAGCCCGCCGCGACCGCCGCCTTATGCTGTCGATCGGGCTGGGCGGGATGCTGTTCGTGCCCATCTTCAAAACCGTAACGGGCCTGCCGCCCTACATGGGCATGATGCTGGTACTGGGGGCGATCTGGGTGGCGTCGGAGCTGATTCACAAAGACAAAGACGAGGCCGAGCGCGAACCGCTGACGCCCGCCTACGCCCTGCAAAACATCGATACGCCCAGTGTGCTGTTCTTTCTGGGGATTCTGCTGGCGGTGGGGGCGCTGGAAAGCGTAGGGAGCCTGCGCGCCATGGCCGACTGGCTCAACCAAACCGTGGGCAACATCGACCTGATTGTGCTGCTGATTGGGTTGGCGTCGGCGGTGGTCGACAACGTACCTATCGTGGCCGCGGCGATGGGCATGTATGACCTGCAAACGTACCCAGCCGACAACAAACTGTGGGAATTTCTGGCCTATTGCGCCGGTACGGGCGGTAGCATTCTGCTCATCGGCTCGGCGGCGGGCGTGGCCGTGATGGGCATGGAAAAGCTCGAATTCGGCTGGTACCTGCGCAAGATCAGCTGGTTGGCCTTGTTAGGCTATTTGGCCGGTGCCGGAACGTACCTGGCCATGATCACGTGGCTTGGCTAAACGGGCGAATGCAGACTAAGACCAGATGATGGCCTGCGACGTTGAGGCCTTCCTAAAGCTGTATACCTCGCTGCTTGGGACAATGTTAACCGAGTCCCTGGTTAGTTGTGATGACCATTACACCTTAGGTCAGTTACTCTGGCGGCGCTCTGCCTCTGTGCCAGCCTGCACGTCAGCCAGTTAAGGCTCGATACAGGACTACGGCACTACGATTCTGGTCATATACCATAGTATATAATGGCTATGAGGGATAGGGCAAACTACGTAAAAATATACTAATGTATAAATACGGTTTGCGGGGCAAGCACACCCCAAGCTGAGTATAATGATCTACAAAATACCGTAAAAGGCGTTACAAAGAGTTGCCGTAAATTGCTTATTACTAACTAATTAGTATAGGGGTAACTTAAATGGCATGATCTTTTGGGTGTGGACCTGACGATTGTCGTACTCAACTTTTATACACTCAACGTTATGTTTTTTGACACAAAAAAGTACCCTCAGGACTACCTCACCGATAAAACCTATCTGGCTGGGGTACTTACAGGGTTGATCGGCGGGCTAGCCATAGGCTTGCTGTTTGCGCCCCGGTCGGGTAAGGATCTCCGCGACCAACTTTCAGAATCCATTGATGATCAGACGGATGCCGTACAGAAGCAATGGAACAAGGCTAAGTCGCAAGCAAAGGACGCGGTCAATACCTTGAAAGACGAAGTAAGCACTGTCGCCGATAAAACCGGCGATGAAGCCGACCAACTGGCTGATGATGCCAAAGACGGGTTCGACAAACTCAAAGATAAGACCCGATTTTTCTAAGCAGTTATAGCCTGCTGGCTTTTCTGATTTACTCAACAACCATGAAAGAATCCCTGATTCTTACCGAATTGGGGATTCGTCTTTACTACCGAGGATCACCAGTAAAGATCGGTGACGATCGCTTGGCGAAACTCATTTTCATTCAGACCTAACGTTATGGAACGCGAACTTTCTTACTCAACTGAGTCGGTCTACGGCCGCACTAATTTTATGAAACGCATCTCGTGGAGTGCGGTTTTTGCCGGCGTACTGGTGGCTATCGTCAGCCAGATGCTGTTAACCTTATTGGGCCTTGGCATAGGGCTGAGCACGGTCGACCCGGCAACAGAAGCGAACCCAACTGCGGGACTAGGCACAGGTAGCGCCGTCTGGTATATCATCAGCAGCCTGCTGTCGCTGTTTATTGGTGGTTGGATTGCCGGCCGCCTGGCGAGTGCACCCCGCCTGTTCGACGGGCTCATTCATGGCGTATTGACCTGGTCTCTGGCCACGTTGCTGACCATTTACTTCCTGACAACAACCGTTGGCAGCCTGATTGGCGGCGCAAGCCGACTGGTGGGTAGCCTGGTGCGCACCGCTGGTTCGGCCGTTGCAGTAGCGGCGCCCGGTATCGGCAACGTCGTGGAAGGTCAGTTGAAGCAGAACGGCATCGATTTGCAAAACATTGACCTGACCGACCTGAAAGAGGAAGCCAACCGGCTCCTGCGGCAAACGGGCGACGCCAATCTGAATCCGAATACGCTGGAGCGCAAAGCCGAACAGGCCGGGCAGCAGGCCAAAACAGCGGCAGACCGGGCAGCGGCCAACCCGCAGGCAGCCGATGATATCGCGGGTGGATTGTTTAGCCGACTCTTCAAACAAGGACAGAATACAGTCAACAGCGTCGATCGGGACGATGCAGTAAACGTGGTGATGAAGCGGACCGGAAAAAGCCGGGCGGAGTCGGAGCAGATCGTCGACAACTGGATCAGCACGTACAAACAGGCTGCGGCCAAGTTTGAACAAACAAAGCAGGAAGCCGCTGAAAAAGCACGGCAGGCAGCGGATGCCGCCGCCTCGGCCGCCTCGAAGGCCGCCATTTTTGGCTTCTTCGGGCTTTTGATCGGGGTTGTTGCTGCCGGGTATGGTGCCAAGATGGGTACCGAGTCGAAAGACAGCGCCAATTCAATGGATCGTACCATTGGGGTGACCCGTTAATAGCCAGCAACGAGAGCCAGATTGTCGCTCAATTTGGGTGCCTGTCCGGCTCTTTTTAGGCCCTTTTCTTTGGTACGTGATGAAAACAGCCCGTCATTATATAGCGATGCTTGGTCTGCTTGTCGGTGTCTCTTCGGCAACCTACGGACAGGATTCGACCAGCGTTCAGGCCGTCAGGCCGCCGCTACCCGCTAGCCATACCTTGTTTGCAGGCTTGCAGGTTCCGTTAAACTACACCGTTGGGTACCGGTATCAGGTCAGCCAACGCATCTCGGTGCAGGCGCAGGGTGGGCTTATCGCGGCGCCCTTCGACCGATACACGCTGGCGTTGATGGAAGGGTTTGGCCTGGACCCGACCCTGAGCCGGGTAATCGATCGCTCGTTCCGGCGCGGTAGTTCGGCTAGCCTCGGGGTCAATATACACGCCAACTCGCCCTGGTACGGCGGCTTGTTTGGGCAGTACACCTACTTCTCGGCAGGGCCGATCACACCCGCTGACGGTCTTAGCGTGTATTTCAAGCAGGATTTTTCCGGATTCGGCCTGCTCGACTCACCCTCGTTTGTCTTCAACCTGCAATCAAGCCTCTGGCTGGCCGGTCTTCGTGTGGGGCGCTCGTTTCAGTTTGGCGACTCGCCGTTTGGCCTGGCTACCGAGCTGAGTCTGAGCAAGATTGTCGCCACCCAAAATACCTTCTCGTCGAACCGGGCGCTGGTCGATGGGCTGGGCGTTACCCAACGGCTGTACGGCAACCTGAATAATGAGATCGATACCAAACTTCGTCAGCACGGTTTTCTGCCTACGCTCAATGTGCTGCTTACGTATCGACTACGCTAACCACCCCTGTAAATCAGTACATCTATGAGACTGTCATTCAAACTAGCCCTGCTGGCTACGCCCCTGTTATTTGCCCAATGTGGTATTAACCGGCAGGTACAGCAGGCCAAAATGTTGGGTAAAAGCCAGTATGCCGTTCGGTCCGCCGATAGCATCACCATCGCGGGGTACGACGTTCGGGAGTTCAAGGACATCCGGCAACTGGACGATATCAATCCCCTCAAGTACCCCCGAGTCGCGGCCGGGTTGTTAAGCCGGAACGTTCCGTTCAGGGCCAATATCAACCTGGAGATCGTCAACCCGACGAACGACATCGCCGCGATCAATCAGTTTGAGTATCGGCTGTTGCTGGCTGGCAACGAGTTGGCCACAGGTACCGTTCAGCAGCGTGTTGAAGTGCCACCGGGCGGTGGAAAAGTGATTGTGCCTATTCCCGTAAACGCCAATGCCTATGAGCTGGTAACGAATGCCTCGACCCGAAACGCCTTCGTCGATCTGGTTCGAAATTTAGCGGGCAGCAATCAGGTGTCAGCCTCACGCGTTACGCTGAAAATCAAGCCGACACTGATGCTGGGCAACAAACAGGTGAAGTATCCCGGCTACATCGACATTGACAAAGAAGTAACCCGCGACATGCTCCTGACGGCGCAGAAGCCCAATCCGTAATCGATTGGGTGGCGCTTTTGTCCGCCGCATAGCTTGATCTTGCTACTTCTTGGTTACCTCTAAATGCCTCAGGGCCGTATTTTGCTAGCATAGCGCGTTACGGCCCTGAGGCATTTAGAGGCGTAGTAACTGTCTGGGTACGTTAGGTGCCACACAGTCTGGTTCAGCCAGCGTTCGGGAGGCCAATAATGGTCTCGTATTGGCCGAGTGCAGAAATCGAAAGGAGGGTTAGCTAAAGCGAACTAGGCTTATGAAGAGGTGTCAGCAGTTCGTAAGAAATAATCAGTGGTTGGCCTGATTGTAAGGCGCGGTCGTCCAGTATCCGAATCCGGTTTGCGCTCGGAACGACTAAGTATCCCTCATCTGATGTAAGCCGCTTTCCTCCTGAACGAACCATTACGGTCCGCTCATCAATACCAACGGGCAGATTAATGGCTGTACCTGATTGTGTCTTGCCTGGACGTACCACCAACGAAAAGACACGTTTTCGCTGATGCTGATTAGCCGTTAAAGCGTATTGGGGAGGCGACTTTAAGCGACCTGAGTCCTGTTTTGATATCGTCGACTCGTTCGGTTGTAGCAGGCTGATCAAGCCAGTGCAGACGGCTAGTAAGGAGGCAAACGTCATGGCAAAAGCATGGTGTTAGTTTGTCTACAAACGAGAATACGTTGCTTTACCGCTATTTATTTCCGATTCTATACTGAGCGGTGAAAACGCATGGCCAGACAATAAAAAAGCCTGCTAGTAATCTAGCAGGCTTGGTGCCGAAGGCGAGACTCGAACTCGCATGTCCGTAAAGACACACGCCCCTGAAACGTGCGTGTCTACCAATTTCACCACTTCGGCAGATACTTTCCCTCGTGTTGGGACTGCAAAGGTAATAGGCTCAAATGGCCTTTTGCAAGGGTTTTTTGAAAAAAATGTTGCTGGGCTGGTAGACCTATAAGGTTTTTTGAAACCTTATAGGTCTAGGTAGCGGCTACAGCTCTACCCGCTCGTACAGGTCGGGAATGACAATGTGCTGAAAACCAGCGGCGGTCAGTTTACCTTTCCAGATGAGTTGCTTCTCGTAGTCACCATGCACTAGAAAGAGCGTTTTTACGGCGGCAGGGTTCTGGCAGCTTAAAAATTGCAGCATTTCGTTGGCGTCGCCGTGGGCCGAGAGCGAATCCATCACCTCGATGTGGGCACGTACCTCGAATTTCTCCCCGAAAATGGTCACCTCCCGGTCGCCACGCTTCAACACGCCGCCGAGGCTATTGGGCGACGCATAGCCCACAAACAGGATAGTCGTGCTCGGGTCTTCGATGTTGTTTTTGATGTGGTGCTTGATCCGCCCCGCCTCGGCCATGCCCGAGGGCGCGATGATGATGCACGGCCCCGGCCGGTTGTTGATCGCCTTCGAGTCTTCTACGTCGGAGATGTAGTGCAGGTTCGGGAAATCGAAGGCGTCGCCGTCCTTCTTGATGTAGGCCAGAATCTCTGGGTTGAAGTTTTCCTCATGATCCTGCATCACGCGCGTCGCACTCACCGACATGGGCGAGTCGATGTAAACGGGAATGACGGGGAGTTTTCCTTCACTCGAGAGCTGATCGAGGGCGTAGATTAATTCCTGCGTCCGGTCGACGGCAAAGGCGGGAATCAGCAGCTTGCCCCGGTTGTCGACACAAGTTTCCTGCACAATCCGCAACAGGTGGGCTTTCATGTCGGGCTCCGGCTCGTGAATCCGGTCGCCATAGGTCGATTCGCACAGGATGTAGTCGGCCTGCGGAAACGTCTCGAAGGTGCGCAAAATCTTGTCGTCGGGTCGGCCGATGTCGCCACTGAAGAAAACGCGCTTCTCGGTAGGCTTGCCGTCGGCACCCGGCTCTTTGATGCTCAGGCTGATGGCGGCACTCCCTAGCAAATGGCCCGTATCGGTATACAGAAAGCTGATGTCGGGTGTCAGGTACGTCCGTTTGCCGTAATCGACCGGCTGCATCTGGTCAAGGGCCTGCTGCACGTCATCTTCGTCATAGAGCAGTTCCAGTTCGGCCTCGCCCCGGTTCTGACGGCGGCGGTTCACGCGTTCGAGGTCTTTTTCCTGAATCCGGGCGCTATCCCGCAACATGATTTGGCAGAGGTCGATGGTAGCCGGCGTGGCGTAGATAGACCCCTTAAATCCCTGCCGAACCAGCCGGGGCACCAGCCCTGTGTGATCGATGTGCGCGTGCGATAGAATCAGCGCGTCGACCTCGCCCGGATCGAAATGGAATTCCTGATTCAGTTCGTCGGTGTTGATGCCTTGAAACAGGCCGCAGTCGAGCAGGATTTTGTAACCGCTGCTGGTTGTGATGAGGTGCTTACTGCCCGTTACGGTGCGGGCAGCGCCCATAAATTGAATGGTCATGGTTCAGGTAATGCCGAAGCTCCAGCTTCGGTTGTCTATGCCGCGTCGCGCAACCGAAGCTGGAGCTTCGGTGCTATAACCTCAAACTTAATACGTCTTCGTCATATCGGCGGGAATTGCCAGTATGTAGGTAGCCAGGCCTTTCCAGTCGGGTTTAGCTTTCAGAATGGCTTCGGCTTCAACCGACGAAATCGTGACAATGTTTAAATCGGGCTTCTGCTGGCGCAGGTACCAGACGATCCCCTCAAAGTTTTTGGAGTGGTAATCGCCGTTCAGGTGCAGAAATGTCTGGCCCGGTTTCCAGTTTTCGAGGATGAACCGCGCCATCGTGGCGTCTTTCAGCGCCTGCGCCCGGGCAAAGTTTTCGGCGGCGCCATTGGCTTGGGCGCTGGTTCCCGCTGAGGCCTGCCCGCCGTGGGTTCCCATCATGTCGAGCATCCCCTTGTAGCCGGGTAGCGTCAGGTCGACGGTGAGTGGGAGGGAGGCCATTTGCCGTTTGTCGGCTGCCGATAACGTATCGAGGGCGGGCAGCCCCTGCCTGGCGACTAGCGAGGCAAACCGCCTGGGTACGTTGGTGGCGATGAAGGGCAGTTTCTGTTCGCGCGCCAAGTCGACAACGGGCCGGTAGTCGGTGTTGTAGTTGGGCCATAGTCGCGCCTGCTGGGCAAACTCCTTGGCCGATAACTGCCCACTAACGTACCCAGAGAGGGCTTTCTGGTTGTCGGCTTCAAACATCTCGGCCCCCAGCACAAGCTGCTTACCCCGCGCCTGCACCAGTTCCTGCATCAATTGCACCTGAAGCCAGTGGCAAATCGGGTTGTTGTGCAGTTCGCCAAAGAGCACTACGTCGGCCTTGGCGGCATCGCGCGCCAGTTTGTCGAACGATGTGGCTTTGCCCGTTTGGGTAAAAAGCTGGTAAGCCGGTCTGTCGCTCCGGAAGCCTGCCGTCAGCAGGAAGCACAAAAAGAACAGTAAACGCATAGGGATAGGGTAGAAACACGTAGAGACCGTTCTGGCGATGCGGCAAGCTGTTGCCACACCGCCAGAACGGTCTCTACGTATAAAATGGAATGCTTAGATCTTTACTGCCCAGCCGAACGGATCGTCAATTTTGCCCGTGCGGAGGTCGGTCATGTAGTCTTTCACGCGAACGGCAAATGAATCGGCCGGGGCGCGTTCGGGAAGCATATAGTCAGTTCCTTCGTAGCCGATAGCCTGGAAAGGCGACACCACAACGGCCGTGCCCGCACCAAAAGCTTCGGTCACCGAGCCATTCTGAATACCTTCGATGACTTCATTGATCGACACTTTCCGCTCTTCGACGGTGATGCCCCAGCTCCGGGCAATCTGCACGATGCTGTCGCGGGTTACGCCGCGCAGGATCGAATCCGACGTGGCCGGCGTAACGAGCTTGCCGTCGATGATGAACATGACGTTCATCGTGCCTGATTCTTCGATGTACTGGTGATCGGTCGCGTCGGTCCAGATCAGCTGATCGTAGCCAGCTTGTTGGGCCAGCAGGGTGGGGTACATCGAACCGGCGTAGTTACCCGCGCACTTGGCGTAACCCACGCCGCCCGGTGCCGACCGAATGTAGTCGAGTTCGACTTTTACTTTCAGCGGCTTGGCGTAATACACACCAACCGGGCAGGTGAAAATGCAGAACCGGTAGGTCTTCGACGGGGCTACACCCAGGAACACATCGGTCGCAAACATATAAGGACGAATGTAGAGCGAGCTGCCCGCCTGATTGGGTACCCAGTCGGCATCGGTGCGGAGCAGGGCTTCCAGACCGCCCATGAACACCTCTTCCGGGATGGTAGCCATACACATCCGCTTAGCCGACTCGTTCATACGCGCCCAGTTGTCGCGGGCGCGGAACGTCAGCACGTCGCCCGCCTCGTTCTTGTACGCCTTAAGGCCTTCGAAAATCGACTGACCATAGTGCAACGACGACAGGGCTGGATTGAACGAAAAATCGCTGAAGGGCACGATCCGCAGGTCGGTCCATTCGCCATCGACATAATCGGCCACAAACATGTGGTCGGAAAAGTGCTTGCCAAAGGGCAAGTTGTTGAAATCAACTTCCTTGATGCGGCTCTGCGGCACCTTCTGCATCTCAATCTGGAGCAAGTCAGTCGTCATGGTATAGGGATGCGTTTGCTATCTGATGTCTGTCGTTTAACGTTGGCCTTCACCATCAACCTGTTGGGTATTGCCGTAACGCGAAACGTCAGGCACGAAACGCCAAACGCATAATTAGTTGCTTTGACAACAAAAATAGAAAAATACGCGCTCGGTATCACGGGGTTAGCCGTAAACTAAACAATTTCTTCGCGGAAACGGATAAATCGCCTGACTCGTCGTTTTCCATAGGATAGGTCTGCTACTGAGCCAGACCGCGTCGATTCATTGATTTTTGCCTCATGTACGTATGAAAATGTCTGATCAGTTTTTGGCTTACCTCTTATTACGCCTCACCATTGGCATCAATTTCTCGTTCCATGCCATTTCCCGTTTTGCCAAAGGCGTGGGCGCATTTCGTGACAAAATGGTGGCCGATTTTAGTCAGACCCCATTGCCTGGCTTTGCCGTGTATGTGTTTGGCACCGCCCTGTCGTATATCGAGCTGATCCTGGGTTTGCTATTGACCATTGGCCTCTTCACCCGCGTATCGGCGTTTGTGGCGGGTGTTCTCATGATGGCCCTGACCGTGGGTACGTCGTTTCAGCAGAAATGGGACGTGGTGGCCTCGCAATTGATCTATTCGATCATCTTCTTCATCCTGATCTGGGCGCATCAGTCCAACTACTACTCCGTTGACCGGATGATGCTGGGCAGAGACTGATTACCGTGAACAGTATGCCGTGGCAGGTAAGAGGCTATCGGTGCCTATTTATTCGCTACGGCATACTGTCTACGGTGGCTTACACCCTCGGCTCCCACGTAACTTCCTCGGCGTCGAGTTCCTTCGCCATTTTGCGGCTGAGCACAAACAGGTAATCCGAGAGCCGATTCAGGTACGTTAGCACAAGCGGGTCAACCGGGCCGCCGAATTGTTCGGCGTCGTCGTTGAGCGCGATGGCGAGGCGTTCGGCCCGGCGGCAGACCGTTCGGGCCAAATGGCAGTACGACACCGACGCGTGCCCGCCTGGCAGCACAAACTGGCGTAGCTCGGGCAGGTCGTCATCCATCGTATCCATCTCGTTTTCCAGGCGTGTTATGTCATGGTCGACGATAGCGGGCAGCGCCTTGCGGATCGTCTTACCCGGATCAGTCGCCAGCTCGGCCCCGACCGTAAAGAGGCGGTCCTGAATCTCTTTCAGCAGCAGCCGACGATTGGCGTTAATCGGCTGATCGCGCAGCAGCCCAATCCAGGCATTGAGTTCATCGACCGTGCCATACGTGTCGATTCGCAAATTGGCCTTGCTCACCCGCCGGCCACCAATGAGCGATGTCTGTCCGGCATCGCCCGTTCGAGTGTAAATTTTCATATATCAGTGGTAAGGTGAACGCGGACGAAACGGAGGCAAGGGATATACACCGATTAATCGAATGAACCAGATGCCTGCACAGGTGAAGAAAAGCAAGTGGCGTGCAGGCATTGTTGAAATAAAAATCCGTGTGCATCCGCTGCTTCCGTTCAATCCGCGTTCCAATCAGTTAACAGTCGTACCTTTGCAGCCCATTTTCACTTGTTAAACCAAAGCTATGCGCGCTGGTTCTTTTTTTATCCGTACCTGGCGGATTCTGTCCATTCTGGGTTTTGTTGGGTTGCTGTTAAGTAGCTATATCTCGTATCCGATCGACGTTGCGTTTCGGTTCAACGAAGAAGGTCAAGCCGTGAAGTATTTCAGCCGGGAAACCGTTTTTTATACCAGTGTGGCTCTCTTCATTCTGGTTTATGTGGTCACCAACGCCGTGGCGAAGCTGTTTCCTAAACTACCCGCCGACAAAATTCCGAACCCAAATCCGGCCCAGTGGCAGGGCTACCGGCAGGAATTGGCGGCGGTGTACGTCGACTGGTTCTATGCCCTGGCTGCGGCGTTCAATACCATCCTGGCGCTGGGCCTGATGGTACTCTCGTTCTTGAACAATAACAACCGCACCAACGTGGGCGCTTCCGATTACGCCTGGTTGTTGCCGCTCAGTACCGCTATTCTGGGTATCGTGATCGTTTCGCTACCCGTGCGGCTGATGATGAAACCCCCGGTCGACGATGCTGCCTGATTTAGTACTCGATCAGTTTCAATACGACCTGCCCGACGAGCGCATTGCCCGGTTTCCCCTGTCGCAGCGCGATGGGTCGAAGCTGCTGGTCTACCGACAGGGCCAACTCGCGCACCATACGTTCCGCGAACTGCCCGATCTGCTCCCGCCCGACAGTTATCTGGTCTTCAATAATACGAAGGTGATTCCGGCGCGGCTGCTTTTTACCCGCGCTACCGGTGGCATCGTCGAACTGTTTCTGCTAAACCCCGCCCCCGCCGACCGCCCGATTACCAGCGCGATGGCCGATCTGGGCGAGACCATGTGGCAGTGCATGGTGGGCAACCGGAAACGCTGGAAAGCCGATGAAGTCTTGCAGATGCCCCTTGGCGATACCGTGTTAACCGCCGAATGGGCCGATGCTGATACCAACGAGATACGGTTCCGCTGGCAACCCGCTCCTGTTTCGTTTGCTGAAATCGTGCAGCAGGCGGGGCAGATGCCGCTGCCGCCTTACCTCAAACGCGCTGCTACGGAAGCCGACAGTACCGCCTACCAGACCGTTTATGCCCGGCAGGAAGGCGCCGTAGCAGCACCGACAGCAGGCCTGCATTTTACCGACGCAGTTTTCGATGACTTGGCCCAACGCGGTATCGCCCACGATACACTGACGCTGCACGTGGGCGCAGGTACGTTCCAACCGATCAAAACGACCGACGTGCGGGCGCATACCATGCACAGTGAACAGGTCATCTACACGCAGG